>WQRI01000005.1 GCA_009786825.1 Bacillota bacterium
CAAAGGGTTTTCCCCCGACTATAAACCACGTTTCAATCCTCTTCTAAACCTACCAAAAAACCCCCTATACCTATGCGTGCAGTCGTATAAATCGCGCGTGCCGTTATGTAGGTTGCTTGCTAGCATATCAAATATTTGCCCCGTGAAAGATGTAGAATACACAGTCTCGCCTAGTGCGCTAAAAAGTGAGATATCATCGTTATCCGGAATAACACCTATAATCTCTGTTTGCAATAGTTTGACAATATCTTGCACTTGCATCATCTCGCCCCTAACTATCATATCGCCACGCGCTTTGTTTACTATTAAACTTATGCTGTTTAAGTCGTAATTTTTTAATAGGTTGATTGTTTTGTCTGCATCTCGTATTGCCGATATGTGCGGCGTGGTTATAACTATCGCCTCTTCAGACGCCCCTACAGCCCTATGAAAGCCTAAGTCTATGCCGGCTGGGCAATCTAGTATTATGTAGTCGAACGCCAAATCTAGTTTGCTTACAATCTCTTTTATGTCGGCGCCACTTATGTCTGATTTGTCTATACCCCTTGCTGATGGCAAAACAAAAAGCGTTTCTATTTCGTCGTCTTGAATAAGGGCTTGCCGCACCCTACACCTACCCTCTACAACATCTATAATATCGTACACTATTTTGTTTTCCATACCAAGCACCACGTCTAAATTATTCAGCCCAATATCTAAATCTATAAGTGCCACCTTTAAACCATACCTTGCTAATGACGCCCCTAAATTAGCAACAACAGTTGTTTTACCTACGCCACCCTTCCCGCTTGTTATCACAATTTTTCTTGCCATTTTCACCTCAGTTTTAAATGTTGAATTTTAAATGTTAAATTGTTTTACTCAATTTAAACACTTACTTTTGAACGTCTTACTATTAAATTCTGTGTATTAAAGTTAATTACTGCACTTCAAAACAAAAAGCCCTAGCAAAAACTAGGACTTATATTATACATTCTTTTTATAACTTTTGAACCACCTTCTACAAAATAAGTCTTTAACCGCAATTCTTTTTAATGTCGCAATTCTTTTTTGTCGCACTTTAATATGCCGTGGTTTTATCCGCACCACGCTCGCACGCAAGCACCTTATAAATATTGCCCGCGCTAGCGGTGTAACAATTATTCAATATTCATTGTTCATTATTCATTCGCGAAGCGCTAGCCGCGAAGCGTTAGTCGCTGAGCGCTACCGTTGCATCAAAATGCTCTTTACTATCCCACAGCCTACCAGCGCCTATAACCACCGCGTTAAGTGGGTCGTCTGCTAACTTAATGTTTAAGCCTAGGTGGTGCTTTATAAATATATCAAGCCCGTGAGTCTGAGACAAACCGCCCGCAAGATATATGCCCGTTTGCGCAAGCCACTCTTCCGTTTTTTTGTCTACAAACTTTAGCATCGTATCTATAACTGTACATATTTGCAAAAAGTAAGGCGTGATTGCTTCCCTTATAAGAAGCGAGTTTAAGCGCATCTCATCAGAGCGCGAAGTTAGTAAATTTCTGCCATTTATTATTAAACTAGACTGGTCGTTTTGCTGAAGCGTGCCTATTTCTTGGCGCGCAATGTCCGCGGTACGCGAACTTATCTCAAAAAAATTATGCTCTGCAACATAGTTTGTAAGGCTTGCGTTTAGCAAACTACCCCCTATGTTTATAGTGCAACCAGTTAAAATCTCTTTCCTGCCCCTGTCGTACACATCTTTTAACACATTGCCTATAATAGCAAAGTCGGTTGCCCCGTGTCCCATAGATATAGCAAAGCACGGCACGTGAGAGTGCAACAAGTTTAGATAATTAGCAAGCGCTAGAGAATGCGGTAAAAGGTGAACTTCATCTGCCCCCGCTTCTTTTAAAGAATGAAAATATGTAGCCTTATCTTTTTCTGAAGCCCCTGTCGGAACACAACAAATTACTGCAAATTTCGCACCAAGCGTACTACTCTGCGCTTTGCTTACGGCACTTTTGCTAGCCTTTTTAGCGCCCTTACTTGCCTTAGTGCCACTACCCTTAACACTATTACCCCCAACTGCGCCACTACCAATAACCTTTTCAAAAAAAGCCCTAACAAGCGCTGTAAGTTTGTCGCGACTTTTAATTTCTGCTTCTTTTATAGGCGAATAGATTTTTACATTTGCAATAGGAAATTGCATAAGCTCTTTGGCTTCGTCGCCAACTGCTTTTATCATCTCTCCATTTTTCGTCTCTTCAATAGCAATAAGGGTGGACTCTTTAAGCACGAGACCACGCCCTTTTTCATAAATCGTAGTAGTTGACGAACCTATATCAATTGCAAAATAAATCATAATTTCAATGTACAAATTACAATGTACAATTTACAAATGTTAAACTCATAGTAACAAAACATTTGAACAGTTTGCTGTAGTGCCTTTTTAATATTTTTATTGTGTGCAAGTAGCAAATTAAAACTGTTCAAACGATTAAGCATTTAGCAAATAAAATATTTGTAATTTGTACATTGTAATTTGTAATTTTTTAAAGTATGTCCAAATTTTTTCTATATACTTTTCTGAACTCTGGGTTGGCTCTGGTTGCTTCCCTAATTTCTAAACTTGCGTCTGCTTTTACTTCTGTTTTTAAAATAACGCTATCGCCCAAAACATCGCACACAAGCCCGGTAATCACACCTTGCATACCCCTATCTAAACCCTCTGCTATTCTTATTAAAATGCCTAGGCGCTTAACCGCCTCGAAGTCTTCTGGCAATAATAAATCTTTAAACTTTGTAAGCCCCGCAACATCAACCTCACCCTTTCTGTGCGCACCCGCAATAAACGCCGCAAGCACAATCTCTCTATGGCTAAGCCCGTACAATTGAGAGGCTAGTATAGAATAAGTAGAATGGCGGTGGTGGTCGTAATACTTTACATTAAGCCCTATATCGTGCAGATAGCCCGCAACGCGCAAAACCTTTGTGTATGTGCGCGGAAGTTTGTGCAAAACCCTAAGTTGCTTAAACAGCATCATACAAAGCGCCGCCGTATGCTCTGCGTGTTCGAAATTAGAATTTGTAAATGCAAGTGATGTATTCACGCTGTACATCAAAATATCAGACATCGGCTTGTCTTGCGTGTTTCCGCTTGCGTGATATAAAAGCAAACCTTCCCTCTTTCCAGCCCCGCTTATAGTTAACGACTTTATATTTACATAGTCCATAATAGACTTTAGTATAGACACAGCGCTAACAAACGTATCTGCACGACCAGCAGTTAAACCCTTAAGTTTTTGGCGCTTATCTATATCTAATACTTTCAATAAGTCGTATACATTTTTTATATCTTCTTCGCCCATTTGATAGTTGTGGTTCATCTCTAGTGGATATTTTCTTGCAAGCCTACTTATCTTAGATAAGTTTCTGAACGAACCCCCGACACCAACAATCTGTGTATCGTCTTCTATATCTTGCAACCAATCTACTTGCGTTAGTTGCTTTGCAAAAAATGTCTCTGCCTTTGTAGCATTAACTTCGCCCGACTTACCGCTTTCGTTAAACAGCATATTAACAGTTAGCGCACCAAACGGCAAAATAGCCGAATTTAAAATGGTTCGGCGATTATAATAAGTTAGCGAAGTGTAATTAGCCTCTATAGAAATAATGATGCCCTTTGGGATATCCAAACTATTAATAACACCCCTATATAAATAGTAGTGTTCTTCTTCTTCGTTTAAAATTTTAAACCTAAAACCTGTGGTTGCGTATGCTTCGTCTAAAAAAGATTTCTGATTTTTTACGCGCATAAAAATGCTGGAGGTATACGCCAAAGTTTTAGTTACTTGATAATAGTCGCAAAGTTTTCTGAAGTTTTTTAAAACCTTCATTGTTTCCGCTATGCGCTCTGGGCGGAACATTCCGTCTCTTGCTATATCCTCGCAAAGTTTAATGCTGTCTGAGTAATCGTCTATAATGTTATAATAAGGTCCTTTATCGGACACTTGCGCTACAACCAATCTTGCCATAGCGCTTCCTAAATCTATTATCGCTACTTTTTCCATAACTCTTAATTTTTTACCCTTTGTTTTTTTCTTTAACCTAACCTAATGTTTTTTGCATATGTTTTTTTGCCCATATGCTTTGTTTTGCTTACCTTGTATTACTTCTTTTTTGCTTCTATAATTTTTACAACATCTGCAATGGTCTTAATCTCAGAAGCCTCTTCCGTTGGTATTTGAATGCCTAAGTTCTCTTCCATTGCCGTTAATAATTCTATTAAGTCTAAACTGTCTGCGCCTAAATCGTCTTGCAGATTAGCCTCCGGCACAATTTTATCTTCTGAGATATTAAGTTCGCTTGCTAACAATTTTTTAACTTGTTCTAAAATGTTTGCCATAAATTTTCTCCCGTATTTTTAAATACATAATATATTTTTAAATGTTCTTTATCTATACTAAAATTCTATTCTTACTTATTATAAACCATAAACGCAATTTTGTCAATACTAATTAATGTTAAATTTTAAATGTTAAATTTTAAATTGCTTCACCCGCTTAGCGCGAGAAAAAATTTATTTTCTTTAATGCACACAAAAACACATCGCAAACTGTTCAAAAGTTATTGCCTTAATGAGTTAAACCATTTAAAATTTAACATTCAACATTAAAAATTGCATCTAGCCTCTAACTTCAGACAAGCCCTTTTCTTTCTCGCGCTCTTCTCTTATACTTGCTTGTGCTGCTGCTAGGCGCGCTATCGGAACTCTATAAGGCGAACACGATACATAGTCTAGCCCCAACTTATAGCAATACTCTATACTTACCGGGTCTCCGCCGTGTTCTCCGCAAATTCCTATTTTTAAGTCTGGCTTTGCGCGCTTGCCTTCTTTAACAGACATTTCCATTAAAAGCCCAACGCCCGACTTATCTAGTGAGGCGAACGGGTCGTTTGGATATATGTTATTATCTAGATAGTCTTGCAATATTTTTGCGCCATCGTCTCTTGATATTCCGTAAGTTAACTGCGTTAAGTCGTTAGTGCCAAAACTGAAAAAATCTGCTTCTAGCGCTATATCAAAAGAATGTAGCGCCGCCCTTGGTATTTCTATCATCGTGCCTACTGTATAGTCTACTTCTATGCTGGTCTCATCTAAAACTTTTTGCGCTTCCGCAAGCACAATGTTTTTTACAAAGCGCATTTCTTTAACATCGTTAATAAGCGGAATCATAATCTCTGCATTTGCCTTAAGCCCGTTTTGCTTTAAGTATACAAGCGCCTCTATAATTGCGCGCGTTTGCATTGCGGCAATCTCTGGGTAAGATACTGCCAAACGACAACCCCTATGACCCATCATTGGATTAATCTCGTGAAGGCTAGCCGCCCTTAACTTTAGTTGCTTCCAATCTACTTTGTCGCGCCCCCTTGCGTTTAACTGCTTTGCTAGAAGTTTAAACTCGGCGTCTGTTTTTGGTAAAAACTCGTGAAGCGGTGGGTCTAAAAGCCTTATGGTTACAGGGCGTACACCCATCGCTTTAAATATTCCGATATAGTCTGCGCGCTGATAACCGATAAGGTCACGACACGCAATAAGTCTCTCTTTTTCCGTTTCGGCAAGTATAAGTCTTTGCATTTTTGGTATGCGCTCTTTATCAAAAAACATATGCTCAGACCTTACAAGCCCTATGCCCTCTGCGCCAAACTCTATCGCCTTTTTAGCGTCTTCTGGCGTGTCTGCATTTGTTCTGACTTGCATTTTTCTGAAGTTATCTGCCCACTCCATAAAGGTTGCAAAATGCCCGCTAATTTTAGGCTTAACAGTTGCAATAGCCCCCTCGTAAACTTTGCCCGTAGAGCCATCTAGCGAGATTACCGCGCCCTCTTTATACACCTTGCCACCAAGCGTAAACCTTTTGCCCTTTTCATCTATTTGAAGTGCCTCTAACCCGCACACACAGCACGTACCCATACCGCGCGCAACTACCGCCGCGTGAGAGGTCATACCACCCTTTGCTGTTAGTATACCCTCCGACACGTGCATACCGCCTATATCATCTGGCGAGGTCTCGTTTCTTACCAGTATAACCTTCTCACCCTTTGCCGCCGCACGCTCTGCATCTTTAGATGTAAAGTAAATTTTACCACTAGCAGCCCCGGGCGACGCCGCCAACCCCTTTGCAATATGCTGGGCTTTTGCAAGCGCCTTTGTATCAAAAACTGGGTGAAGCAAAGCGTCTAACTGCTTTGGGTCTACCATTAAAACTGCTTCTTGCTTTGTTATTAAAACTTCGTCTACTAAATCTATCGCTATTTTTAGGGCAGCCGTTGCCGTACGCTTTCCGCTTCGCGTTTGCAAAAAATAAAGTTTGCCTTGCTCTATAGTAAACTCCATATCTTGCATATCTTTATAGTGGCGCTCTAAAAGGTCTGAGAGTGTTAAAAACTCTTTATATACTTCTGGCAGTTCTGCCTCTAATTCAGAAAATGGCTTTGGCGTTTTTAAGCCCGCAACAATATCCTCGCCTTGCGCATTCATTATGTACTCGCCGTAAATTTCTTTGTCGCCGGTAGATGGGTTTCTAGAAAACACAACGCCCGTGCCAGACTTATCGCAAAAGTTTCCATACACCATACTCTGCACGTTTACAGCCGTACCCCAGTCGTGCGGGATATCGTACATACGCCTGTAAGTGTAAGCGCGCTCGTTCTCCCACGAATCAAACACAGCCTCTACCGCGTTAAAAAGTTGTTCTTTTACACACGTCGGAAAGTCGCGCTCGCGCTCGTACTTGTAAGACTCTTTAAACATATTAGCAATTTTTTTATAATGCTCTGCCGTTAGGTCGGCATCATCTGCTATATTATTTCTTGCTTTAAAATTATCAAACGCGCTCTCAAAAATGTGCTTATCTATACCCTCAACAATGCTTCCATACATCATTATAAAGCGGCGATAACTATCATACGCAAAGCGCGCGTTGTTAGTAACCGCGGCTAAAACTTCTACCACTTCGTCGTTTAAGCCTAAGTTTAAAATGGTGTCCATCATACCCGGCATACTAGCCCTAGAGCCAGAGCGCACAGATACCAAAAGCGGCACAGCCCCTTTATCACTATTACTTAGCCCAAATTGCTTGCCCGTTAGTTTTTCTAAATTTACAATTGCGCTGTCTATTTGCTGTTTAATCTCACTAGACAGCACCTTGCCGCTCGTGTTATAGTTAGTGCAGCCTTCCGTGCTAACAATAAACCCTTGCGGGATAGGAAGCCCCAAGCGCGTCATCTCGCATAGGTTTGCGCCCTTACCACCCAAAAGGTTAATCATAGAGCCATCGCCCTCGTTAAACATATAAACATACTTGTGCGCCCGAGCATCTACCGCTGTGGCACTTGCCGACTTTTCTGCCTTTGCCGCATTACTCGACACTTTACTATCTGCTTTTAATTTCTTAGCCATATAAATTGCCCACTCCTTTATTTGCTTTGAAAAACCACCTTATAACCTAAATATAAGTTTGCTTGCATATGTTTGCATATGTTCAACGAACTACCGCAAACAATTTACAACCTTATACTAAGTTTTGCAAGATGTTTACTATAAAAGCCTATTTTTGTATATTTAGATATTATACCACAAAACAAAAAAAAGAGCAAACAAAAACAGCACATTGCTCAAACTACTTCTCACTCTTTCGCTCTAAACCTTGCCTTATGCTTGCTCTGCACAAGGCACGCTACCTGCGTTTGCTCTGCATATGCTTAATACCATACACGCTACCTGCATATACTTTTGCACTCGCTCTACATCTGGTCGTCGTAAGAGTTGTAATTTCTATTTGTGCTGTTATACTTTTGGTGCTTCAATGCGGGCGTTACTTTAGTTTTAGACTTTAATGCATTTTTTGTTGCTAGTGCTAATCTGTGCTTAAGGCAATGCTGGCTACTAACGTCCGTTACATCTATAGCCCTAACACACTTAGTTAACCACGGCATCGCCTTGGCTAGTTTGTCAATTATATCTGAAACTTCGCTATCATCTAACTTGTAGTTAGATGTGTACACAGAGCCTTGCCTATGCGCCCACCTTTCTTTAATAAAAAATCTTTTTAAATCGTAATAAGCATTTTTATAGTGGTCTGGGTTTAGAGTTATAGCAGGTTTTGGATAATACTCTTTTAACCACTCTTGCTTTAAATCGAACGCTATTTGCTTACGCGATTTATCTGTCATTTTTATTTTAATGGGTATATCCCCCTTTTGTACTTATCTTTTACCTGCTTTAAAATATCCCCATATGTGTTTTCTGTTTCTAATGTCCAATGAGTTGCCGTTTTTATAAACCACTCCTCGTTTTTAAATGTGCTTAATAAAGTCAACATTCCAGAATAGTCATCTTTTTTACCTGTGCCAAATACTACTAGCATATTGCCTTCTATTTTGCACTTTAGATTTACTTCGCGCGCTTGCTCTGCTATACAATCAAACACACTTTGCATTGTAAAACCATAGCGGTCTACTGCACCCTTATCAAACTTAAATTCCATTCTCATAGCGGTAATTCCCCCTGTCTGTATTTCTCTCTCACTTGTTTTAAAACATCTTCAAATGTGGTTTCCGTTTCAAATGTCCAATGAGTTGCTGTTTTTAAAAACCACTCTGAATGACTTAAATCGTGCATCAAACCTAGCATTCCAGATAAGTCATCTTTTTTACCCGTGCCAAATACTACTAGCATATTGCCTTCTATTTTGAACTTTAGGTTTACTTCTCGTGCTTGCTCTGCTATGCACTCAAACACACTTTGCATTGTAAAACCATAGCGGTCTACTGCACCCTTATCAAACTTAAATTCCATTCTCATAATAATAATTTTCTCCTTATTTAATTTCTGTTTTAATTGCGCCCGCTAGGCGAAGCACTTATTAGGGCAAAAGTTGAGTGGCTTGGATATGTTTAGATTTTTGAACCTTTGTTTGCGTAGCAAACAACCGAGAAAAAATCTAACATATCCAAAAAGGCTCAATTAATTTCTCTTTTATTATAGCACAAAACTTTTTTGTACGTAAAGCCATTCTCATACAAATTGCTTATTTCTAATACAAACTTATTGCTCTATCTCTAAAACAAATTTGCTATGCCTTGCCAATTATAAAAAAGGCGGCTTCGCCGCTTCCCTCGCTTGAGGCTCGGCTTTTTTGGACGAGGCTTTTCACTCTCTTTCAAAAAGCGATATTTCCTAGGTCATAAAAAAAATCAGCGCATTGCACTTTTGAGCAATACGCTGATTTTATACCTAATTTGTTTTTAAGTTGTCCACAGAAGTTTTAAAAGTTTACTGTGGTGGCACTAGGTGTGTGCGGTCGAAAATTATGTCTCTTGGACACTTCTTTACGCACTCCATACAAGAAGTACACTTTTCGTAGTCCCACACTGGTAGGTTGTTTTCCATTTTGATAGCGCCCGTAGGACAAGCCCTTTCACATAATGTACAACCGTGACAGCCCGTTTCACAGATTTTTGTAACATCTGCCCCTCTGCAATTTGAATTACACGCAACAAAAACTGGTGCTTTTGCCGGTATAATTTTGATAACCTTGTTAGGACACTTCTTAACACACAGCCCACACGAGATACACTTGTGGTCTATATCTACTACTTGGTTGTCTTGTAAAATTATAGCATCTACAGGACAAACAGCAATACAGTCGCCAAAGCCAAAACACGCTTTAGAACAGAATTTGTGACCACCACTTGTTGCAGCAACCGCCACACAAGTCTCATATCCCACATACTCGAACCTATCTTTTGCACGCACTCCGCCATTACACGCAACTACTGCAAATGTCGCCTCGAAAGAGCCTTCTTTACCTAATATACCAAAGATTTTCTCTTTAGCAGACGGGTCTGCCGGACCACATTCTTTTAAGTCTATTTTTTCTTCCGCTAGTGCTTTTGCAAAACCTTCGCAACCTGCAAAACCACACGCCCCGCAATTAGCCCCCGGTAAAAGTTCGTTAATTGCGGCTACCTTCTCATCTGCTGGTACGTGAAATCTAATAGCCAAAACTGTTAGCAATACTGCAAACAACACGGCTACTAAAACACCTACCAAAAGTGGCCAGAAAATGTATTCGAAGGTAAATTCTGGGCGTCTTTCAGGTTCCGGCAACCCCGGAACGTACGCTAAAATGTTATATAAAAATGCATTCATTTAATTTACCTCCTTTTACAACTGCAGTAACCCAACTAACCCTAAGAACGCAAGACCAATAATACCTGCGGCTACTAAAGAAATTGGGAAACCTGCGAAAGGTCTCGGAATTCTGATTCTTGCCATCTTCTCTCTCATACCTGCTAGTAATACAATAACAAGTAAGAAACCTAGTCCACCAAACAAGCCGTGTAAAGCCGCCGTTAATAAGCCATACTCGTTAAGCGGGTTAGTAATTCTGATTGTTACTTGTAAGATTAAACAGTTAGTTGCTAGAAGCGGTAAGTAAATTCCTAAACTTGAGTAAAGTGTTGGAACAAACTTTTTGATAAAAATTTCTGTGATTCCAACAAAACTTGCTATTACAACAATTAATATAAGTATATCTAGGAACATAAAGCCAGCATCCGTAACAGCCCCCGGAACAACTACGTTAGTAAATAACAAGTACAATAATATACTAGACATTGTAGTAACAAAAACCGTTGCAAACCCTATACCTATTGCACTCTCAACCTTTCTAGATACCCCAACAAACGGGCAAAGACCCCAACCTTGTGCAACAACATAGTTAGCACCAAATAATAACGCAATGGTTACAACTACATATTCTGCTTGGAAAGTTTCAAACATTTTATGCTACCTCCTGTGCTACTTTTTCTGGTCTCTTAAAAGGTGCTTTAGGTTGTGTAGCCTTTTTATAGATTTGATTGAATGCAGCCATAAGTATGCCTAATGTTAGTAAACCACCAGCAAGTGTAGAGATAACCCCGATAGGCGCCATAAAGCCACCGTCTTCTATTACAGGTGCTAGCTCTATCTCAAAAATAGTACCTAGACCTAAAATTTCTCTGATAGCACCCAATATAACTAGCGCGCCTAGTAAACCTAGACCCATAAATATACCATCTACCACAGCGTGACCCGGGTTGTTTGCTTTTATTAGATTACCTTCTGCATCTCTTGTTCTTTTTGTTGCAAAACCTTCTATTCTACCGAATATGATACAGTTAACAACAATTAAGTTAATTGCTACTGCTATAGGTGTAAATACAGGAATTCCTGTTGTGTCTTCTATCCACGCAAAAGACATTCTAACAACTATAACAAGTGTAGCAACTATTGCTAAATAAATTGGTATTCTTACCCTGCTGTCTATAACAGGTATAAGTAAGTTTGTTATTAAAGTAGCAAGCGCCAAAACAAGTAGTGTTGCTAATCCCATAAATAAGGCGCCGAATGCTGTACTTGTAACAACTACGATTGGACAAAGTGCAAGAGCCATTCTGAATAAAGCGTTTTCTCTTAAAAGACCACCCATCATAATCTTTTTATATTTTCCGCCTTTATCCTCTGCCTCTACAGTAACAACCTGCGTTTGCACTTCTTCTGTTACGAAGTCTGTGTCCACTGCGAATTCTGTGTTTTCCATAGAATTTTTACCTCCTTTTTGGGATTAGTTTATGTTTGCCCTTGCCCACGCCGCCACTAAGTTAAGTGACATAGCAACTTGGTTAACAGTTGTTGTAGCACCAGTATGCGAAATTGTATGCTCGCCCGATGGTCCTGCTGAAGTACCGCCAAACGTTGGTCCCGGGTCAGCATTAATTGGTGGCATTGCAGCTGAAAGCGCTAAATCTCTGAAAGCGTGAATTGCTTCCTCAGGCTCGTGTACGCCTGCTTGCCTTGCAATTGTACTTGAGTCTGGGTTATAGTACATACCTACTAGTCTGCCCGTGTCATTATTAATTCTGAATATTACTTGGAATATTCTGTTACCCCAGTCTCTTGGAGACCTTGAAGCATCAGAGCCTATTGTTTGTACTAGTACATAACTGTGGTTATCCCTTTCTGCTGTTGCTAAAACTTGAGAGTTAGCAAAGTCGTCCGCCGTTACATTTGCCGCCGTTATGTGCGTTAAGTCTGCCGCGTCGAAGTTTGCTAGCCTTTCGAATAAGCCTCTAGCAATCTCAAACGGGTCTTGCAAGCCGTTTCTGAATGCAAGTAGCGCACCATTTAAAGCCCTTATAAATGCGTCGTATGTCTGCGTTGCGTTTGTTACAACAGTAATGCTTGGGTTAGCAGAACCTCCGCCCGTTACGTTTGGTCTAGATGCTGTACCTACGTTTCTAAACTCCATTACAGTACCTACAGTCTCGCCCGCAATAACGCCCGCTCTGTTTAAAACCATATCAAACGCTTCCCTCATTCTATATTGTCTCTCCATTGGGAAGAAGTTGTTTAATATACCTTCCGACCACAAGTAGATGCCTTCCATAAGGTTTGTGTCTGTGTCTATTGCTATAGTTACATAGCACTCTCCGCCACGGAAGCCGTAACTTCTTGCTATGATGTATATCATAGAGCCAAATTGTGGCTCTGCCGCCGTACCTATGTTGTTAAAAAACATACGGCTTACTATAAACTGATTTGTTGGCTCGTAATAATTCCAGTGAAAATTAAGTTCTTCTTGCTCGTTGTATAAAGGCATATTTGGCCACGCGTGAATCGCGCCCGTGTCTGCGTTATGGTTCCATAACCACGCACCCGCTCCTTGCGCTGCCGCACCCGGAACATACCTAACCCCCGGCGCATTTCTGTCTATCCCTCTGCCCTCATCTATAAAACCCCTAACCGGAACTCTTATAAAGTTTTCTGGGTCGTCCGCACCACTTTCTATCTGTGCTGGTCTGCCCCTATCGTCTAAGCCTACCATAGATTGTGCCATCCATCTGTAGTATCTAGCCTCGTCTGGTGCTACCCAAAATACTACGTTTAACACAGTTAGTAAGCCTACACAAATGGAAACAATAAGCACAAGTGTTAAAGTGTTAATGCCCAGTCTTCTCCACGTATTCTCTACCATTGTTTAAATCTCCTATTTTTTTAATTTTTAATGTTAAATGTTTAATGTTAAATTGTTTCACCGCTTTACGCGGGTAATTATTTATTTTTGCAAATTGTAAGAAAGGTCTAAACTCCGACTGTTCAAATGCATTTGTTTTAAATGGCTGAAATCATTTAAAATTTAAAACTTAACATTTAACATTTCTGAATTCTGAATTTTTAATTCTGAATTCGTTAAGCCGGTTTAACTGGCTTAACATAGCCAAACGGCTTGTGAATAAAGTACTTATCCATTAGTGGATTAACTAAGTTCATTAATACTATTGCGAAAGATACACCCTCAGGTAGCGCTGTAAATAGTCTGATTAATACAGTTATAAGCGCAAGACCCGCCGCGTATATGTAAATGCCTAAGTCTGACTTTGGGCTAGATGCATAGTCTGTTGCCATAAATATAGCACCAAACACAAGTCCACCACCTAGTAAGTGTATAACACCAGCATTTAAAGAACCCGTTAGTAGTAAAATTAGTAAGAACGTACCGCCCATATATATAACTGGTATTCTCCAGTCTATAATGCGAAGCACACCTAAGTACACACCGCCAATAAGCAATGCGAGTACGCTTGTCTCACCAATAACACCACCGGTTCGACCGATAAACATATCCCATAATGCAACCGGCGCAATAGACGACATCGGGTCGTCTCCCCAACTAGAACCCGCAAACCACTCTGATACAGCCTGAAGCGGCGTTGCGCCACCTAGTACTGAAATTGTTTGGAAGTACTCGAATGTGTTGTGGTAGATAGGGTATAAAGCCGCCGCACCAAATGCAAAGAATACGAATAGCCTTGCAGTTGCCGCCGGATTGGCAAAGTTTTTACCAATTCCACCAAAAATCATTTTTACAACAATTATAGCAAACAAACCACCAACAACTGGGATATACCAGTGTGCAAACGGGGTCGGGTCGCCAGCCTCGTTAACAAAAATAGGTAGGTTTAAACCAAGTATTAAACCCGTTACAACAGCAGAAAAATCGTTAATAGTTAACTTCTGCTTTGCTGCTAAATTAAATAATAATTCGCCAACAATACAGGCAGCCACACATAATAATACTATAACAAGCGATGATGGTCCGAAAAATAGTACGCTTGCAATTAGTGCTGGTATAAGCGCTATACATACGTGCATCATTATGCTTTGTGTTGTGTGTGCCCTGAAAAAGCCTTTATTGGTAAAATGCGGGCTTGGCGATACTATAAGATTTTGTCTTTCCATAATTTTTTAAACCTCCACGGACAAATTACAGCCCAAGCTCCCATATTTTATCTTTTGCTATACGCATACTTGTAATTAAAGCACGCTTAGCCGGGCAGATATACGCACAACAGCCACACTCTATACAAGCGTTAACGTGGTATGCCTTTGCACCTGCATAATCTTCAAACTCTACACAGTCGTCTATCATAACCGGCATAAGTATCATAGGGCAAATAGATATACACTTTCTGCACGAGATACATTGTGTAGGCTTGTCTGTAAATGTTTCAGCAGGCGTCATAAAAATTACGTTAGATACAAGTTTAGACGCTACCGGCTCTAAGTCTATCATAGCAGAACCCATCATAGGTCCGCCCGCGATAATCTTAACAACCTGCTCGCCCTCTTTAATTCCGCCGCAATGTGCTAAAACTTCTTCTAATGGCGTACCATTACGTATCCAAATGTTTGCTGGTCTGGTTACACCGCCACCCGTTATTGTAGTAACGCGTTCGTAACTTGCCTTACCTTCTTTAACAGCCAAGTAAACTGATAAAGCGGTATGAACGTTAGTGATAATAGCACCAACATCACCCGGGAATTTTCCAACAGGAACTTTACGCCTTAGTGATGCATAAAGTAACTGTTTTTCTGCACCCTGTGGATACTTCTTTTTAAGTTTTACAAGTATGAAGTTTTCTGTCTCATACTTTTTAAGCGCGTGGTAAGCGTCGGGTTTGTTAACCTCTATGCCTATGTAGATTTTTTCTACACCAAGCGCCTTTGCCATAAGCTTCACACCCTCAACAAATTTCTCTGTTAAGTCTTGCATAATGCGGTCGTCACACGTAATATAAGGCTCGCACTCTGCCGCGTTGATTAATAAAGAATCAACTGGCGAGGGAGGCTTTAACTTTACGTGAGTTGGGAAGCCGGCACCACCAAGTCCAACAACCCCTGCTTCTTTTACGCGCTCTATAATCTCGTCTGCACTTGGGTCGTTTAAAATTGGCAACAGCACTTCATCTTCCTTGCCATCGTTTTCTATAACGATGTGGTCGATTTTAATGCCATTAGGGTTAGACCTTTTTTCGATGCCCTTAACTATGCCCGATACGCTAGAGTGTACATTAGCAGTATTCCAGTTTGTAATTGTCGCAATTACTTGCCCTTTTTTAACAGCTTGTCCTGCTTGTACAACTATTTCTCTCTTAGCCCAAACGCCACCGCTATCTTGAACAACAGGTATGTAAACTGTTTTAGGGGCAGGCATAAGCGAAATTTCTTCATCTTCAGAATAATACTTAGATGCGTTCGGATAGGCACCACCCGGGAATGATTTTCCCCCAGAAAGATACTTCTTTTTTGCCACCTTTCTCTCTCCTTTCTAAATGGATTTGTTTTTGATTTTTATATATGTTTAATTTTAATGCTGTTTTACGCAATTCACAAATAGATTTTGCCCGCGCTAGCGGTGCAACAACCTTTACACTTTACACTCTACACTTTACACTATCTAACATAATATTACATTGCGTAAAGTAAAAGAACATACACTTCCCCATATTACACTATTACATTATATATAATAGCATATTTTTTTTAATAACGCAAATGTTTGAAAGCGGTTTTTCAATTTTTTCAAAATAAAAATTGTTAAAATTGTTAATGGTTTTTTAATAAAGCAAAAAGCAAGGCTCTTTTCTTGCCTTGCTTTTTGCCCTAAGGTGGACCTCACGCTGATATGTATACCGACACATATCTAGAGAATAAAAACCGGTGGTTTTTATTGCTTTGGTTTTAGTTTGCCCAGCCTGGTTTGTACATTGCTGTGCCACCAGGACCCGTAATTACTACCCACTCTTGGCTAGTATCTTGGTTATTAACCACCAATGCGGATAGTAACCTATTGTCGTCGTTATCCATTACCCTTTGACCGCCATCGATATGTTGCGCCTGAGCATCAGTAACCAGATTACCTGAATTAGGTAAAACCAAAAAATTTGTTTGTGTTGATGATTGTGCCATCTTAAAAAACCTCCGATTTTTGAGTAATAAAATTCTAGTAAATCTCTCGACTTATAGTATAACACTTTGCTAGTGATGTTGTCAAGCGTTTTTCACGTACTTAATTTTTTTCTTCTATGCTGAAACACTACTATGGTTTGACTATCCAGTATATTAAACACTACACTATATTATACACAAATTCTTCAAAAAAGGTCAAGTCGTAAATTATTACTTTAATCTCTTTTTTTCTAACTTTGCCGCCTTATCTATTGCAGATATTACCTTGCCCTTAGATAGCCACCAGTCCCTTGCCCATACTCTTATAATAGTCCAACCGCGCGACTCTTTAAATTTAGACCTAAATACATCGCGCTCTAAAACGGACGACGACGAATTAAACGCCGTAACATCACACTCTATACCAACTAGATATCTACCCAACTCTTTATCGTACACACCTAGTGAGACCTTATATGCGTTGTTACCTAAATTAGCATCTACATCGTAGCCCATTTTTTCTAGCGCCTCTTTAAGTTCTAGCACGTAGTTAACACTATCTGCACCAAGCCCTATAAAACTAGAGAAGCCATCTAGTATAATTTGCGCCTCGTTTTTGTTGCCAGTAGATACAGCGCGCGCATACTCTAAATACTTTTTAAACACTTTAGGACCCAAGTGCTTTGTGTTTTCTACGTTTAAGTCCTCCGGCTCTATACTTGTTACTACGTAGATTTTCTTTTTAGCCCTTGTTATAGCAACGTTCAGTCTGTTCTCACCGCCCTCTAAGTTAAGCGGACCAAACTGCGCAACAACCTTGCCTTGCTCGTTTTTCGCATAGCCTATACTAAATATAATTATATCGCGCTCGTCACCCTGAACATTCTCTAGGTTTTTTATAAACAAACTAACATCTTGCCCATCTTCTTTTCTGTTGCGCTCTTTAACAATTGCATCTCTGAAATTATTATCCTTAATGCACTCGTCATCAATTAAGTCTGCTATATAACTCTCTTGCTCTGAGTTAAATGTTATTATACCAATAGTCTCAGACGCCTTTCTGTTTTTCAGAGTTTTTTTAAGAAGTTCTAAAATCTTTTTGGCTTCCTCTGTGTTTTTTCTGTTTATCCACCTGCCATCTACTTTTACCCTTTCTATTGGCTTGTCGTTTTTGTTGTTTGTTAAGTTTGGCGCAATTTGCAGTTTCGTGTCGTAAAACACATAGTTAGAAAAACTTATAAGTTCTTCGTATGCGCTTCTGTAGTGATAGTTTAAGTTTGCGCTACCATATCTGCTTGTTGCTAAGTCTAGCAAACTTTCTACTTCTAGCGCTGCTTGAGTGTTATAGTCTTCTTCATCATCTAAGTCGTTACCCATATAGCGCCTTACAAACATCGCTGTTGGGCGAAGTTGCTTGTTATCTCCCGCAACGGCAATGTGCTTGCCCCTATATATTGTAGGAAGCGTACTTTCTATAAATATTTGCGAAGCCTCATCAAACAAAATAAGGTCGAACAAGTTAGCCTTAAGCGGCATAAGCGTAGATACATTCTCTGGCGATAGCAACCAACACGGAAAAAGTTTAAGCAATAATTCGCCGTAAACATCTACTAGCCTTCTGATAGGCCACAGGTTTTGCTGTTTGTTTATTTGATACAAAAAGTTGTTGCTCTCTGGCGTTTTATCGTAGAGTTTTTTATATTCGCCCTTAAAGTTTTCGGTAGACATTTTTTGAACAATCTTTTTTTGTTCTGCCCTTAGGGACACTATCCTATTTTTTATATTCTCGTATTCCATTATGTTGGATAGTTGCACTTTATATTTTTCCTCCAACAAAACTATCTCGTGATAAATTCTGATTGGAAGTACAGAGTTTATAACCCACTTAAATTCTGTTAGGTTGCTAGAATTTTCGTACGCAAAGTCTAGTATGGTTTTTTCTATATGCCCTAAAAATTCTAGGTTTATGTTCATATCCCTTATGTTTGCATAATTTTCTAGCGCATTTAAAAGCAACTTGATATAAACCGCGTTGCCGTTTAAGATGTTACTAACAATAAACCAAAGCCCGCGCCTATCTAAAACTTTTTGCAAAAGCGGATACTCACCGATATAAGCCTCAACCTTAGGTAGTGTTGCTAAAAAGGCTTCGCTAATTTCTTTTTCTCTTTTTCTAAGCGCAGACCCGCTTGCCCGTGGGTTTTCTAGCGTAGCAATATACTTTATAAGTGGCGCTAGTTCTTTCGCGCTTTTAAGATTGTTTTCTATATAAAAGCCCAGCAGTTGATGTAGGTTTGTGATTTGCCCCATATCAAAAGGCGCAATTCGTTTAGACAGCAAGTTTTGCAAGTAAGACATTATGCTGTTAAGTGTGTGAACATCTAAATCTGTAAATATGTGATTAACAAGCGGGTTGTTTTTTTGCATCTCAAGGCGGTTGTAATAAAGTTCGCACTTTTTTTTCTCGCCTATAATTCTAACGGCGTCGTTTAAATCTTTATAGCCTAATTCCATTAATCTTGGGTTTTTTAAAATCTCTTCGTAAAGTTTATGCTCGCCCGTATTCTTGTTTATAAGGCGCGACTTTGCATACATCTTTTGTAGGCTTATACCAAAAGTTGTAGGCTTTGTAAGTGTGTTAGATATATCCTCTAGCAACTTAATCTCTTGATTTATTCCATCTAAAATCTCGCCGTAAACGCCTTGTAAAGATTGCCCCATATTTAAGGCCACAAGCCCAACATCTTGTATATTTACATTTTCTTGATGCGCTACCCTAACTTTTTCGTAAAAGTTGTTTCTGTTTTTTTCTGGGTCGTTTATATACATAGCCTTATTGTTTAAAACGCCAAGCCTATTATAAACAACATCAAGTGCAGACTTTTTTTGCGAAACTACCAAAACGCGCTTGCCTTTACAAAGTGCGTCCGCAATAATATTAACAATAGTTTGCGACTTTCCAGTTCCGGGCGGACCATATATAACCAAATTGCCGCTTTGGTTAAGTCTTTTAATTGCGCTCTCTTGTGCGTAGTCTAGTTGGCTTATTGTGTATGTGTTTTCATCTTTAGTGGTTTTAGATTTTGTCTTACTTTTTTTAGGCTTAACTTTTTTGTTTTCTAGTAGTAGCCTTATTGCATCTGTTGTTAGGTTTAGTTTTTCTAGTTGTGTATAGTCGTTATAAATAGAGTTTGCAAGCGGGAAGCGACCAAGCACGGCATAGTACTTAACTTCTATCTCAGAGTTTAGTTGTGGCAGTTTTGGTTGCTCGAAGTTTTTAAGCCCTCTATCTTTAGACTTATTATTTATTTTAAAGCCGTTGTCTTTAAGCATTTTTAAAACGGCATCTACATTTTTTAAATTAGCGCGCGGCAGGCTTTCAAAATCTAGTTGTACATCCTCTATGTTAAGTCTGTGGTGTTTTGCGTATGCAAATGTAAAAACCTTGTTTATTTGTATATTTTCGTTTTCTTTAAACTCTAGCGTAACTGTTTGCTCGTCCTCTATGTTTATAACTACCGGAAAAAGTAGTAGTGGCGCTTTAACAATAGACTCCCTACCAATACTGCCCTCAACAAAAGGGTAGCCAACAAAAAGTTCGTACCTGCCCGTCTCGCGTGCAAAATCTTCTATCTCGCGCTTTAAATATCTAAGCGCATTAACTTGCGTGCTAATAACATTTTTTTCGTTAGCAACTTCACCCTGTAAATTTTCCCAAAGCCTTTTTTTATGTTTGCTAGATACAAGCGTAAAACTAGACTTTTTACCGCGCCACAAAAAATCTATAAATTCGGCAACAATATCATTATCACCCTTCAAAATTTTTCCAATATCGTAAGAATATTTGCGGCTCACCTTTTTAGAAAACAAACTTCTATTCTTACCACTAATCTCAATTAATCTTTCCTTATAATATTTATAAATCTTTTTCATATTTTTTTGTGTTAATCTTTGCCCCTAAACTAGTTTGCCGACTTCTGTCTCGCCGTGGCGGACAGTTAAGTTTGGACACCCGACTATTTTTGTATTTTTGTATTTTGGTCTGTTATATTTTTTTATCTAGCACTATAATTATTATTGACCTATAGCATACCATATTTAACAAAAAAAGTCCACTTTTTAAAGCAGACTTTTTTCAAAAAGAATGTCAAATTAACTAAACAGTTTTGCTAAGTAATTTTCTTTAGAATGAAAAACGCTATGTATAACTATGTGAGTTTCGTAATGCTCTGTTATAACTATGTACGGCGCAACAACAGAGCGCCTAAGTTCTGTATCTACATCAAAAAAGTTTTTTAACGGAACACATATGCCGGGGAAATAACCAATATTTTCAAAATGATTTTTAAGTTTATCCGATTCTGCTTCAGCATTTTTTGGACTGAACCTATAAATGTAACTAAGTATATTATAAACATCTAAATCCGCACCAACAGATACCTCTACTCTTTTCATTCCTTTTCTCCTTGATGCTTTGCCCTAACTCTTGCCATTACATCATCTGTAAACTTACCAGCCCTTAATTCTTCTATTGTATAACTTGTGTATCTACCATTTTTAATATCTTCTCTAGATTTTTCTACTTTCTCCATAAGCCATTGCCAAGCCTTAGCCTTATCCATTTCCAAGTTATATTCTGCCCTAGACAAAACAAAAACTTCATCACCCTTAGACTTTACAATTTCTACAATGTTTTGCTCCCAATTGCTATCGCTTGCTATATTTAACTTTGTCATTAAAACCACCCCTATATTGATTTGTATGTTTTTATTAATATATTTGTACGCTTCGTACAATTTTAGTATACAGTATTTTTATAAAAAAGTCAACCCTTTACTTACTAAAATTTTTCAGATTTGCCACTTTACTAATGCTCTGCTACGCGGGTTTGATTTTCGGTGTTTTGGTTTTCGCTTTGTGGGTTTACTTGCCCCGTATTGCTAGACTTGTTTTTTCGCCACTTTATTATTATGGTTGTTAGTTGGTATATGCCTAGTCCCATTATAAATAGCCCGAAGTAGCCTGACAGCCTTGCGTCGTCTAGACTATTTGCTAGCACAGAGCCTAGTATTGTAAAGGCAAGCGCGAATACAATTATAACCCACACGCGCTTAAACTGCACAAGCCCATTTTTGTTATGGATATAAAGCGCAACCAACGCCATTGGCAAAAACGCCACCAAATTAATAGCCTGCGCAGACTTTTGCCCCATTGCAAAAAACAAAGTTAGCATAGGTATTAAAAGCGTGCCGCCGCCCATACCCATACCAGCAAAAATCCCCGCAATAACCCCTGTTATAAAAAGTAGTAATTCCATAATTTATTTTGTAGTGTAAAGTGCAGAGTGTAAAGTGTAGAGTGGCTAAACTCATTAATGCAAAAACTTTTGAACAGTCTGCATTTTGTGAATGTACGCAATTTGCAAATCAATTTTGCCCGCGCTAGCGGTGAAACCACTTTACACTTTACACTTTACACTTTACACTTTACACTTTACACTTTACACTTTAATTTTACATTTTACACTTTACATTATCTAAGAAACATATATGCGCCCGCCACCACCATCACCACCGCAAACACTAGCCTTATTACATTGTTAGATAGTTTTGATAATGCGTATGCGCCCAGCAGTCCACCTGCAATAATTCCTATAATTGTGGGCATACTAGAGTAAAAATTAAAAGCCCCATTTGCAATATACACAACACTACTAGCAACACTTAGTGGCAGTATAACCAAAATAGCCGTTGCGTGAGACTTTTTTGCTTCTAGCCCCAAAACGCTTGCTAGTATAGGAACAGCAATAAGCCCGCCGCCGCCGCCAAAAAAACCATTTACAAAGCCAACCAAAACGCCAGAGATAGCAAGCAGTATAAAAGTATAAGTGCTTAATTTGCTTGAGCCACCAACACTACCTTCATCATTGTCAACACCAGTAGAAGCACCACCAGCGCCAACATCAGTACTAGCAACACCACCCCCAGCCCAAGCCTTGCCCATATCAGCAGATGTACTATCAACTAATCTATCAACTGTAGCGGGAACATTCGAGACATACACCCCAGAATTTTGATAATTTTCTACATTTTGTGCTATAGTTTTTGCCATATAATTTAATTTGTGCAAGTGTGCATATAATTATGTACTAACACTAAAAGAGTACTATGTATTTTAATAACCAAAACCTTGTACGTAAAATGAAAATGTTAAATTTGTAACTTCACAAAAATTGCTTGCTTTTTTTTACAGTATATTATATAATAGAAAGATAGCCAAAAACACATACTAAACTTAAATTCAAAAAATAAACATTTAAAACAACTTTAAGCAAAAAAATTAAAACAAAAAATACATCTAAATAATTTTATTTAAATAGGAAAAACAAAATGAGAACACAACAAGCAAATCAAAAAAGGTTCAAAAAAACAGTACTACTATCACTAGCACTTGTGCTTGCACTAGGCGCGCTTTTTACTGCGCTTTTGCCAACTAACCGCGCGTACGCAAACCCAAACCTTGTAACAATCAGAAACTCAGATTTCGAAAACACAGGCTCTACATTCCCATCTGCCCCACAACCTGTAAACGCGTGGACACAACACGCGGGTGGCGCAGCGGAAGGCTTTCCAGCAAACCACGCGGGCAATCGTTACGGTGTTATAGACACAAACGTAACTCGTTTTCGTGCAGACACTTCAAGCACGGCAAACATAGGCGGTGTTAACAGAAACACAACCTTTTACGAGGGATACAGACTAGGAATGTGGGAAAACCCACTATCCCCACACTTGCCAGCAAACAGAGACACTAACCGCCGCGTTTTAATGCTTAACAACCTAACGCCAAGTTCTTACTTTTTTCAATCGGAAAGCGTTAGTTTAACAGCGGGCAGTTTTTACAGAATTTCTGTTTGGACGCAAACAAGAATACGCAACTATATGTATAGGTGGGTAGATGCTTATATAAACATATTCGACCACAATATTTTCGATGGCACAAACTTTATTCATAACCAGTCTGAGTGGACAACTTCGCCAAACGCGCCAATACTTCGCACAAACTCTTACAACCAACTTATGCCGGTTTACGACCCTAATATGCAAGCAAGTGTGTACAATCAAAGGCATAGCCATTGGCACAGCCTAGGCGCAATAGATGCTAGTAGCGGGTACAGACACATATATAACCTAGACGGCGAGCGTGCATACACAGAGTTCGGCACAGGAACAAGCCTTGTTAGACAATACTACGCAGTTAGACCAGATGGCTACGCGTTTGTATACGAGACGCGCAACCACGAGGGCAACCCTATAACAACAGGCAGACAAGACCCGGGCTTTAGAATAGGCTCTGAAAATCGCCTTATAATTTTTGAAAGAGACCTAAGTGGCAACTTTTGGAACAGAAACGGAAACAGAATAAGAACAGCAGATGCACCGCTAGATCGCCCAGTTGCTGTGACGGGCGTTGTCGGCGCGTGGACAGGTACGTGGAACGAGAACATAAACTGGTGGACACTTCAAAGAGGCGCGCGCGTGCAAGCGCAACGCAAAGTTTACGTTATACCAAACGCTAATTTACCAGAGCAACAACACCTGCCACAAGGCTACAGATACAGAGACATTGATGGACAACTTTACGCATCTAACAGGCGCATACCGCTAAGCACACAGGGCGGCGCTATGTTCACACTAAACATAGCAAACCAATACTTGCCGTTTGGCGCAGATGCTAGCGCATTCAGAGCAAACCAATTCACAAATATAGACACACAAGCGACAAACCCAAACATCGTAGGCAACCCACCACTATTCCCGCAAGTTACAAAAACTAACGACTACGTTCAACTATTCTACTATGTGGCGGCATCTACTGTAAGAAACACACCTTTTAATATCAGATTAGGTCTAGGATACGGAAGCGCGCTTAGCCCACAAACTCACGCACAAGGACAAGCCTTTTTTGACGATGTGAGAATGGAACGCATTACTGCCGAGCAATTCTCCAGAGCGCAAACTAATGTAAACCACAACACTACAAGAGTATTGTCCCTAAGGGCAAGCGCAGATGGCTTTGCGGGCGTACACAACGCGAACGCGGGTGACTACCTTACACTTGCCGGGTTCGACACTCGCTTTACAGACAACAGACCAATATCTAACTCGCAATTCTCTCAGTCTAACACGTGGGAGACAAACGCAACGCGCCCGGGCGTTTTAAACGCAGGCGTAATCAGTTCTACAAACCAACCTAATATAATACCATCGCCAAACCCAGTAACTGCAAACCACACAAACCTACTAGCAATTGCAACAGACAACAACAACAGAGTCTCTTTCACATCGCAAACACTAGAATTAAGCGCGGGCTATACATTCCAACTAACATTCTGGGCTAGGACAATCGGCTTAACCGAGGGCATTAGCGGCTTTGCAAACATAAGGCACTTACACCTAGGCGACAACGGACACATAGATGACGACTTAACTACAGACGCTGGCACACACTCTATCAACACAAATGGTGAATGGACACGCTTTAGTTTCGGGCTACAAGCAAGTTCGCGCCAAAACTCTTTAATTCAACTAGAGCTAGGGCTAGACCACTCAGCAGGCACAACAACTCACCAAAACATCATACTATTCGACTATATCACGCTTGATGTAATATCTACTACAAACTATAACGCAATCGGAATGGCTAACAACCAAAACGTAAGCTTGCAAGAGAGTGTATCCCCTTCTTTCACAAACGGCTTTTTCGACAACATCACCAACAACAACCCAGACAGACTGTGGCAACCAAACGGCTTTACTGGTCCGCAAGCGGCACACCACAACAACCAAAACCTTTCCAACGTACACGAGTCTATAGTAAGGGGCGGTGTTGTTAACAGAAACATTCACGATAACTGGCTTCCAAGAACGCCACACTCTCACACACCAAACTTACTAATGCTAGAAAACCTAGCACCAACTGCAAGCGGATATGTATCAGACAATGTTCACGTTGGCGCTAACTCATTTGTACAATTCAGCATATCTCTATTTACACGAAATATCACCGGAAGCGGCGCATCAGTTGTTCTAACACATAACGGCTCACCAATTGCCGCGTTTGATAACATCGGCTCTTCTACTTCTATGAACTGGACACAGTTTTGCTTCTTTATTCATACGGGGTCTAACAGCGTAGATTTACGCTTAGAGATTTGGCTAGGGCGCGGTGCAAGTTTTGACATACTAAGGCACGCAAGCGGACAAATTTTTGTACAGTCTGTAAGGCAAGAAAACCACGGCTCTTTCTCGGCAAGTTACGACGCTTATCTAAACTCTGTAAACCGCCTTGCAATAAACTTTGCTGAAGATAACTTCTCTCCTGTGTTTGCCTCGTCTGACTTTGAGATATTTACAGACCCACTTAACTGGAACGCAAGCCGCCCATATAACATAGTAACAAGCAACAGCGTAACAAGAGGCATTGTAAACACTTCTCGCGTACCTCTTATACAAGTGCCAAACCCAAATGGCTCTCACCTACCGCCAATAATGATACCAGACCCAAATGTTCAATCTAGAAACCCTAACGGCTTTTTCAACTCGGGTGAGAATATACGCCCAAGGGTGCAAGGCTATAGCGGTGCGGGCGCGCTTATGCTAGAGACAGAAAGGCTAACGCAAACAAGCCACCAACTACCTTCCGGCGCACAAGCCTACAACAACGCAACCGTATACGTATACACATCGGCAACGCCAATACACTTGTCACCAAACACCCACTACGTGTTTGAAGTATGGCTTCAAGGCAGATTCCAATACGGCGGGGCTTCAATTGCGCTAATCGGTATAGATGACGCGGTTATTAAAAACATCGGCGCACCTATTGCGCCAGCGACTATAGGCACAACACCTACAGACCCACGCACACGTAACGGCTTTACACCTCACCATATATTCATATTTACGGGCGATAACTCGTACACAGCGTATATACAAATAGGTCTAGGCTTTGTAAGACACCAGCACGACGCGGATAACGTATACGATATATGCGAGTTTGACACACGTGGCTACTGCCCTCGTATTGTTGTTAACACAGCAAGCGGCGTAGTATACTTCGATAGCGTGTCTTTCAGACAAATCACGCAGGCAGAGTTCGAGTTAGAAACTTCGTACGCAGCACTAGCGCTTAACAACCAAAACGGCATAACAAGAATAATGATAGAGCGCGAGTTGACAGAATACGAAGAGGAAGAAGAAACTACTCGCCGCGGGCTAGACTACTGGGCAATGGCTTTCGCACTTCCAACACTTCTAATAGCAGCAGCGCTACTAATAGCAATGCTAGCGGTTATCTACAGAAGATACTTCCCTAAGTTTGGGCGCGAAGTGGTAATAGAGCAAACGTACGAACGCGTAAACAACGAAGAAGAATTTGACAGACGCGAAAAAAGGCGTAAAGAAGCAATCGAACCAGTCCACACCCTAAAATCAGAATACGAAGACTACGAAGACTAGAAAAAAATCCCACCACAAAAAACTTAAAAATCCCGCTTACAATAGCGGGATTTTTTAAATGTTAAATGTTAAATGTTAAATGGTTTCGCCTTGCTGCGCAAGAAAAAAAATATTTGTTTTGCATTAAAACTGCATTCGCAAACTGTTCAAATGCTATTGCAATAATGATGTGTAAACATTAAACATTTAGCATTTAAAATTTAACATTAAATTATTATCTGTTGTCCTATATAAACTATCTCTGTAAAGTTAGCAGCCTTTAAATTATTAACATCTACGCTATACTCTTTTGCTATAGAATAAATTGTCTCTAAAGGCTTAACTATATGAAGCCTGCCACCCATTGGAATAACAAGCCGCTCGCCATAATCAACATAAGCGCCACTTAAATTATTAATGCCAATAAGCACACCAACACTAACCCCATACTCTGAAGCAATAGCCTCTAGAGTATCACCCTTTTTTACCTGCACAACCCTCATATTCTCTCACGTACGTAAACGAATGCTTTACGTATTAATTTCTACAACAACCCCTAACCCACATATTAGTTTACTTGCCATATTTACATATGTCCACAAAACTAGTATACAAGCCAAACCTCTAGAATATTCTATATATTATGGGCTAGTCCACACGACAAGCAAGCGCTAGCAACGCTTTGCGAAAACAAAAGTCTGATTTGCTAAACAAAAATTTATGCAAGCCCTAATTTAAGACACACAAAAAAATGAAGAGAAGTATATTTCAAGCGGTTGTGCTTATAACAATTATAACTGTACTTAGCCGTGCATTAGGCTTTGTATTTAGGGTATATATATCGCGCGTTATCGGTCCGGAAGGGGTTGGTATTTATCAAATTGCAATGTCTGTATTTTGGGTACTTGCAACAATAATAGCAAGCGGCATTCCGCTAACCGTTTGTAAACAGACTGCTAATCACAAAATTATAAACAACCAACTAGCCATTAATAAAACAACCACAGCAGCACTTGTGGTCTGCTTAGTTGTAAGCGGGATACTAATTGGTATATCTCTTGTATTCCAAAACTTTATAAAAGGCTTTTTTGCAGATGAAAGAGTCTTTCCAATATTTTTAATTTTGTTACCATCACTAGTTGGCACATCACTACTGTCTGCTTTTAGGGGGGCGCTTTGGGGTGAGAAACGCTACTTTGCGTTTTCTATTACAGAGTTTATAGAAGATGTATTGCGGGTGGCACTTGGCTTTTTAATGGTAGTTGGTGTAACAAGCGCGCTTGATGGCGCACTTAAAGCGGGCTTGTCTTTTACAATTGCTACTACAATTGCGGCATTTATATCGGGCGGATTTTTCTTTTACTATAGGGGCAGACTATCTAACCCCAAAGGCTATATCACACCCATTATACAAAACAGTTGGGCAATTACGGGGATTAGGGTGTCTTCTAATCTAATTAACGCAGGGATAGCACTTATAATTCCGCTTAGACTAATGCACGGCGGGCTAACCGCTTCTGAGGCTATCTCTCAGTTTGGCATACTTATGGGTATGGCAATCCCGCTTATGTATCTGCCACTAACACTTATAGGCTCGCTTGCAACAGTTATTATACCAGAGATGGGCAAAAAAGATGCAGAGCCGGAAGAGTTAAAAAAATCTGCAAACGATGCAATCGCCTTTTCGGTTTTGGTTTCACTTCCTTTTATGTTTTCTTTTTTGGCACTCGGCACACAAATTGGCACACTACTTTTTAATTCACCACAAGCGGGCGATATGATGAGAGCGGCGGCGTGGATAGTACTGCCCGTGTCCCTATCGCAAATATCAAACTCTATGCTAAACAGCCAAAATTTAGAAGAACGCTCTTTTGCAAACTTTATAGCGGGTAGTGTGTTTTTGTTTTTGTGCGTATGGTTTTTACCGCCACTTTTGGGTGTACATAGCCTAATACTTGGGCTTGGGGGCGGGGCAGCAATAACAGCGGCACTAAACTTTGTAATGCTTAAAACGCGCATAGACTTCTCACTTGGCTTTATAAAACAAATAGTGGTAGTAACCCTACTAGGCATACCACCACTATTAGTGTCTGTGTTCAGTTATAACATAATGTCTTACAAATTTCATACTATTATAGCAATAGGGCTATCTGGGTCTGTGCTGATGTCTACATATGCCCTACTGCTGATTTGTTTTGGTATAGTACAAATACCAGATAAAGTACTAGAAAAACTAAAACTTAAAAAGGTAGAAGCAATAGATGAAAACAATCTAGCAGAGCGCCAAAAAACCAACACACGTAATACAATAAAAAATCAGGTGTATCTAACGAGAATGCTTATTTGATTGAACAATGAACAGTTAACAATGAACAATGGTTGCACCGCTAGCGCGGGCAATATTAAAAATTTAGCGAATGAAAATTGTAACGTTCAAACGTATTGCATTTAATGCATACAACCATTGTTCAATGTTCAATGTTCAATGTTCAATGTTCAATGTTCAATAAACATAATCATCTAGCATTTCTGCGGTTGTTGTTTCTTGCAAAAATTTTAGCAAATAATATATTAAATTTGCCTCGTAAGAATTAAGCGTAAGCGTTACGCATAATGTATTTTGTTGTTCTTTCGCTTCTATCAACTTTTCTAAAAGCGCCTTTGTTCTTTTATCCATACATATATTATATAACAATCTAAAAAATAAGTCAAGCGTTACACGAAAAATATTTCGTGTAACTTGCATAATTTATATTTTGGTGCTAACATAGAAAAATGGATACAATAGGAAAACGAATTGCGTGGTTAAGAAAAGATGAAAACCTTACGCAAGTACAACTAGCGCAAAGTATTAATGTTACTGAGCGGTCTATACAAATGTGGGAAGCAGATGTTGCTATACCGGGTGGGCAATCTTTAATTGCGCTTGCTAACTTTTTTAAAACTTCTAGCGATTTTATACTTGGCATAAAGCCACACTAATTTTTGCCATACAACTCTAAATGAATATAAACACAAAAAGTTACCATACTACTTAGGTAACTTTTTTATTTAGACACTCAAAAATTAATCTTGCCCGCGCCAGCGGTGTAACCATTTAACATTTAAAATTTAACATTTAAAATTTTTACCGCGCTAGCGGTGTAACAATTCATAATTCATAATTCACAATTCATAATTAAAAAACTATGTTAACTTCATTTTTTCGTTCAATTATAATATTTTTAATATTGCTAACAATAGTTAGGCTTATGGGCAAGCGCCAAATTGGCGAGATGCAACCTTTCGAACTTGTTATAACTATTATACTAGCAGAACTAGCGGCAATACCTATGGCGGATAATTCTATCCCCATTTATTATGGTATAATTCCCGTGCTTGCTGTTTTTTTGTTGCACGTTGCGCTTACAAAACTTGGAAACCGCTCTATATTTATGTCGCGCCTTATAAGTGGCAACCCTATGATAGTTATAGACAGAGAGGGCATAAACATAAAAAATATGAATGCTATGGATATGTCTTACAACGACTTAATAGAAAAACTAAGGGTTGCGGGGCATTTTGATGTTAGTGATATCGCGTACGCCATATTCGAGACAAATGGACAACTGAGCATATTACCAAAAGACAAGCCACCAACACTTGCTGATATGAACGAATTAACATCTAAGCAAAAGCCCATAGATACGCCACCCCCTGCCCTACCTGTTGTGCTAATATCAGAGGGCAAAATAAACAAAAGCAACTTAAAACTTACTTTAATAGATGAGTGTAAACTAAAAAGTATTCTAGCCTACAAGCAAGTAGACAGCATTAAAGATATTTATTTGCTAACACTAGACAACAACGGCAAAGTAACCTTGCAAACAAACACGGGCGAGTTTAAAACCTTTAACATAAATTACTTTAGCGACAAATGGTAATTTGTTAGTGTAAAATGTAAAGTGTAGAGTGTAAAGTGGTTTCACCGCTAGCGCGGGCAAGATTTTGTTTGCAAATTGTGTGTTGATACAAAATGCAGACTGTTCAAAAGTTTTTGTATTAAAGAAGTGTAGGCACTTTACACTTTACACTCTACACTTCACACTAGTTTTAACTACTCTACACTTTACACTAGGAGAGAAAATGCGTAGAACAATTGCAGTTATAATAATAGCGTTTATATTAGGTGGTGGCATACTAGCAGAACACATTGGGCTAGTGCGCTTTTTAGATGGCTATATTGCTAATGCACAGACTTTGATGATTGAGCTTCAGCAATTAGAAGACGGCGATACACCACCACAAATATTAATAGACAAAGCAGAATATTTAGAGAAGCGATTTTTAAAAAGAAGCAAGGTTTTAGAAACGCTTGCTTCTCATATAGAACTTAAAGAAATTAAAGTGCATCTTGCGCAAATGCGCGCGGCACTATCTATGAATGCCATTAACGATGCCGTAATATTTACGTCCGCCGTAATAGCATTCTGCGCCCATATGCGCCACGCGCATACACCGCAAATACAACACTTGTTTTAAGTATGAAGTGTAAAATGTAAAGTGTAGAGTGTAAAGTGGTTTCACCGCTAGCGCGGGCAAGATTTTATTTGCAAATTGTGTGTGAATACAAAATGCAGACTGTTCAAAAGTTTTTGTATTAAAGAGTGTAGGCACTTTACACTTTACATTCTACACTTTACACTCTCTCAACTTTTATCTCGTTAAATCTCTTACCATTTTCTCGTACTCTTCCGCTAGCCTTACTTGGCGGCGGTATTTTCTTATCCTGTGGTCTACACCGCTGAACAATGCTTTATAAACTGCGCCGTAAACAAAAACGCCTACCGCGCCTATTATCACGTATATGTGTATGTTATCTCTGAAAAGCGGGTTGTTCCAAAAATCTAGATAGTCGTCGTTAAAGTGGTTGTCTATGTGATAGAACATAAGCGCCCCAATCATAAAAACTACGTAAGAGATAAAGTAAGCCATTTTAAGCCCATAGCGTGGGTTTGGCTTTCGCGGTGTTACAAAAGGCAAAGTACGCTGTGCGCCGCCCGTGTTTACATTTGGTCCGAGTTCTGGTGTGTTAGTCGGGTCGTCGTATGTCATTAAGTCTTTTGCGCCCGCTTTTACTTTTTGTTTTGTTTTTGTGGCGCTGTCTAAACGCTCGTGCTTTTCTATTGTAAGTTGCTCTTTTGCAACTGGTTGCCCCGTTACTATGTCTGAGTGTAAGAAAATTTGTGGTTGCTTTTGTGGCGCGCTTCCGTCCGTTCTGGCTAAACTTCTGGTGTATGGGTCTACAAAAACCACTTTGCCGTTAATGCCGTTAACACACAGATTAAGCGTGTTGCCTTTATGTATAAACGTTATGTAAAACACGGGCAGGTTGTAATTAACCAAATTAACATCTTCTAATTCTACTTCCGCTTTAAAATCGTACTCTAGCCCCGGCATAACTTTAGAAGCAATTACTGTAGCGCTAACCTTTTTTAGTCTGGCAGTAATTGTGTCCATACAATCTGAGACTAGTGCCGCGTGGTTTGCGTAAGGCACGTTTGTAACAAGGTCAGAGTCTAACACGCCCATATCCAAACTTTTGTAAAGGTCTACAAGTTCTAGGTGAGAGTTACCCGAAATTACGCATTCTAAATTTCTGGTAATATAGTCGTACATAGAAGTAGACATAACGGCAATATCACCGCTTCCGTTTGCTTTAGCAACGTAAGAAGCGCTTGCCGTAAACGTAGCCCTTAAAACAGGGAAAAACCTGCGCTCTGTGTTAAGTTGAACTGGCTGTTTAGAATATCCAAAATTTGCCGAGATAAATTCAGAAAGGGCATCGTGAATTTGATGCTCTGTCATAACAAATTTTACATATTTTTGTTGGATATTCATAACTTTTAAAATTGTAAATTTTTAATGTTAAATGTTAAATGGTTAAAATCGTTAATGCAAAAACTTTTGAACAGTCTGCATTTTGTAACTGTACGCAATTTGCAAAACATAATATTGCCCGCGCTAGCGGTGCAACCATTTAACATTTAAAATTTAACATTTAACATTAATAATTATAGCATATTTTGCGAAATTTGTAAAGCATTTTTTTTCAGCCTAGGCTTTTAAAACTTCTTTCAAAAACTGACCTGTATAACTGGCTTTAACTTTAGCAACTTGCTCTGGCGTGCCTTGTGCTACTACTTGCCCGCCCTTGTCCCCACCCTCTGGTCCTAGGTCTATTATATAGTCTGCAATTTTAATTAAGTCTAGGTTATGCTCTATAACTATAATGGTGTTGCCACCGCTTGCAAGGCGCTGTAAAATAGCCACCAAACGCTCTACATCGGCTATATGAAGCCCAGTAGTTGGCTCATCTAAAATATATAGGGTTTTGCCCGTACTGCGTTTAGATAACTCTGTTGCAAGTTTAACACGCTGAGCCTCACCCCCACTAAGCGTAGTTGCCGCTTGCCCAAGCCTTATATAGCCAAGCCCCACATCCTCTAGCGTTTGCAATTTGTTTTTCACGCTTGGGATATTCTTAAAAAAGTCTAGCGCGCAAGTAACAGTCATATCCAAAACCTCTGATATATTTTTGCCGTTATATAAAACCTGTAGCGTATCCCTGTTATAGCGCTGACCCTTACAAACTTCGCACGGCACGTATACATCGGGTAAAAAGTGCATCTCTATTCTGATTATACCATCGCCCGAGCAATTCTCGCACCGCCCACCCGCAACGTTAAAACTAAACCTGCCCGGCTTGTAGCCACGCGCCTTAGCATCTTTAGACGCGGCAAAAAGTTCTCTAATAGGCGTCCAAAGCCCCGTGTAAGTTGCGGGGTTAGAGCGCGGCGTTCTACCTATGGGGGACTGGTCTATCTCTATAGACTTATCAAGCGCCTCATAGCCCGTTATAGCGCCAAACTGCAAAGCCTCGGGCTTTTTAGACCTATTAAGTTTGTTAGACACATACGGCTCTAAAATATCGTTTATAAGTGTAGACTTACCGCTTCCCGACACGCCCGTTATGCACGTAAGCACACCAATCGGTATAGACACATCTACATTTTTAAGGTTGTTTTTATGTGCATTTGTTATGGTGATAAATTTGTCTGTAATTGCCCTGCGCGCCTTAGGCACTTCTATTTTGCGCTTACCGCTTAAAAACTGCCCCGTAATGCTCTCTTTACATTTCGCAACAGTATCAAGCGTGCCACCCACAACAAGCGTGCCACCCTCTGCACCAGCACGCGGACCTATATCTATTATCCAGTCTGCTATGCGCATTGTGTCCTCGTCGTGTTCTACAACTATAACTGTGTTGCCCAAGTCGCGTAGGCGAAGTAGCGTAGTAATAAGTTTTTGATTGTCGCGCTGATGTAGCCCAATAGATGGCTCATCTAAAATGTAGAGTACACCCATAAGCCCAGAGCCTATCTGTGTTGCTAGGCGTATGCGCTGTGCTTCACCCCCGCTAAGCGTACCACTTCGCCTTGCAAGCGTTAGATAATTAAGCCCAACGTTAATTAAAAAACTCAGTCGCTCTTTAATCTCTTTAAAAATCTGTCGCGCTATAATCGTATCTTTCTCGCTTAGTTTCTCTTGCTCTCTTTCAAAAAACTTTAAGCAGTCTTCTATGCTTAGCAAGCACACTTCGCTTATGTTCATACCGCCAAACTTAACGGCAAGCGCTTCTTTTTTAAGCCTATGCCCGTTGCAAACTGCGCAATCTTTTGTGGACATATATTTTTCTATTTCGTTTTTTGTCCAATCCGATGAAGTCTCTTTATATCTGCGCTGTAGGTTGTTTATAATGCCCTCAAACGCTTGCTTGTATGTTCCAGAAAACGAGTGCGTGTTGTACACAATATCTAATTTCTCGCCGCCCGTTCCGTATAAAATTGCGTTGTAAGCCTCGGGGGTCAACTCACTAATGCGCGTATCTATTTTAAAACCATAGCGCTTTGCAAGTGGCTTAAAATACATATCCGTAACTTTACCGCCATCTATATTCCAACCCGCTATGCCATTTATAGCATCTGCCAAACACTTGCTTTTGTCGGGAAAAATTTTATTCTCGTCTATCACACTTTTATAGCCAAGCCCCTGACACTCTGCACAAGCGCCGAAAGGCGAGTTAAAACTGAACAGTCGTGGCTGAACTTCTTCTATAGAAATGTCGCATTCTGCGCACGAATACTTGCTTGAGAACAGCGTCTCCACTCCTTCGTTGTCTATCAGCACAAGCCCCTCAGCAAGCTTTAAAGACGCTTCTATGGCTTCTGACAGCCTGTTTTGAATGTCGCGCCCTACAACCAGTCTGTCTATAACAACACTTATGGTGTGTTTCTTTTGCTTATCTAACTTAATTTCTTCATCTAAATTATATATGATTCCGTTAACCTTAACGCGCACGTATCCGCTTTTTTTGTAACTCTCAAGTTCTTTTTTATACTCGCCCTTGCGCCCCCTAACAACCGGCGCCATAACCATAATTTTAGCGCCCTCTTTAAGCGCCATAACCCTATCTGTTATTTGGTCTACCGTTTGCATTGTAATAGCCTTGTCGCACTCTGGGCAATGCACTACGCCAACGCGCGCAAACAAAAGGCGCATATAGTCGTAAATCTCTGTTATCGTACCAACATTAGAGCGCGGGTTTTTGCTTGTGGTTTTTTGGTCTATAGCAATTGCGGGCGACAACCCCTCTATATAGTCTACATCTGGCTTGTCCATCTGCCCCAAAAACTGACGCGCGTATGCAGACAAACTCTCTACATACCTACGCTGCCCCTCGGCAAAAATAGTGTCAAAAGCCAAACTCGACTTGCCAGAACCCGACACACCAGAAAAAACCACCAACTTATTTCGCGGTATCTCTACATCTATGTTTTTAAGGTTATGCACCCTCGCACCCTTTATAATAAGTTTATCTTGCATAAAAAACTCCGTTTTTTAAGTGTACAAATTACAATGTACAAATTACAAATGTTTTATTTGCTTATTGCCCTAACGTTTGAACAGTCGTAATCTGCTACTTTAACTTAGTTCAATTTTTGTAAATACGCATTGCGTACTGTTCAAAAGTTTTTGCTAATATGAGTTTAATATTTGTAATTTGTAATTTGTAATTTGCTTTCTACTTTCTCATTTTCACCAGCCTCTTCTTTAACACCGCTATATGCTCTCTTATCTCAATCGCCTTTTCAAAATCTAGTGCGTTAGAGGCTAGTTGCATAAGCGCCTTTAATTTTTCTATTTCGTTTTTAATCTCACCAGCACTTAGAGTAGACGCGTAGTCTATTTTTTTAGTTATCTCAAGCGTGTTAACAACACCCTTTTTAATTGTCTTTGGCGTTATGCCGTGCTTTTTGTTGTATGCTTTCTGAATCTCACGGCGCTTAGATGTCTCGCTTATTGCTTTGTCCATACTTTTTGTAATTTTGTCTGCATACATTATAACCCTGCCTTTGTCGTTTCTAGCCGCCCTACCTATAGTTTGTATAAGGCTACTCTCACTTCGCAAAAAGCCCTCTTTGTCTGCATCTAATATTGCCACAAGCATAACTTCCGGTAAGTCTAGCCCCTCTCTTAAAAGGTTTATTCCAACAAGTACATCAAAGTCCCCGCGGCGCAGCCCGTTAATAATATCTACGCGCTCTAGCGTATCTATATCAGAGTGCATATACCTAACCTTAATGCCTTGCTCTGCTAAATACTTTGTAAGGCTTTCTGCCATTTTTTTTGTAAGCGTAGTAACAAGCACGCGCCCCTCGTTTTTTACAACGCCCCTTACTTCCTCTATCAAATCTAACACTTGCCCTTCTACTTGGCGCACTTCTACAATTGGGTCTAAAAGCCCGGTAGGTCTAACAATTTTACCGACTATGGTGTTATTGCTAAGTTGCTTTTCGTAGTCTGCCGGCGTTGCCGATACGCAAATAAGTTGAGGAATGCGCGCGATAAACTCGTCAAAGTTAAGCGGTCGGTTGTCGTAGGCGCTTGGCAAGCGAAAGCCGTGTTCAATAAGGTTTTTTTTGCGCGCATAGTCCCCGCCGTACATACCCCTAACTTGTGGCAAGGTTATGTGGCTCTCATCTACAATTACAAGCATACCTTTTGGGAAATAGTCTAACAGCGTGAAAGGTGGTTGACCGGGTAGCCTACCATCAAAATACCTAGAGTAGTTTTCTATACCCTTACAACTGCCAGTCTCGCGCATCATCTCAAGGTCGTACAACGTGCGTTGCTTTATGCGCTCTGCCTCTATTAGTTTGCCATCTTCTTTAAACTGGTTGTAAGTAAGCCACAAGTCGCTCTCTATTTGGCTCATTGCAGCCATCATTCGCTCGTACTCGACAGCATAGTGGCTTGCCGGAAAAAACGTTATGGTGCTAAGCGTAGCGCTTGCAACGGAAGTTGCCGCATTAACTTCTAGTATGCGCTCTATCTCATCTCCAAAAAACTCTACCCTATAAAAAATTTCTGTTTTGTGCATCGGAAAAACATCTACAACATCGCCCTTTACGCGCACAATGCCCCTTGCTACTTCGTAGTCGTTACGCTGGTACTGAACCGCTACAAGCCGCCTTAACAAGTCGTCCCTACTAATTTTCTCACCTTGCCGTATGTGTACGCTTAGGCGGTAGTACTCTTCTGGCGCACCTAGTCCGTATATACAACTAACAGAAGCAACAACCACAACATCACGGCGCGTAAGTAAACTGCTTGTTGCCGAGTTTCTAAGTTTGTCTATCTCATCGTTTAGTAGTAATTCTTTTTCTATATATAAGTCTTTGCTTGGCACGTAGGCTTCGGGCTGATAATAGTCGTAGTAACTTACAAAAAACTCGACAAGGTTATGCGGAAAAAATTCTCTAAACTCGTTACAAAGTTGTGCCGCAAGCGTCTTGTTATGCGCAACTATAAGCGTTGGTCGCCCTAATTGCTGTATAACATTTGCCATAGTAAAAGTTTTGCCACTTCCCGTAACACCTAAAAGCACCTGACAAAAATTGCCATCGCGCGCACCCTCTACCAAACTAGCAATAGCCTGCGGCTGGTCTCCCGCAGGCTGATATGGCGCTATAACCTTGAAATTTGCTTCAAGTATATTTTGTTTAGTCTTAGATTTTTTCATAAATTTTTTTGAGTGTGTGCGATGTAAAATGTAACTTTTAGAGTGTAAAATGTAAAGTGTAAAGTGTAGAGTGGTTTCACCGCTAGCGCGGGCAAGATTTTTTTTGTGTGTGAATACAAAATGCAGACTGTTCAAAAGCTTTTGCATTTAAAGAATATAGTCACTTTACAATTTACACTCTACACTTTAAAATTGCCACCTTTGCCCGTGCAAGTTCGTAAGGGGCTAGGTGCAAGAAAGACAAGGCAAACGGCGGATTTTCAAGGGAGCGTACTAAATGTACGTGACCGCAGAAAACCGTAACGTTTAACGCAGTATTTCGCCGTACATAGCCCCTTACGAGACACTTACGAAAGGACTTGGCGTATGGCTAAGCCTATCAACGTCGATATCACAGCGCCTATTATTGTTACTGCTATCCACCTTACGCGGCTTCTGCGCTCGTTTTCTAATTCGCGCTCGAACGCTATGCCCTTGTGTAGCAAATTAAATACAAAAACTACTTCGCCCTTTTTTTCTGCACGCACAAAGTCTATATACTCTTCTAGCACTAGTTTTTCTATAATATCTTCTAGTTTGTTGTTGTCTACATCTAGCCGTGGGTTAAGCCTGTCTAATATATAATCGGGCGCTAAAACAGAGTTGCCTGTCGCCTTGCTGGCTTTGTATATAATTTTCATAACAGCCCTTTCGTTTCTCTTAAGCATAATGTTCTCCTTATTAATGTTGAATTTTTAATGTTAAATGTTAAATTGTTTCACCGCTTCCGCGAAAAAAATTTTTGCATATTGCTCTAAACAACATCTTGCAACTGTTCAAAAAATATTGCATCAAATGAGTTTAAACATTTAAAATTTAAAATTGAACATTTAGCATTAAAATAATAAATTTGCTAGTACTGTTCCTATAAAGCCGCCTATTACAGAGCCTATTATTGCAAAAAGTGCAACATAGATGTAAGAGCGCTTTTGCCTTTTTTCTTCCCTTTCTTTTTCAGAATAAAGCCTGCCTTTAGGAAGCGGCATTAAAGAAAAAGAGTTTTCGTCTTTATACTTACATTCTAGATAATCGCGCTCTATTAAATAGTTTACCAAAATTTTGGCAACTTGCGCATCTATTTTAAACTTTTTAGGAAAAGCCTTAACAATATCATCTACTTCTATTATTTTGTGAGAACTATCACCACACAAATTAATAATAGTCTCAAGCATTGCAAAAGTCTTTTTATCTAACATAAAAACTCCAATGTTAAATTTTTAATGTTAAATGTTAAATTGTTGCACCGCTAGCGCGGGAAAGGCTTATTTGCTAATTTTATGAGATTTAAAATTGCGATTGTTAAAAAGTTAGTCTATTATGAGTTTAACCATTTAACAATTTAAATTTAACATTTAACATTATAATTATAGCACAAAAGGCACTAATTGTATAGTAATTAGTGCCTTTTTGTTTAAAATTATCTAAGCTAGAGATTCGGGTTAGCCGACTTTTTTACGCTCTGTTACGCCTTCTTAGTATAAAGAATATTGCAAAGCCCGCTACAACCGCAACACCTAGAGAGCCTAGTACTATCCATACCGCTACGTGTACGCCCGAGTCGTCCATACCCGGACCCGCTTCCGTGCTAGTTATTGCTATAGTAAACATATTTTCTATTGTTGTTCTGTTGCCGTATCTATCTGCTACTTCTATAGTGATGGTGTGCGTACCAGTTTGCGTTGGAGTAAACCTAAAGTATCTGTCCCCCGCACCAGTAACTATTGGCTCTAACTCTATCACCGAGCCACCTATTCTGATAATTGCTCTCTCTTGCGTTGTTATGCCCGCTGTATGCTCTACAGTTAGTCGTGGGAACCTTACTTCTGCGTTTACTGGTCTAGCCGTTAGTGTTATTGAAGCGCCACTTGTAGCCTCAGAACCTTCATCGCGGAAGCCAAAGCCTGTTGGTATTCTTGTAACTGGTTCTGTTGCGTGACCTACCCTAATCTCGTAAGTTCTTGTGCCGATGTTACCAGTTGCGTCCCTTGCTCTGAACGTTACTTCGTATAGCCCCGGTCTCATAGTTGCACCCGCCGCAGACATTCTGATTACATAGTATTCTCTTTGGTGTGGCAATAGGTTTCTATCCCTTATGCCCTCTTGCACTACATCTAGTGTGAAAGCCGCCGCAACCGAGCCGTGCATAATAGTTTGTCTAGGCGCGAAGAAGTCTAAGCCCGTGTCACCCGGCGCTGTAATAGTTAGGTCGTTTTGCCAAGCAAACTCTATGTGCGGAGCCGCAGGGTTTGAGTCGTTAACAAATGGGCTTGGTATTCTGATTTCTGTAAGTGCGCCCGCTCTATCTGGCGTAATTGTTTGAACAAACTCGTTGTTTACCCAGTTGTGCGTAGCGTCCGGTGCAAGTTCTACACCCTCGTCTGCCCACCTTGCGTGAATAGACGGCGGAGTTCTGTCCCTTACATTAACTGTAAAACTAAACTCTCTATCAAACTGTGGTGTCCACTCTGCTAAAAGTAAGCCGAATGCCGCGTCAATTTCACTAACCAGCGGGGTAGCAATATTTGCGAACGAACCCGGGAACATATCTAGTAATGTGCGTACAGAAACTACACCAATAGTAATTACCGACTCGCCATCTGCACCACCAGTTAGTTGATAAACTAAATTCTGATTTTGAGATACAGAAACCACGCCCGGCGCTGAAGATAATATTGCTACGCGATAAGGCGCATCGTTAGTCACAACTGGTAGTGTGTCGTAATGTATTGTAAATGGCGGTAAGTTAGCAATTTCTGATGGTTGAAGTTCTGTTGGTAGTAACTCTGGGTTTATAGAAATTACAGGTACAGCATCTTCCGCTAGTACTTCTATCGTATATACGTGGTCATTTAATATTGCCCAATTACCCGTTCTGTCTGTTGCTATAACAACAACTCTGTAATAACCGCTTATGTCTAGTGTGAAAAAGAAATTTGTACGGGCTTCAAATGTATGCCAGTATGCTGGGTCGTTAATACTTGGCGTACGGGCTTCTACTTCTATGTTTGTTGGTAGCCAATCGTCTTCATATGCTGCGCCCGGTAAAAGACCAGACCTTAGCCTTTGAACTTCTACTGTTATGTTAATCTCGTGTTCATCTGCTACATTATCATCTAAATAGTATCTTGAAAAATTTGGTAAGTTTACACGCCTTGTTCCCGCACCTTCCAATTGTTGAACATTTGGGTGTTGTGGTGTATTTACTGCGTTCAAAGTTATATTTGCTGAACCCGCAACTGTTAGAGTTGGCGCAACAGTATCTAGGTAAACTTCGAAGTTGTGCGTTATTTCTGTAACTGGCGCTACATTGTGTAAGTGTGGGGTAGACTGCAAAACTCTGAAAGTTAGCGTATGTCTGCCCGCTTCGCGTAAAAAGAATGGTACCCACTCGCCTGCCGCGTTTCTTGTTCCGAAAGCAGTTTTATTCGTGTGCATTGTGTATGTTGTAAAAAAGTTATCTGGTATCGGGCCATTTGTTGGTCTGTTGTCAAGCGGATAATTATACGCTGTTTCTAACCTGCCATCTAGCGTTATACCAGAAGGCGTTGTAAGGGATACTTCTAATTGAAATCTGTATGGAACAAACACCCAGTCTGGCTCTGTTGCTGTGCCTCTGTTTATTCTCATAGCCGGCACAAGATATTCTGGGTCTGCTGTGTTAACCGGCGCATCAGTTTCGTTTGTTGCTAAAGCGTGTACGCGGTAATCCATATTAGGTCGTGCATTATCTGCCGCTGCGTGTATTATGCGCGGGGTTGGAATTGTTAACTCTATACCCGTGTATAGTCTGCCACCAAATTGACTTCCGCGGTCGTTCAAATAATTTTCTACCGCGTCGTAGTTTATCTCAACATTTCTTACAGCGCGTGTGCCTGTAAAGTTTGCTTGTGGGTTAACAAAAATATAGAAAGTCTCTACTGCTTCTGAAGTAGCAACACGACCATCTCTAGAATTTGTCAAATAAAACTCTACTCTCCACACACCATCTACGTGTAGGTTGTGTCTGTTATGAGTTATATTTCTAGCCTCTATAGGACTTGGGTTGTTTGGTTGAAAAAGTCTGAAAGAAACTAAATTTGTAACATCTTCGCGCCTTGCAAAATCGCCCGCAAGAGCCTGTGTTTCGCTATATGCAAAATAATGATAACCCCTAGCAGAAGCCACCGCTCTTGATAAATCTAACTGGCTACCCCTTACAAATTCTGAGGGTATTGTAGAGCCGTCTACAACTAGCCTTGGCGTTACGTGATTAGCAACCGCCGCGCTTGCTGGAAACGTAAAACCAATTGCTGTAAACGCAACAACTACTGATAATAAAATTGACAACAGTCCTATTTTTTGGAACCTTTTCATTGAGTAATTCTCCTATTTTTTTAGAGCAACAACTTTTGGTTTGGTTTAGCGCACAAGCAAAACCTAGATATACACTCAAGTGCCTAACCTAACTTGCCTTGCCTAACCTAATTTGCCTTAGCATAGTTGTTTCTCTGATACATTTCTCTGTTATAGTTATTTTTTTTCAAAAAACAAAAATTATGCATTCTCTCGCCACCATAAAGAACAAACGTGCCACGATAATTCTTATAATTAAACGAAAAAATGCTAGGTTTGTTAAACCATATAAGATATATGTTACACTATATAACAATAAAAGTCAATTGTTTAACGCAAAAATTTTCAATTTTTTTGACAGAAAATATTAATAGCGCTCTACTACAGTATTAAACTGTCTATTATTGTTCTGCTGTATTCCCATTCTTTTATGCCTTGGTCTGCAATTTCTTTGCCTAGTTCTGTAAGCGAATAGTATTTGCGCCTACCACCCCTAGCCTCGCCCCCACCCCAGTAAGAGTTTATACAGCCCTTTTGCTCTAGCCGAGATAACGCACTATAAATTGTTGGCAACTTTGCCGGAAAGCGCCCACCAGAGCGCGCATTTAAATATTCGAAAATTTCCTCGCCAAATTTATTACCATCAAGTAAAGAACAAAGAATAATCGTATTCATATAGCCCCTGAAAATATCAGAACCCATAACAACTTCTTTTTCTACATTATTATCCATATTTGTATTTTAACATTTTGCCAAACATTTTGCAAGCAAATTTCTATTAATTGTAAATGTTAAATTTTAAATGTTAAATTGTTGCACGCTAGCGCAAACAATTTTTTTTTGCAAAATACTAAAACACAAAAATTGCAACTGCTCAAAAGTAATTGCATCTAATGAGTGTAGCCATTTAACAGTGAACATTAAAAATTTAACATTTATAAAGTAACAAAATTCGGCTTTTGCAAATAGTATGGTAATAGGGCAACCAAAATATACAGCAATTGCGTTGCCTTAATATGTACATATTGGAGGTATTAACTTATTATGTTTAATTTATTTGGTAGAGGTGGCTGTCACGAGATGGAGCATAGAGGACATCACGAAGGTGGCTGCGAGTGGATAATATGGATTTTAATCTTACTTTGTCTTTGTGGCGGACAATTCGGACACATCGGCAGAATGTTCACTGGCGGTAACTGGGAGTGGATAATTGCTATACTAATAATCTTGTTCTGCTGCCGTAGGTAAAGCCTAAAACAAAAATTACATAACGCATATATATAAACGTCCAACACGTGAAAAAAAGAGGCTGTCGCAAACCAGCCTCTTTTTTTAATGTAAAGTGTAAAATGTAGAGTGTAAAGTGTTGTAACTCATTAAATAAATTCACTTTTGAACAGCCTGCAATTAGCACTTATACAAATTTGCTAGTAAATATTTCCCGCGCTAGCGGGTGTAGCCACTTTACACTTTACACTCTACACTAACTCAACTCTCAACTCTACACTCTCAACTCACTAAACTCTGTACTTAGCCACTCTCGCCTGTTACGTAAAAAGTTTAGCAAAAATTCTACTTGCCCGCTAAAAGTGTCTATTTGTTGAATGCTTGAGGGGACTGCCCACATCTGCGTGCCTAAAATATCCCAACGCTTGAAGTTTCTCTCAAAGTCTTGCTTGTAGGTTGTGCTTAGATACTCTATTAGTTGTAGCGTATGCTCTAGGTGGCTGTCTTTTACTTCTGACCACCTTTGGTTTAGTAAGTCTACAAATTGCGGTACGCGAATTAAGTCTCTGAACCACACGTGATGTGTCGCCCAAAGCCCCCTATAACTTGTAGCACTTTGCCTTACGCAACTACCGCCAATAAATACGCAATAGTCTGCAACCCTATCTTTATTGCCAGCCGCAACATCAAAATCCCAAATATGCCCAAGCACTAACCTTTTGTTGCCCGCTTCAGCACTACCCGCTGAATGCTGTCCGCTGTTCCCTGAACGCTGTAGCGCTTCAGCGCTACTCGCTGTTCGCTGAACGCTGTTCCCTGCAGCGCCGTGCGTAGCAACGCGCGGCGCTGCTATATTCATAAACACACTTGCGCCGAATACATCAAAGTTTTTATACCACTCTTGCACTATATAAAAATCTATAAACGAGCCTACATCTATAACATTATTAATTGCGTCCCAATCCCTTGTGGCTATAACATCGTGCACGTTTTGCAAAAAGTCGCGCGCGTACTCTTTATGCGCGCGCGTAAGGCGCGACCCGCTCGGGTACCTAATCTCGTACGCTCGCATTCTAAGCGAGCCATTTGTGTTTTGTTGTGGCTCACCGCGAGTATTGCGCGGGTTAACCAAAATGTAGTCTTCCCACTCTATATAGCCGTTTGTGGCTCTGTTGTCGTGCGCGCGCGTGTTAAGTTCTATATAATACTCAGATAAAGTCGGGTCTGCGTTAAACTGTGCTTGCACGCGCCCGGGCGCAACTTCTCTATGCTCGGCAAGCATATAAATGCCCATATAGTTTCCGTTTACGTAAACGTGCATATGGCGCGCCTTTGTTGTCCACGCTTGATACTCTAACAGCCCGCCCAAAAAGTACGCCGAGTAGTTTCGTAAAAGACTTAAGTCTTGGTAATTTGCAATAAAAAGCCAATCTCTGTAAACGTTGCCGTTCCCAACCCCTAGCATATCTCTTGCTTGTGCAAACCTTATTCTAAAAGGCTTTTTGCCGTAGCGCTCGCCCTGCCACCACGAAGAATTTCCGCGCCCTCTAATCTGCCCCAAAGCACCCTCAAAGTTATGTCCCTCGTGCGCGCCCTTAACAGAAAAACTTATGCCACCTTGCCAATCTCTTGTAACAAAATCTAGATGCCCATTCTCACGGCTTGCATTAGGGTTTGTAGTAATGTTATTCGGCACATCTATATGAAGCGAAGCAAACGCATTAAAGTGCTTGTAGCGCGAAGCAGGATTCCAAGCGTCGTCGTTGTCGTTATTGTTGTCATCACCCTTGTTATCGTAGCCCCCATCACTATCTTTATCGCTTCCACTACCGCTATCGTTATCGTTGTCGCTACTACCACTTCCACTACCGCTATCATTATCTTTGTCACTACCGCTTCCGCCCGTACCGCCGTTCTCTGTGCTTCCATTCTGATAGCCATTATCACCACTACCATTGTCGTTAGCCAAACACGCAACTAACGAAAAAGCAACAACCAAAATCAACAAACTTGCTAATAACTTTTTTTTCATATATACCTCTTTTTTTAATGTTAAATGTTAAATGGTGAATGTTAAATGTTTAAACTCATAAAGGCAATGACTTACGAACAGTCAGAGTTTTCAACTCTCTACATTTTGCAAAATGTAATATTGCCGCGCTAGCGGTGCAACCATTTAACACTTAAAATTTAACATTTAACATTTTAAGCAAAAGCACCTTAATACGCTAAGGTGCTTTTGTTGAAAAAATTCTAATTAAGCATTTGTTGGGTACGTTGGTCCGCCCGGTGTATTACCACTTGGGTAACCCGGTGTAGTTCCACCCGGTGTTGTAGTACCCGGTCCACCGTTTGTAGTTCCACCCGGTCCGCCCGGCGTTGTAGTACCTGGTCCGCCGTTTGTAGTGCCACCTGGATAGCCCGGGGTTGTAGTACCCGGTCCGCCATTCGTCGTGTCACCCGGTCCGCCCGGTGTCGTAGTACCCTGTCCGCCATTAGTTGTGTCGGTAGGGTAACCCGGTCCACCATTTGTTGTGTCTGTTGGGTAGCCCGGCTTGTACTCTCTTACAAACTCTTTGCTTGCGTTTACAATTGCAGACAAGTAGTTTTTAGCCGTAAGCGTTGTTCTTGTTGTTGGAAGTATAACAGGCGTCTCTGCGTTGGTTCTTGCAATGCGCTGAGTTGCTACCTGAGATTGCATTTTAGGCTGAGAACTCGAGTGCATTCTGCCCTGACTTCTGCCCTGACCGTGCATTTTGTCTTGCCCTTGCATTTTCATTCTGCCTTGTCCGTGTGCTTTAGCCTGTCCTTGACCTTGCATTTTAGGTTGAACTTGCTTGTCTCTACCAGCAACACCAGCCATAGCAGTAGGGGTAGTCGTTGTAGGTGGCGTTGGTCTGTAAAGCATATTTCTTTGGTTTGTGTCAGCGTTGCCCGGTCCTAACCCTGTGTCGTTGCCGCCTATTAACTGACCACCGTGAGAGTAAATCTCAAACTCTGCTACATCACTTGCAAACCTACCTACAATTTGTGCATCTAACTCTGGTCTGCCTCTATCTGATGTTCCGCCCGTTCCGAATAACCAACTGCCTAACCAAGCAGTCCTTGTTGTAGATACATCTGGTGTAAATGTGTATACGATGTCTGCTATTCTGCCCGTGTCTTTTTCGAATACAACGTATAACTCTATAGCACCCATATTTGCTCTGTCTGCAAACGCGTTGTTTAAGCTTGCGACAGGGTTTGTACCCCCGCCCCAAGTAGACGTTAAGCCCTCTACATAAGTCTTACCCTCAATAATTACATAATGCTCTGTTGCAAATCTACTTTTTAAAAGTGCATTTCTTGCTGTTTCTAGCCTTCTGTAAAAACTTAAAGCATTCTCACCTGTTGGGAATGCAAGTGTGTAGTTATCACCACCCGCAAATTCTGCTCTCTGTGCATTAGATAGTGCCACGAAAGAGCGCCACGCTCTGTCTATCGCTGCTCTCATATCTGCGCTCTCAAGTGCTGTAGACATTTGTTCCCCGCTCATCTCTTCCCAGTTACCTAGCGCTACTACACGCTGTCTAAGGTATGCAACCGGACCCGGCTGTTGTCCACCACCAGCAACCTTGCTTGCGTTTATAACAGCAGATACAAAGTTACGCGCTGTTAGTGTAGCAGACGTTGTTGGAACAATCGCGTTAGGGTTAACCAACTGCCCCGCATTTGTATGACCTGCCCCGTGGCGCGCTGGGTTACCAATCTCGCCCTCTAAAAGCCTCGTGTTTGTTGGGTGGCGTGGGTCTTCTACACCCGGCGGATTAGAACCACCTGCAGGGTTCGCGCCAAGCGCACTTCTAGCAACTTGCCAAGTAGACACCTCTTGTATCGTATGCCCCTTAATGTCTTCTATTAAGTCGTGAACATTTCTGTGCGGGTTTGCTGTCCACGTACGCAAGTTGTTACCAACAACCCAAATACCTGCCCAGCCTGCAGTAGTGTCATTTCCGTTTCCGTTAAACGTGTAAATTACATCTACAATCTTGTCTGTTGCTTTTTCTACAACAATCTCTAAGTGAATTGCGCGCATACTGTGGCGGTCTGCAAATACGTATGGTCCGCCAGAGTTTGCGTGACCCGTGTGAAACTGCCCTGAAGGTATGCCCTGAACAAAAGTCTGACCCGGCGTAATTAAATACATATCCGTGTTGCTGTACTTGTGGCGTAGATATGCGTTGTGTGCAGCCTCTAAGCGTGGATACATACTCTCGTAGTGGTGTGTCCAGTTAAGTTCGTTATAGTCTATGCTGCTTCTTGTATTTCGTGCATTCCTTGCATTTTGTGCCGTTGGCGTAGCAGGCGCACTACCTCTGTAAGCAACAAACCTTGCGCGGTGCTGTGGCGTTAGCCCCCTAAATTTTGCCCACGACTCTGAAATTGCTTGTCTGTTTTCTGCATTGTTTAAATGCTCTGTAACTTGGTCCGGCGTCTTTTCTAAAAAGTTTGGCTTGCCGTGAACCCTTCCGTGTAAAACTTGGTAAGCCGTGTGCGTCGGCTGTACATTTCCGTTGCCATTTCCATTCTCGTAACCATTATCATTTCCATTTCCGTTACAAGCAACCATAGCAACAGCCATAACAGCCAAAAGCCCCGCTACCAACAAAACCCTAAAAAGTCTCATAGTGTTTTCTCCTTGTTTTTTTATAATGTAAGTGTGTGAGATGTAAAGCGTAAAAGCACCTTGCCAGTCGTTAAATGCAACACTTCACACTCAATTGTACACAATTTTACTATGTGCAAAACACCAATTTGTATACACACCAAAACCCCACAAAACAAAACACTAAACAAAGAAATAACAAAACTCACAACGCAAAAAACCTATCAACAAAAAAACAAAACCACCAAAAACAAAAAACCTATCCACAAAACAAAAAGCGCAAACACCCCAACACTCACAGAACCCAAAAAGCCACCAAACAAAAAACGCAGCCTGAATTCTCAGGCTGCGTTTTTATAAATATTAAGTTATTAATTAAGGCGCTGGCACTTCTACCGGTGTTGCGTTTATAGCATTTACTAAAGCATTAGCAACAGCATTTAAAGTGTTTGTTATTCCAGAACTTGGTGTTTCAAATGCTGTAAACCCAAATGCTGTTAAGTTTTGTCTGTGATACGGATCTGTAGAAGTTGCTAAACTTAATTCTTGCCAATGTGTTATGCTTTGTAATTGTATGTGCGCAAACATATCAGTTACTGCTGTTTGTATATAATCAATAAATTGGTACCAACCTGA
>WQRI01000006.1 GCA_009786825.1 Bacillota bacterium
AGGGTTATCTCATTAGACAATGTTTCAAAAACAGTTGAAGCTTGATTTTCTGGTGTGTGCAAACTGCGTGCTTCAAAATTATCTTTTAACTCTAGCCCTAAGTGCCCTTTCCAAGTTGTATCTACAAACTCTACCCCGCCCTTATATTTTGAAAGTATATTTTCTGCCATAAACTTTACAAATGGTGGTATGCCGTCGATGTCATTTGTAACAAAAAGCGTAGCGTCGTATATATACTTTCTAAGCCCAAACTTTCTAACTTCCATTCTTTAGAAAAACTTATCTAGCGAATACCTTTTAAAATTAAGATAATTTAATCATAATTTGTATTTCCTTTTTTGATTTTGTTGTTTTTTAAAAATATTTATGCTATACTGTAAGTATAGAAAAATTAATATTTAGTGGTTTGAATTTTCTGCCACAATAGGAGTAAAAAACAATGAAAAACAAATTTAAAAAGTTATTAATAATTTTACTTGCAACTAGCCTTGCATTATTTGCATTCGTTGGTTGCGGCAATGATATTTCTGAGTTAGAGCGAGAACTATATCTGCTTAGAAACCAAGTCAACTACTTGCAGAATGCTACTACTGGACCGCAAGGGCCTGCTGGTAATGATGGCGCTCAAGGACCAACTGGACCACAAGGACCGCAGGGTGAGCAAGGCAATCAAGGACCACAGGGTCCTACTGGCCCACAAGGACCTGCTGGCAATGATGGTGCTCAAGGGCCACAGGGCGAAACTGGGGCAACTGGACCGCAAGGACCTGCAGGTAACGATGGAGCAGATGGTCAAGACTGGCAACAAGTAGAGCGTATCTACCAACTAGGTGAGACTTTTACCAAGTGGAATGGTAATTTGAGATTATTTAGCGTTAGAGTGGAGTTCCATGAAGATGCACCTGCTAACATAGTTGTTTTCGTAGCAAATCACAATATGCCAGGCCTACAAATTAGTGAGTTTATTAGGGCTCGCTCACAAACTGGTGAAACCACATGGATTACTGGTAGTTTATCAAATACTATTTTACCTATAAATACTACTAGTACAAGAATACCTGTAACTACATTGACTGGTACGTATATTTGGTTCGGAACTCCTAACTCAATTAGCATAAACTCCATGACACCATTTGCTCTATTTAGGGTCCGTTAAGACAAGTTTATTTGGATAGTGAACTCATCAAAAACCCCGCTTGCATCGAACTCCAGCTCTAAGCTGTTTGCTGTGTCTGAAACTACTCGCAAAAATCTAACCTTGTCTAATTTCTCACAAACAATATGTACACTCTCTATCCTATCGTAAACCTTTTCTAGCTTAACTACTACTGTAAACTTATTAGGGTCTGTCGTGTCAAAACGGCAGTCCCTTTTTTTAATTGTGATGCGGTCTTTATTTGGGTCTGTGCATTTTTCTAGCACATAATACTGAATATTTACTTGGTTAACCACCACCCTATTATTGACAGGTAAGTTAAAACTAAAGGCATTGTCCGGGTCTATTTTATGCTTTACGCTAGGTGTTGTTTGACTTGTTGCGTACGCCCCTTCACCCGCATATATTTGACCACTATGCGCTGCGTGTGATTTCTTTTTTATGTTTTCTGTTGCCCTGCCCTTAGTTATTTGGCGTAAGCCATTGGCTAGGGTTATCTCATTAGACAATGTTTCAAAAACAGTTGAAGCTTGATTTTCTGGTGTGTGCAAACTGCGTGCTTCAAAATTATCTTTTAACTCTAGCCCTAAATGCCCTTTCCAAGTTGTATCTACAAACTCTACCCCGCCCTTATATTTTGAAAGTATATTTTCTGCCATAAACTTTACAAATGGTGGTATGCCGTCAATGTCGTTTGTAACAAAAAGCGTAGCGTCGTATGTATACTTTCTAAGCCCAAACTTTCTAATACTTGCTTTGTTTTCTATTGTGTAGGTTTGTTTAACTAGTTTATAACCTTTAAAAGCGGATTGGGTTGGCTCTTCTTCTTGCACAAAATGGCTTTCTAAAAACTCATCCCATTTTATTACTATCTCGCCATCTCTGTTTGCGTACACATAAGCACAAATTAAATTAGCAATATCTTGCAACACTTCCCACGCAGATTTCTTAGCAATAAGAACATACGGAAGCCTTGCATTAGCAATATCTTGCCTTATATCAAGTTGGTGAGTTATTATATCAAACAATCCGTTATCCAGCCTGACACTTTCTATTAGTGAGAATATTTTATTTACAACTTGCTGTATGGTATGGTTTTTAAAGGGTCTTATGTCTATTTGGCGGTTTGCATCTGGCACGGCGCTTCTAATATCTAGCCCGTAGTTTATAATAACTGTTTGTAAACTGTATAAAATGTCGTATGCTTTTACACTCATAAAGGCGCTGTTATCATCTAACTTCCATTCTTCAGAAAAAAACTTGCCTAGCGAATATCTTTCTTTTCCACACTTAATTAAAGTTTTGACTTTTCTATTTGGAACAAGCATAGCAAAGTTTGCAGGGCGATAAAATTTACGTCCTCTATTTAAAAAACTTGCTTTTAAATAATTAGAACTTATACCATAGGATAATGCATTTACACTTCCTGTTTTCTCTTCCAAAACTTCTATACTTTGAAGTTCGTTTCCGCTAAATGTCTCGTGCATTTCACCACTAAAAAAAGCAATACGTGGTAAAACTCCTGCTACACTCCAGCCTAATATTTCAAGTTTTACTGAGTTAATTGTATCATCATCATATCTTGCTTCTTTTGTAAAATCAAAATGAAGTTCTACTGTGCCTACTACACTTGGGGTTATAAGTCTAGAAAATGTAACATTGTCGATTGTCTCTAGATGTTCATTTCTAACTCTATAAACAGTAGCACCAGCAACAACACAATTAACTATTAAATTAAAGCAAGTTGGGAAACTTATATCGTCTACGCTTCTTATTAATAAGCGCGGCAGTCTGCGTGTAATTTCATATTCTACACTTATTGTTTGTGGATTGCTTGGGTCAAATTTGCCACTCTTGTCACTTACTGCATTGCCCAGCCAGCCTGTAATGGTCTGGCGGGCTACTAGATTAGCAACACCTAATGGTATGCCTTCTACAACCTTAATATTGCCGTCTGGTTGCTTGATATGCTTAGCATCAAATGTTGATAGTATTGTTTGCATAGGTAAGTCGTCTTGTAAAATTTGAGCGGCTTGCAATTTTGTGATGCCTCTATTTGTTGTACTACTTCTAGAAACTTCAACACCATCATCAGTTTGCCCAGCAAAAAAGTTAATGTTTAATTTGGCATCTACTTTTCTAACTGTGCTAGCAAAATTCATTCGGGGTTTTAACTTTTTACTCATAATTTATCCTCTTAAATGTGCAATATCTTTTAGTTTATATAGCACCTAATTACACACATTATCATTTTCAAATTCTAGATAAACCTTGTACAATTCTTGCACTTTGCCGCTTAGATAGTCTACATTTATGTACTCGCGCAGAATTTCTTTAAACCTGCTTTGCTTGCTGTCTGAGTTTACTGCACTTAATACATTTGCAAGGTCTATATCAATTACGCTTACGATGCCTAGTTTTTGTAACCAACTAGATTTGCTATAGCCCGCATAGTTGCCTGTAAGTAGTTCGTTAATGTGCCTGAACTTTTCGTTGTTTAATATTCGCACGTTTGCGCTATACTCTTTGCTGAACAACACCTTTGGCAAGTTTTCGAGTAACATTGCTAAGCCCGCAATAGACATACCTTGTATCAGTATTAAATAACTGCTTGCTATAAGGTCGCTAACATTATCCAGCAAAAGCGCCCGCACAACAACAAGCGCGCCCGCTATACCGACGTGAATACTTATTGTCTTACCAAACACAAGCGGTAAATTCTTAGACCAATTGCGTGGCTTTAGTTTAGGTACTTTGCTTATGCCAAGTGATATAAGCGCAGTCACAACCGCCGCAGTGCCATAAAAATAAATAACATTCTCTAAAATGTAATACATAGTTTCTCCTATTTCTTATTGTTTTGAAGTTTGTAAATATTTTATCTACATAAATATCATAGCATATAAAATTAAATAAAACCGCTGCATTTTGCAGCGGTTTTTCGCACGACAAAACTAAACAATTTTGTTAGTAATGTGTTATAATATAAGGTTATGAGTTAAGACTATTTAAAAATATTTTATATAATCGTATGTGATTGTTGGTATATTTTCTTATAGAACTTAAACATATCGGCAATTCTCTAGATAATCTGTCTTTCGTTTTATGTTGTTTGATTTTCAACTTTTGCCAAGCGGGGCAACATTTTTTATTCTCAAAAGTGAAACTTATACCGATTTCATCTACTTTAATAATAGCGCCAGAATTTTTGATTATATCTTTTGAAGTTATGGCCGTTATTGTGTCTGTGGGTAAATAAATCTTTGCAAAAAACTCTGCATCTTTAGTTTGATATAGCAAATCTTTATTCTCTAAAAACTGTAAGGTCAATATAATTGCAATAATTATCTCCCCTTGTTGCTTCGTTTCTATTTGGCTACCTGCATTTGTCTCGCGCCAAACTTCCCTTATCTGTTTTTCGACCTCTCTTTTTCCGGCTTCTTGCCCCAAAGACATATAACCCCACAAAAAAGGCACAATTAAAAATTGCGCCCTTTAAAACAAATTCCACTACAAATTATATCATAAATTTACAAAAATCGACACCCATTTCTGAATGTCAATTGTAAAATTTTTTTAACCTACTTTTTATTAACTGTTTTGCAACTTGGCTCTCGCTTTGTCGCGTATGGGTTGCTTTCTTTTTAGCACAGGTGCTAGAACCACTCAAACACGGAAGCCTTACAAAATTTTCAAAAACTTTTTCTGATTCACACAAAAGAGTGTGGAAAAACTTTTTGAAATTTTTGTATCCGTTGTTTGACAGAACCTCACTACCTGTGCTTTTTTTATTGCAACCCCATACACGACAAGCGAGAGACAATCTAAAATTTAATATAATAACCCCACCACTCTAAGCTCAAGACAATTTTGATTTAGGCTTGAGTGAATAGCAAAACCTTGTGTAAATTGTATTTGTAAAAAAGCGGGGTAGTAAAATCACTAAGGCTATACGCAGACTAGCCACCCGCAAGGAACAAAACCTATGGCTGTTAAAATTCTTTTGTGGTACATTTGCCCAAGCACAAGTGTATTCATTCAACACACTAAGCATACACGCAAAAAACTATTTGTAGGTACTGTTAGCGAATTTTTATCAGAATGGGCAAAATCATACGAATACTATTGCCAAGTAGAAAGCATTAGCATTGTAAACGGAACACTAGCAATTAGAGTTTCAGACCCTTTGTATCTATTTGGATAGGAAGCAAAACCAGCACGAAAAATCACAAAAGGCTTAAGCGAATTATCCCATAGCACAGACAAAACAGCAAACCTAGCGCTTGCAAAAAAAAGTGGTTAGCATTAAATTTTGCTAGCCACTTTGCTTTTTACACTTATAGTATTTGGGGTTGTTTTTTGTTTACTTTTCTACTACTTCCCAATGTCCGCCCCTAGCACCGCCGTGCCTAATTAATAACCCTTCTGACTTAAGCTTATCTAAGTTATGCCTAATTGCTTTAGTTGTTTCATTTAAGGTTGTTGCTATTTTCCCTATTGAGATTTTAGGGTCTGCAGAAACTAGTCCTAAAATGTTTTTGGATAATCCTATAAACCTTTCATGCCCCTTTTCATGCCCCTTTTCATGCCCCTCATTTAATAATGCCAATGCGTGTTCGTTATATGGGAATTTTGCTATCACGAAGTTTTTAGAAATCTCATAATTGTCTGGATTATATGCTTTTAGAATTTTCTTCATTCCTGAGCCTAATTGCTCGCCCAAGTCTAAGTTTGCAAATATACGAATTAGTTCCCTATATCGTGGTTGCGACCGACCCTTAAAAAATTCTTCTGTTGATAAATCTCGTGGCAAGCCACCTGTTGATAGAATCTCTATCCTATCATCATAAACAGAAAATAATGGGTATGCTCCATTAATATAATCATTATGTATTATTGCATTCAAAGCAGCCTCTCTCAATGCAACTGGGTCTAATAGCCTTGTATCTATTCTTTTTGGATATGTGAATTCTACTGCTGTCTGATTATAAAAATCTAGCCTATTAAGAACCGAATAAGTTGCCTTAATTAAACAGCAAGTTCCAAACTCGTCTTTCTCTACTGGAGATGGGTCGTCACCCTTAAACCTTGCAACCTTAATAGAAGTTCCGTTATTGTCTGCCATTAAATACGCAAGATAATTAAATTTTCCATCAGGCAAATAAAAGTCTAGGTTTTGCAAAAAGTTTTCCCCTATTGTGTAACCTGCTTCCTCGTAATAAATCTTTAATTGCCTAAACGTTAAAGTTTGTCTAGGAGATATAACATTTGCCAAAGTATTAGGAAGCCGCCTCATATACATCTCATCTATCATATCTTGAGGCATTGGTATATTTTGAACACCTACACGCATAAAAGTGCCTTTTGGGGTTCTTCCATACTTGTTATAAAAATATGGTTTTTCTGTGCCGCCTGCTATTGTAACAATAAAATATTTATTGCCAGCATCTTCACGAACGGCTATTGAAAAAAGCCCTAGTGCTGAGGGTGAGATATTGTTTTTTACTCTGTCTGTAAAAGCACGAACAGTGGCATCTATATTATCAATACCATAAACTGTGCCATCATCACTAACACCAATATGTATTTGCCCACCACCTGTGTTTAGAAAAGCAATAACACTATTTTCTAACTTATCAGACAACTCTCTTTTGTATTCTTTGTTTTCCGTTTCAAAACTCATAAATCTATTATAACATTTTTAGCAGGCTTTGTCTATTTTTTTGAACTCATTGACAAACCCATTATCTTACATTTTTTGTCGCTTTATATCACTAATCTAAGCACTTTTAGCAATGAAAAGAGGCTAGCATTAGATTTTGCTAGCCTCTTTGCTTTTTACACTTATAGTATTTGGGGTTGTTTTTTGTTTTTTGAATTTTGCTTGTCCTAATTTTAAGCATTTGTTTTTTAGATTTTTTAGTTTTTTTGCTAGCCAGCAAGTTTGATAAAATCTTTGAATTTGTTTTAAAATGTGCCTTTTGTCCAACTATGTACCTACATCGTTTAGGGTGGCGATTGCTTGGGGGGTTACCATATTGAAGCGTTGGGATAGGTATCTGAGGGATGCGCCTAGTTCGCCGTCTGGTCCGCCGTATTGTGTTATTATTAGCCTTGCTAGTGCTGGGTTCGGTTTTCTGATGTTAACTGGCACTTGTAATTTTTTTTCGTAAATCCACATAATTAAAATCTCCGATTTTGTACAAACCTTTTTTGCTGGTTTGCACTTTGCTTATTTTTTGGTTTAAGCGTTTGCACTTAGTTTGCGCCATAAATATTTATGGCTTTATAAACCTTTGCCTAGCCTAAACTTGCCTTTCCCAAGGCCACGGGCGCTCTATCCATTTGAAGCAGTTTGGGTCTGAGAGTTGCTTTTGCTGAATTGGTCCGAACATTTTATGGTACTTATCTTTTAGCGCTGTGCTTTGCATAACTAACTCGTTATATCTTTTAATTGCGTTGCTGTCGTTTGGGTTTGTATTTAAAAATAGGTTTAACTCTAGTATGCCGAAGTCTACTTCCATTATCTCTTGTTTTAGCGATTGCTGGTTGTGATGTTGCTGGTGAGCGCTATTCGAATGCTGATTGTGATGTTGTCTGTTATCCATTTACCTAGCCCTCCCAAAAGTGTAACCTCTGTTTATAATTCTTTTGTTGTACGGCATATCAAGTGCTTCGAAAAGCGTACCCTGAACAAGTGCCGTTTTTAAACTGTATGTATCTGCGTTGTTTTGCATAGGGGTTGTTGCAAAACTTATTTGTAACTGATTGTTGCAAGGTATTACTGGGCGCGGATATTCGCGTGCCACATCACACCTAGCGTGAGAGTGCATTGGCATTTGTGAATGATTGCCGTGCATTTGCATCTGTGGCACCTGTTGCATTCCGCCATTCATTTGCGTTGGTGGCATAGTATGCATAGCACGCGCTCTCATACTTGCTATTTGCTCTGGCGCAAGCCCGAAATAAGCGCAATTTATATTTCCGCAAAAGTTTAGCCTGTTTTGCATATTGCATATTGTGCAAGTAAACATAATTTGAAAATCTCCTTATCTTTATATTTAGTCTCACAAAGTCATATCATAACGAATTTCTATTCCGCTTCGCTTCACAAGGAAATTCTTTTATGATATGATTTGTTAACGGGTGCTACACCCGCTTCGCGATAATTATTATAGTAAATAAAATAGTAGAGTACAATTTTTTGCACTCTACTATTTTATTTAAATTAAGCCACAATTGTTACAGCCCGTGATTTACGATTTACTTATTGCTCTTTATTATCGCTGTCTGCCGAGCCATTCATAAAATTATTCCAGTCACTCTCGTTTCCATTTGCTGTTTCTACACCGCCTGTAGTATCGCTGTCTATAACACTACCGCCATTATCACACGGCGCAACTAGTACTGCCTCTTGCTCTTCCCTTGTCATATCGCACACACCTTTCGGGTCGCGGTATACTAACTTATAAAGCGCTGGTATAACTAGAAGCGTCATAAGTGTTGCAAACAATATTCCGCCAACCGCAACTATAGCCATAGGCGCCATTAGTGGGTCACCGATAATCGCGTTTGGAAGTAGTGCGCCAACGGTGGATAGCGCCGTGATAAATATTGGGCGCGCCCTTACATTTGCCGCGGCTACGATTGCGTCCTTAACACTTAGCCCATCTTCCCTGAGTTGATTCGCATAGTCTACCAAAACAATTCCGTTGTTAACAATTAAGCCCGTCAGAACAAGGAAGCCCATTAGCGCAACAACGCTTATCGGGTTAAAGGTGAATAGTAGTGCCAAAAAGCCCCCAGTAAACGCAAGCGGTATAACCATCATTATAACAAACGGTGCTAAGAAACTCTTAAATATTGCAACCATTACAAGATATACAAGTAGCATACCAACAATAATTGCCAACACTAGTTGCGGGATTGTGTCGTTTATCATTTGCTCGAAGCCCGCAGGTGTGCGCTGTACTCGCCCCATAAGGTCTCTAATCTCTGGGTCGTTACTGCCGAACAACTCATCTACTATTGCGTTAACGCTATTTGTTAGGTCTGCCGCCAAAACACCTTCTCGTGGAACAATCTCTAAGTTAACCATAGTGTTTCCGTTTATCTGAATAATCGTGCGCTCGTCAAAGTTTGTAGTTATACGTAAAACATCGCCGCGTGCATAAAAACTGCTTGCTTCTATGCGCGCTTGTATAAGTTCTATAGCCTCGAATATCTGATAGTGCGTGATATCAGGCGTTGTTCCAACTAAAGATACTACTGCCACTTCGCTTGCAAGCATATCCATTTGGCTTGCGCTAAAACTTACATCTGTTGCAAAGTTGCTACCATCTAAGCCAAACGGCATAGTAACACGCCCTTCTATCCACCTAACAAATTCGCCGCCCTCGCTGTAGCCCGACATTGACACTAGCGTAATATGCATTCCCATAAAACTGAATGCTTCTGGGTCTATTGTAACTTCTTGCCCAAAAGGAACGTCCGTTATGGTTGGCACACTAGGCGTTGGGAAAGGAAGCCCTGCCGCTACTGGTGGTGGCACAGGTAAAACTGTTACGCGGTGAGCGTATGCTTGCCCCTCTGGGTTTAGTATGTCTTCTACTGTTACAGGAATCATACCTATAATTGTGTTAGTTCCGTCACCGCCAGCCCATATAGGCGCAGGAACACCCCCTACATAACCACTACCAACATTAAGCCTTGGGTCGTTGCCCATAAGCCCTCTGTCTGTAAGATAGTTTCTAACAAGCAAGTAGGTTGCTTCTGCCGCTTGCGCTGTTGTTCTAGAGCGGTTGTCTGATAATATTATAGATATGTTTAGCCCACCGCCTCCAAGCCCCATAATACCGCCACCTAAAGATATTGATATATTTTGTAAGTCTCTGCCTAGAAGCGCTGTAATCTCTGTGTGTAGACCTCTGTTTTGTGGGTCTATAATCCATTGGTCGTTGCCTTCTGCATCTTGCACAACATTACCCGCTTCGTCGCGCTTTAAAATTTGTCTACCGCTTGCAACTTCCCTTGCCCTTTCGTTGAAAATAGAAGTTTGCAGTGCCGGGTCGCCAAGCGTAGCAAGTGATGTGCCGTAGCCCGTGTTGTTTGTAGATACTGTTACGCTAAACTGCCCCTCGTCCGTTGTTGGCATAAGTGTAAGCCCGTGCGCAAACCACGTTCCGAAAAAACTAACAATAAGCAATACAAATGCGCCACCGATAACCGCGCCCCTTGTCAACTTATTTTTTACTGTCCAGTTTAGCGCTGTGTTAAAGCCTGTCCGAACATTTGCCGACACTTTATCTACCCTTTGACCAAATTCGCTCTTCTCTTCCGTTGGCTTTTTGTCTCGTGGCTTAAACTTAAGCATATTTAAAATGGAAGGTAGTGCCGCAATAGCAACAATAAGTGACGCGCCCAAACTTATTATAACAACCCAAACCATATCCATAAACATAGATACGATTAAACCCTCTACAAAGAAAAGCGGGAAGAAAACAGCAATTGTTGTAAGCGTAGCCGCAAGTACCGCACCAAAAATTTGTGACGAGCCTTTAATACACGCTTCTAATAAACTCATACCCTTTTGTCTGAGCCTGTAGATGTTTTCGAGTACTATAATACTGTTGTCGGTTAGCATTCCTACCGCTAGTGCAAAACCACCCATAGAAACCATATTTAAACCGATGCCCATAAAATACATCAGTACGAAAGCGCCTATGATTGATAGCGGTATAGATATTGCTATAGCAATTGTTGCCCTTACGTTGCGTAAAAATAATAGTATAATTAAAATTGCAAACACACCACCAAGCACCATATTCAAACCAACTTCGCCTATAGTGTCTGATATAAATTGCGCTTGGTTAAAACTAACTGTGTATGTGAAGCCCTCAAACTGAGACTGATTGTTTATTAAATAATCTAGCCTTGCCAAAACCGCCCTTGCAACATCTGTTGTTGCCGCTTCTGCAGACTTTTGTATGCTTACGCTGAACGCTCTCTCACCATTTAAAAACGCGAATGTATCAGGCTCGCCTATTAAAAACGGGAAGTTACGCTCGTCCGGCGTTAGATTATCTGGGAAAGGTATAGATACACTTGCAACACCATTTATTCGCCTAAGTTCTGGCTCTAAAATGTTTACAAACCAACTTCTAGTAGCCGCCCAGTTTATGCCACCAACGCGCATATTATCTAGATAGTCTTCGTGCGCTCTTAAAAGCGTAACGTAGCGCTGTGCTATATTATAGTTTTCTTGCGCCTCGGCAAGTGTAGCCCTAGCAACTAGCATAGCCGCTTGAGCATCTGCAAAGCCGTCCGGAATAGGTTGCCCCGCTATAATATCAAAATATTCGAATTGCTCTACCGCCCACTCGTATATATCGTTTGCGTTTGTTAAGTTTGCCCCCGCTAGAGTAAGCGCTGTCTCTGCTAAGCCTAGTTCTGCTAGCACACCCGGCAGTATATTGTCTCTTGCGTACGTTATATCTGCTTGCGTATAATTAATTATGTGCGTTGTAGTAAACGCAAGTATAGGCATCATATCTAGGTCTATACCCATTACTATTGGGCTTGCAAAACCACGCGCGCCTAAATTAATTCTGTTAATTGCGTTGAATAGGTTTATTTGTGCTAGGTCTATATCTGTGCCTTGGTTAAATTCTATGGCAAACATTACCATCTCGGCAGATATCAAACTGGTTACTTCGTGTACGCCAATAACGCTTGCTATTGCCGCTTGAACTTCGCGCGAAAAACTCATACTAGTCTCAACTGTCCACTCGCCGTCTTCCCCTAGCATATCTGCAATAGTTTGTCCATCTGGTATAGCATCAAAGTCGCGCGTAACAACTACCATTGCAAATGGCAAATCCATATCCGGAAAAAGTTCTGTTCTAAGCATTGTTAAAGAAAACACGCCTAAAACAATTGTTATAATTAAAGCAACTATAATGGTGTGGGGGCGGCGCACGCCAAACCTTGATAGTGGGTTCTCTTTTATGTTACCATCTAACTGCTTTTGTTTTACGCTTTCGTAATTATCTTGATTGTAAGACATTTTTTAAATCTCCTTGTTTACTAATTTTCGCATACTAATTTTTATCAGTATTAATTAGTATAATTAATTTTTTCTAAATTATCTAACGCTGATATTTTGCCAATTATTCTGACAAACTCGCTAGCATCTTTTTCGCCAATTAAACTAAACAGTATTTGTATGTTGCCTTTAAAAGACATTCTGTTTTTAAGCGCTTCATACCTACCAGATTCTGTAAGTTTTACTAAAATTTGTCGGCGGTCTGCTTTGTCTATCTCTCTTGTTATAAACTGCTTGTCCTCTAATTCGTTTAGTATGGCGGCAATTCTTGCTGTGGTTAAGCCCGTGATTTCTGAGAGTTCTTTTGGTGTGTGAGATTTTGTCTCGCACTCGTCCAAATGCTGTAAAATCAAAACTTCGCCTTGCAAATCTTCAAACAACTTTTTACGCCATCTCTTTTGTATAAGCAACACACTTTCCATATAGCGCTCTGCTAATTTCTGATAATCCATAAACTCACCTCCATTCATTTTAAAAAGCCTATTAAGCACAAAAAAACCTTTTTAAGCCCCAAAATAAGCCTATCTGCAAAATGCCACACATTATTAATTATTAGCACCATTTATAACTAACATTAATAATATCTAACACTATTAACTATTATAGTATACAACAAACCAAATGGCTTGTCAACCATTTGAACACAAAAAAACCAAAATGTTTAGATAATTTTTACTGGGACATTTACTGGGACATAAAAAAAGCCATTGGCTGAATTAATATGCCAATGGCTTTTATGCTGAATGCTGTTCCCTTACTCTGCTCGCTGTTCGCTCATCGCTGACCCCTGACCGCTGAATGCTATACGCTTACGCTAGGTTTTCATCATCTGTTTCAAACTCGTCGTCTTCTGGGTTTTTAGGGGTTGCTATTAGATTTCTGTACGACTGCACGCCTGTGCCTGCTGGTATAAGTTTACCTATTATAACATTTTCTTTAAGCCCTAAAAGTGGGTCTATTTTGTTTTTGATTGCGGCATCTGTTAAAACCTTTGCTGTTTCTTGGAATGATGCGGCAGATAAGAAACTATCCGTTGCTAGCGCGGCTTTTGTTATACCTAGTAGTATGCGCTTTGCAGTTGCCGGCATACCGCCACTTTGTAAAACCTGCTTGTTTGCGCTGTCGAATTTGAAAATATCTATAAGCTCGCCACTTAACATCTCGCTGTCGTTCGCTTCCTCTACCTTTACTTTTCTTAGCATCTGCCTTACAATAACTTCTATATGCTTGTCGTTAATCTCAACACCCTGAAGCCTATAAACAGTCTGAACCTCTTTTATAAGATATTCTTGTACGCCTATAACGCCCTTTGTTTTTAGAATGTCGTTAGGGAAAATGCTACCTTCTGTAAGCGGCTCACCTATGCCCACCTTATCGCCCGTAGTAACTTTAAGCCTTGATGCAAACGGAAGCGGGTAAACTCTCTCATCATCTTTATTTTTTACGGAAATCTCTCTCTTGCCATCTTTCTCGCGTATTGTTACTGTTCCGTTTATCTCTGATATTATAGCAACACCCTTTGGTCTACGGCTTTCAAAAAGTTCTTCTACACGCGGTAGACCTTGCGTGATATCATCTGCTTGTGCAATACCACCCGTGTGGAATGTTCTCATCGTAAGTTGTGTACCCGGCTCCCCTATGCTTTGCGCCGCAATAATACCTACCGCCTCACCAATGCCTACAAGTTCTCTGCTTGCCATATTTTTTCCATAGCACTTAGAGCAAACCCCTTGCGGCGACTTACAAGTTAAAACTGTTCTGATATTAACTGCCTTAATGCCCGCCGTAACAATATCCTTTACGTGAGACTCTTCTAGTAGCGTATCATTTTTTGCAAGCACAGCCTTAGTTTTTGGGTGTATAACATCGCCAACAGTCACGCGCCCTAAAATTCTGTCTGCCATACTCTGTATAATTTCTTCTTTAAACTCACCAGTCATAGAGCCAACCGACACGCCAATAACCTTATCACCCAAAGTCTCGAAACAGTCTACTTCTTTTACTATAACATCGTGAGAAACATCTACTAGCCTACGCGTAAGATAACCCGAATCTGCTGTTTTAAGCGCCGTATCTGCAAGACCCTTTCTACCACCGTGAGATGATATGAAATACTCTAAAACAGTAAGCCCCTCGCGGAAACTGTTCCTAACCGGAAGTTCTATAATCTTACCAGACGGGTTTGTCATAAGTCCACGCATTCCGCAAAGTTGCCTTATCTGGTTCATATTACCCCTTGCGCCTGAACTTGCCATCATTAGTATTGGGTTAAACTTATCTAGCGTCTTTTTAAGTTCTTCCGTAACCTTGTCTGTTGTCTCGTTCCAAATTCTAACTATATCTAAATAGCGCTCTTCACTAGACTTAAGTCCCCTAGAATACTGGCGCTCTATACTCACAACCTGCTTTGTTGCTTCCGCTAAAAGCGCAGGCTTTGCTTTTGGTACGTGCATATCAAAAACCGATGTTGTTATAGCGCCAATTGTAGAATACTTAAACCCTAGCGTTTTTATGTTGTCTAAAACTATTGATGTCTCGGTAGAGCCTTTTAGTCTAAAGCACGCATCTACAATGTCTGATAGTTGTGGCTTGCCAACTTGGAAGTTAATCTCTAAGTCTAGCCTGCCTTCCGGTGTGCTTCTGTCTACAAAGCCCAAATCTTGCGGTATTGCTTTGTTAAATATAATTCTGCCAACTGTAGTAGTTACGCGCTTAGAGTAAACCTTAGCGTCTTCGCCCTCGCCCTCTACGCTAGTCAACCTGATATGAACAATAGACTGAAGCGATAAATCCCCCGCTTCGTATGCCGATATGGCTTCGTCAGCGGAAGCAAATATTTTATTATAGCCAACGTTGCCCTCGTCTTTTTCGCCACGCTCCATTGTTAGATAGAACGCCCCCATAACCATATCTTGCGTTGGCGATACTACCGGCTTTCCATCTGATAACTTAAGAATGTTGTTGGTTGAAAGCATTAAAAAGCGTGCTTCTACTTGCGCCTCGATTGAAAGCGGAACGTGAACAGGCATTTGGTCACCATCGAAGTCTGCGTTAAACGCCGTACAAACAAGCGGTGGTATTTTAAGCGCGCGCCCCTCAACAAGTACCGGCTCAAACGCTTGTATACCTAATCTATGAAGCGTAGGCGCTCTGTTAAGTAATACAGGGTGGTCTTTAATAACTATCTCTAGCATATCCCAAACAATTGGTCTGCCGCGCTCTACAATACGCTTAGCGGCCTTAATGTTGTTTGCGTGTCCGCCCTCTACAAGTTTAAACATAACAAACGGGCGGAACAACTCTAGCGCCATTTCTTTTGGCAAACCGCACTGATAAATTTTTAACTCTGGTCCGACAACAATAACTGAACGACCCGAATAGTCTACACGTTTACCTAAAAGGTTTTGGCGGAAGCGCCCTTGCTTACCCCTTAGCATACCCGACAAACTTTTAAGTTCGCGCCCACCAGCGCCCGACACGGGCTTTCCGCGCCTACCATTGTCTATAAGCGCGTCAACCGCCTCTTGAAGCATTCGCTTTTCGTTTCTTATAATTATATCTGGCGCGCCAAGTTCTACCAACTTTTTAAGGCGGTTGTTTCTGTTAATAACACGGCGATAAAGGTCGTTAAGGTCGGAAGTTGCAAATCTGCCACCATCTAACTGAACCATCGGTCTTAATTCTGGCGGTATAACAGGAAGCACTTCCATAACCATCCACGTTGGGCTGTTGCCCGATTTTCTGAAAGCCTCTAAAATCTCTAGCCTTTTTGTTACCCTTAGCCTTTTTTGACCAGTCGCCTTTTTTAGTATTTCTTTAGCCTCGTTGCTCTCTTTTTCTAAGTCTATGCGGGATAGTAACTCTTTAATTGCTTCCCCGCCCATACCAACTCTGAAAGCACGCGCGCCGTACTGCTCTAAAAACTCTCTATATTCTTTGTCTGGCAAAATCTGCTTGTAAGCAAGCGACGTCTCACCCGGCTCTAAAACAACGTATGCGTTAAAGTATAAAATCTGCTCTAAGTTTTTCGGACTCATATCTAAAATAAGACCAATTCTAGATGGCACACCCCTAAAATACCAAATGTGAGATACCGGCGCTGCTAACTCTATATGACCCATTCTGTCACGGCGCACCTTAGACTTTGTAACTTCTACGCCACACTTATCACACACAACGCCCTTATAGCGAATGCGCTTGTACTTGCCACAATGGCACTCCCAGTCTTTAGTTGGTCCGAAAATGCGCTCGCAAAAAAGCCCTTCCCTTTCTGGCTTTTGCGTTCTATAGTTTATAGTCTCGGGCTTAGCAACCTCACCATAAGACCACGACCTTATTTTTTCAGGGCTAGCAAGCCCAATTTTTATACTATCAAAATTATTTAATTCGTACATATATTTTTACCTATTTTGGCTTTAGCACATAAATTGTGCGCTTTAAATTTTTAAACTATTTTAAGTGTAAAGTGTAAAATGTAAAGTGTAGAGTGGTTAAACTCATTATTACAATAACTTTTGAACAGTTGTAATTTGTCTATTCTCAATATTTTGCAAAAAATATTTTTTCCGCGCTAGCGGTGAAAAAACTTTACACTCTACACTTTACACTTTACACTCTACACACTCAACTTTACACTCTACACTATTCTTCTTCACCCACATCATCTAGCCCTGTAAATAAATCTTCTAACTCGAAGCCCGCATCTGCTAGTTGCTCTTCTTCATCGAATATTGTGCTGTCGAATACACCTTTAGTAAACTCGGCTTCTTCTATGCCTTGCTCTAGTTCATCTAACTCTATCTCATCTAAGAAGTCGTCCTTAATTTTTATATCCATAATAGAGCGGTCTTGCGCGGTTATCTCTTTAAGCGTAATCTCCTCTTTGTCTTCCGTTAACACCCTTACATCAAGCCCTAAAGACTGGAACTCTTTAATTAAAACCTTAAACGCTTCTGGTATTCCCGGCTCTGAAATGTTCTGCCCTTTAACAATGCTCTCGTAAGTTTTTACGCGACCTACAACGTCGTCCGATTTTACTGTTAAAATCTCTTGTAGTATGTTAGCCGCACCATAAGCCTCTAGCGCCCAAACTTCCATCTCACCAAAACGCTGTCCACCAAACTGAGCCTTACCACCAAGTGGCTGCTGAGTAACAAGTGAATATGGTCCGGTAGACCTTGCGTGAATTTTATCATCTACTAAGTGAACTAACTTTAGCATATACATATGCCCAACAGTCACGCGGTTTTCAAACGGCTTACCCGTTCTGCCATCGAACAACTGAAGCTTGCCATCTAGTGGCGAATTTATCTCTTTAAAGAAGTCTTGAATGTCGTCTTCTCGCGCGCCATCAAATACCGGTGTTGCAAACTTAACGCCCAACTTGCTTGCTACAAGCCCTAAATGCACCTCTAGAAGCTGACCAATGTTCATTCTTGATGGAACACCGATTGGAGATAGTACGATATCTAGCGGTGTGCCATCATCTAAAAATGGCATATCCTCAAGCGGAAGTATTCTAGAAATAACACCCTTATTTCCGTGCCTTCCTGCCATTTTGTCACCTACAGAAATCTTACGTTTTTGCGCAACATAAACCCTTATAAGTTGGTTTACACCCGGCGGAAGCTCGTCTTTGTTTGCCCTTGTAAATATCTTAACATCAACAACAATACCACCCTCTCCGTGCGGAACTTTCAAACTAGTGTCTCTTACTTCCCTTGCCTTGTCGCCAAAAATTGCCCTTAGTAAGCGCTCTTCCGGCGTTAGCTCTGTCTCACCCTTTGGTGTAACTTTACCAACTAAAATATCGCCAGAGCGCACTTCCGCACCAACTCTTATAACGCCGTCCTTATCTAAATGTGCTAGCGCATCGTCTGATATATTAGGTATATCTCTTGTAATCTCTTCTGCCCCTAACTTAGTGTCGCGCGACTCTATCTCGTGTTCTTCTATGTGTATACTCGTGTAAACATCATCTTTAACAAGGCGCTCTGATATTAATATCGCGTCCTCAAAGTTATAACCTTCCCACGACATAAACCCAACTAATACGTTTTGCCCAAGTGCAAGCTCACCATTTTCTGTGCTTGGTCCGTCCGCTATAATATCGCCCTTTTTAACTTTCTGCCCCTTACTTACAAGCGGGCGCTGGTTAATACAAGTGCCTTGGTTAGAGCGCAAAAACTTCTGCAAAGTATACTGCGCCTCTTGCCCCTTTTCGCCCTTTAAAACAATTGTCTCGGCAGTAGCCACATCAACTGTCGCATCAAAATCTGCTATAAGCATAACACCGCTGTCTCTCGCCGCCGTATGTTCCATACCAGTACCAATTATCGGCGCTGTTGGCTTTAAAAGCGGAACTGCTTGGCGTTGCATATTAGAACCCATCAGCGCTCTGTTTGTGTCGTCGTTTTCTAAAAACGGAATTAGAGAAGTTGCTACTGATACTAACTGCTTTGGCGATACGTCCATATAGTCTACTACGTTACAGTCTACTTCTTTTATATCCTCTTTTTGTCTGCACATAACGCGCGCGTTAACAAACTTGCCCTCTTTAGTAAGCGGCTCGTTTGCTTGCGCTATAATAAATTTGTCTTCCTCATCTGCTGTTAAGTAATGAATATCTTGCGTAACAATGCCCTCTACCTTGCCGTCCTTGCCCGCAACCTTTTTAACCGCTCTGTACGGGCTTTCTATAAAGCCGTACTCGTTTATTTTTGCATAAGTAGAAAGTGACGAAATCAGACCGATGTTCTGACCCTCCGGCGTCTCTATCGGACAAATACGCCCGTAGTGAGAGTGGTGAACGTCTCTAACATCAAAACTCGCCCTTTCTCTGTTAAGTCCCCCCGGACCAAGTGCCGATACCTTACGCTTGTGGGTTAACTCGGCAAGCGGGTTAGACTGGTCCATAAATTGAGATAGTTGGGAAGAGCCGAAAAACTCTTTTATTGCGCTAGTCACGGGGCGTATATTAATTAAACTTTGCGGCGTAACCTCGTTTATGTCTTGAGTGTTCATACGCTCTTTAATTATACGCTCTAGCCTAGACACCCCAATTCTGAATTGATTTTTAAGTAACTCGCCAACAGAGCGCACGCGCCTGTTGCCTAGGTGGTCTATATTGTCTGTTGTGCCAAGCCCGTACGGAAGACCTATCAAATAGTTTATAATTGCTATAATATCGTCGCGCGTTATATGAGCCGACACTAAAGAAGCGCCCGCCTTTATAATTGCTTCTTTTTGCGCATCTTTGGTTTTAGCGCCCTTAATAACTTGCATAAGGGTTGGGTAATGAACATTTTCTAAAATGCCATAATCTTTGCCACTAAAGCCCTTAACAAATGTGTTGATATCTATTGTGTTGTTGCCAATAACTTTATGCTTTTGCCCTGTCTTTGTTTTAATGTAAACTTCGTTGATGCCTGCGTTTTTAATCTCGAATGCAATTTCTCTTGTAAATGTCTCGCCCTTTTTAATCAGCGTTTTAGAGCCAATACTTAAGTCGTCAAAACTAACCTGATTTATTATACGCGTTGCTATACAAAGTTTTTTGTTAAATTTATATCTGCCCGGTCGCCCCAAGTCGTACCTTTTAGGGTCGAAAAACAAGTTTTGTAAGTGCGTCCTAACATTCTCTGGCGTTGGTGTCTCGCCCGGTCTTAGCCTTTTGTATAACTCTATAAGCCCCTCGTCCTCTGTGCTAGATACGTCTTTATCTAGGGTTGCTTTTATTATAGGCTCGTCCCCAAAAATCTCTAAAATCTGTTTGTCGGAAGCGTAACCTAAAGAGCGTAGCAAAACAGAAGCCGGCGCTTTTCTTGTTCTGTCTACTTGAACCCACAAAACGCTTTGCCCATCTTCCTCAAACTCTAGCCACGCGCCACGACTCGGTATTGCGGTCGCCTTATAGTTTGGCTTACCCGTTTTAACATCTTCTTGCATTCCGCAATAAACGCCCGGGCTTCTTATAAGTTGAGATACTACAACGCGCTCTGCCCCGTTAACAATAAAAGAGCCATTCTGTGTCATAACAGGAAAGTCGCCTAAAAAAACTTCTTGCTCTACAACCTCACCCGTCTCTTTTTTAATTAACTGAACCTTAACCTTAAGCGGTAAAGAATATGTCGCGTCTCTTTCTTTACACTCTTTCTCGCTGTATTTAAGTTTGCCTACAACCTTGTCTTTTAGTGGCGCAAGCCAAATAGGCGCGTCCTCGCCCTGCTTAGCACCATCTAACTTAAAACCTAAAAAGTTAAGCTCTAAGTTTCCGCTTTGAGATTCTACCGGCGAAAATTCTCCAAAAACTTCGTCGATACCACCCTCTAAAAATTCTTTGAAAGAATCTTTTTGCACTTCAATTAAATAAGGCGTATCTAAAATATCCTTAATCTTGCTAAAAGATAATCTCTCACTCTGACCGAATTTTGCTTTATGCGCTCTCATCATTCCTCTTTTATCTCACACACTATGTATGAAATGCCCAAACCTGTGCTACCTTAATAGGTTAGGTCGGTTGCTTGAATTTTTTGTTTGAAATGTTTCTAGTAATTTTTTACTCAAAATTACTTGCTTTTTAAGCCAAAATGTGTTATAATAAAAAATGTAGATACGGGGAAGTTTAGTTAAACTTCAAACAAAATGAAAAAGCAAGCCATAGGAAAAACCCCTAGACTTCTTAAACTAGTTTATAATGCTAAATCATTTTAATTAGAGGCACATCTCACCCTAACATTTTTTGTAGTCTAAGCTTAACTTTATTTTGGACTTAAATAGACTAAACACACAGCGCACACACTTCCGCTAGCACGGGCTAAAACCGCTTTATATTAAGTGGGCAGTCCGTATATTTTTCGTAACTTATATCTTATCAAATTTTCAAAAAGTTGTCAAGCATTTTGCACAACTTTTTTTCTTTTCCCCAAACTTTGTCAAATTTCTTAATTGCTATTTTTTAGTCTTTTTTCTTTTTGCCAATACCCTTCTTAACTTCTTTTTCTAATTCTTTTGTGCTTTTTTCTGGGGTCGGCATATTTTCTGGCAAAGTTGTACCTAGTCCAATCATTGTTTTTCTAACAGCCTCGCCAACTCTAAAATGTGTTTCGTTAGCCTCGCTAGGAGTAGACACATTATTGTTAGACATAACTTCCTCTGTTTGAGTTATTCTAAAATAATTTGCTGCCAATTCTGCACTTCCCATATGGTCTAATATATCCTCTCCTTCATTCAATCCTTTGCGCCTAGCAATTGCTTTTGCTCCCTCGCCCCCATAAAGCCCCCTATAACCAAAATCGTGAAATATAGCAAAATTATGTGCTGATATAATACCCGCTCGCTTCGCCGCCTCTGATAGAAGCATATTTTTTTGCTTTATGTCTACGCGTAAAAAAAGCCTACGCTCGTCCTCAGTCAGTTTATTAAATGCTTCAAAAATTTCTTGCTGTCTGGCTTTTGTTGCAAAATAAGTCTGCCCTAGGGCAATAACCTCTTTGCGTGGGTCTCCATTCATTGTAATTAAATAGCAAGCATAGCGCGTAAGTTTATAGTCTTTAATCTTTTTAGGCTTTGCTCCCGACGGCATACTAACCGTTTTACTGACGTCAGTAAAATGGTCATTAACTTCTTGCTGACTTACTCTACAAGAAACCATTGCTTGCTTTATAACTCTTTCAAAGTTCTGCCACTTAGAATATTGCAAAACTTCTTGTAATTCTCTTGCAAGCCAAAACTCGTTACCTTTTTCATCTAAGTGTTTTATATTATCAAACGATTTTAACATCTTACCTCATACCGTTTTATTTCTCTTATCACAATCTAGTTTGCGAAGTCTCTCTTATGTTATCACAAATTCTACTTTCAGTCAACACTTTTTAAAAAGTTTAGCAAATTTACAAAAACTTTCGCAACTAAATCTAAAATATAAAATTTCAAAAAAAATTTGCCAATTATAGTTCTTGCAAACTATAATTGGCAAAATCTTTTTTAAGGAAGGCGCTCTAGTTTATTTGTTGTGCGCTCTAGTTTATATGTTTTATTAAGAAGGGCTAGATGAAATATGCATTGGTTGGTCTTGCATTTTTGTTTGCTACATACTGGTTGGTCTGATTCGGGTTGGTTGGTTTATTGTTGCTGTGCCGCCGTGACCACCTTGGGTGTTTGTACCCCACGTGTATACAGAGCCATTAGCATCTATAAGCGCGCCGCCACCGCTACCTTGAGATACCATTGTTGCATTTGGGAAAATGCCAACAGCACGTGGTCTTGTATTAGTTGTGTTGTTAATGTCGCCCGTTGTGTTACCAGCGTTAGACCCCCACACAAACCTTTGACCATCGCCCCTTAAAATAACGCTAGAGTCGTACCCCGCACTAACGGATATAACATCAAACAAATTGCCTGATGCCGTTCCAGTACCTGTCGCAGCGCTAAACATCTGCATTACACGGCGCGGGTGCGCCACATTACCCGAGTTTACACCAAAGCCCGTACGCCCGTTTGCGTGAGTACCCCAACTCCATACTCTGTTATTATCATCAAGTGCCAAGTTGTGCCTTGTACCCGCGCTTATTTGCGTGAAATTAACCCTAGCAGAAGGTTCTGTAGCAACTGGTGATGTGCTTTCTTGCCAAACTAGCGCTATGCGCCTTGGTCTATTTCTTGTACCCACGTCTATATCTTCCGTTCCTAACCCTAACCTATTGTCTCCAGCCGAAGAAGTACCACCGCCAACATTAGCGCCCCACGAGTATATACGTCCCCCCGCTATCGCAAGCATATGTATGTCTCCCGCGCTTACCTGCTCCCACCTTGGTGCAGTCGCTTGCGCGGTGCTATGTACATCTGTACTGTCTGAAAAAATGTTAGTAATTAGTCTTGGTCTTTGAGTTGTGCCAGAAGAGAACCCTAAACCCGTTCTACCATCTGCGTTATTACCCCACGTCCATATACTGCCATTTACACAAAGCGCACTGCCAAACTCTCGACCCAAACTAACCTGCACAAATGCAGGCACGGCAGTAGAAACATTGCCTTGCGCATTTAACACTTGCGTTATGCGCGATGGGCGCAAAATATTATCATTAGGCGCACCCATTATATTACCTTGCCCAATCGCGTGGTTAATATTTCTGCCCCACGTCCACAGCCTGCCGTCTGTATCTATCGCCGCCGAAGTCAAGTGGTGCGTGCTTACTGCCCTGAAAGCTGGCGCTGGCATAACTGCCCCAGCCCCTTGGTTAGAAGTTGGCGTACCGCTGTAAACATTCATAATTCTACGCGGAAGTGTCACATTACCTGCACCACCCGTGCCTAAAACGCCACTCTCTGCTACGCCCCAAACCCACAAGCCACCATTAGAGTCCAGCGCTAGTGTCGCGTTAAGCCCAACACTTACATAAACAATTGTGCCTACCTTTATTGTTACATCTTTATAAACAGCCCTAAACCTTGGCGCGCTTCCGCCCGGCACCCACCTTGCTTGTCTGACAATCTCGCCCGATACATTCGGCAAGCGGTGGTTATTTCCATCTGCCCAAGTCCAGCCACCCCACGAATAAGTCGCGTGTCCCACATTTATAACAGGCGGCAATTCTATCTGCCCTAAAAGCCACTCTCTAACACCCGTGATGTTTGTTTGAAGTGCCTGCGTAACCGGCACAAGCAACATTACACTTACAGTTAACTGCCTGCGCGTTGGCAAATACAACACAGTATTCTCTGGCGTGTAAGTTGCCCAGAACATTCTGTTTGCAGCAGTCGTGCCTAGCGGAGTAGTCGGTGCTTCCCACGCCCAACGCGCCGGAAGCGCAACACTACTAAGCGCGGCTTCTATATAGCCCACTAAGTCTGTCGGGCTTTGCGGGTTTGCTTCTACCGGACCAACCCTAACGTATATGCTAACCGCTCGCCTAACACTTACAAAATTTACATAGTCTGCCGGTGTATACACCGCGTAGTGTAAGCGATTACCCGCCACACCTACCGCCGTTGTAGCATCGCCGTACCAAGCCCAACGCGGCAACAAAGTTATATCCGCAAGCGTATTCGCCTCTACCCCGACTAAATCTGTAGGAATAATATATTGCGGTGTTGCCCTTGTTATTGTTAGTATAGCCGACACAAAACTAAACGAGTAGTTTGCCGCGCTTATCGTTCCGCCTGCTAGGGTTATTGTTCTCTCTGCCTCTGGTGCTGCAACACTTGTTGTAGCAGTTGCATTTGTAGATAATACAACAGCCCCCGTAACTGCGCTCTCTCGCGTATCGCCCGCAACAAAGCCCGTAATCGTATATGTAAACTGTGGGTTTTCTGCGCCAAACTCACGGCTCGCCGCATTTGCTTCAAACCTTAGAGACGCGCGCGTAATTGTTAGCGTTGCCGCCACAAAATAGAATGTGTAGTTCTGCGCTACAGCCGTGCCTGCACTAACAGTTATAGCCCTATATTCTGGCGCGGCGCCAACGCCCGTGTTAACAAGCGCGTTTGTGCCTATAGCAAAAGCCCCGCTAATTATATCGTAACTATCCCCCGCAACAAAACCCGCAAGCGTATATGTAAACTGTGGGTTTTCCCCGCCAAACACGCGGCTCGCATCAACCGCCGTTACAGTTAACACCGCGCGCTCTACATAAATAGCCACTTGCCTTGTAACAGGGTCGTAAGTCGGGTCGGCTGACGTGTACACCGCATAGTGATGCCTTTGCCCCGCGCCACCTACAAGCGTGTCTAAGCCTGCGTACCACGCCCAACCACTTGGTAAATCTATCTCGCCTAGTGTATCGCCAAACGTAGCCACTAAGTCTGTTGGAATAGTGTAATCTGGCATCGGCACAACTATAAATGTTACCACTTCAGAAAAAGCACTTGTCACATAATTTGTGTAAGCCGTAACTCTGCCTGCCGCCCTAACAGAAATCTCATTCTCGCCAACCGGCAAGTCTAACAGCGCAAGGTTAATGCTGTTTGTGCTAGTGTCGTACTCGGTCTCATTAACCCTTACGTTAAAAGCACTAGTATTTTCAACTTCGTCCCAAGTTGCTACTAGCGTGTTAGCGTTAACCGCTAAGTTTTGTGGAACACCTAAATTCACTTGCGTTAGTTGAGGTTGGTTGTTATAACCGCCCCCGTTTCCGTTTCCGCTTCCGCCACAAGCGACTAGGACTAGCGCACTTATAAGCATAAGTGCAAATACTAAACAAATTCTTACTTTGTTTCTCATTGTTGTTTTACTCCTTCTTAATTTTGCCTTGTATTTTAAAGGCATCAAACTTAGGGCAAATTTTTACCCTTACATTATATACAACGATTAACTAAAGCAAATTTGTAGTAATTTCCCAAAAAAAATTATTTTCCCTTAAATTTTTTTTCAACCAAAACACAAAACGCGGCTAGTAAAAACTAACCGCGTTTTTTTAACTCTCTATGAAGGTTCTAAGTTGTGGTGATACGCAAGCGCGCAGACATATAAATTTTTTAGCCTTGTGATTACGCCCGCAACTCTCACGCGCTAAACACTACCTGAAAACTGCGGAAGCACTTAGATAAAAAATTTATATGTCAAGCGCTCTGGTCTTTAAAAACTTTTTTATGCCAAACATTAGTGGCGCTAAGCCCAACACTAACATATAAGCTAGAGACCTAAATCGCTCTGCCCACACAATGCTTCGCATTCCGAAATAGTGCGGATATTGGTCTCTTATATCAGAGTTAGACAAGCCGCCCTCTCTTAAATAATCTTTGGCTTCACCAACACTAGATAAAATAGTACCCGAAATAGAAAACATATGAATAACATAAAGCAACGTGAATAGCGTTGTTAGTATGCCCGTGCCTATCAACACCCACGCAGCAATGCCCTTCATACTAGCGTGCATTGCCATAGCAATTGCCACGCCTTTACCTAAGAAAAATATAAACAAGGCAAAAAGAAGCGCCCTACTTAAAAAGCCCCCGTGATGCCCCCAACTAGCCCACGCACGATGGTGCCGCCACTCTGTGTGATAGTCGTTACCCACATTCTCTGGTATGTCAAAAACGCTGCCACTAATTGTCATAAGCCTTATCATTGCTATAAGTGTGATAACTGCACCAATCAAAAACAATACAGCCAACACAAGCCTAGGCCATTCTCTTTTTAAGTCCATAATAAGTCCTCCTACAAGGGAAAGCTTTGGCTTCCCTTTTAAAAAAAATTAATGCGCTATGTATGTTACATAACACATTAATTGTAGACAACTATTTACGCTTTTATACAATCAAGTCTCTCGCAAAATATTTTGTTGTATATTCTTGTAGATTTTAACTTTTAGTAGTGTTTAACTTTTTAGTAATACTAATTTGCTTTTAAGTTTGTCTTGGGGGACGGCTGTAATTATTATGAGTTTAACTTTTTAAAAGATTTTGAATAACTTCGTTTGCGGCGATTGCGCCGTCTGCGTTGGCTGTTACTATTTGCCTTAGGGGTGTTACACGGCTATCCCCCGCGGCGTAAATTGTTTTGATGTTGGTTTGTAGAGTTTTGTTTGTTTTGATGTAGCCGTTTTTGTTTAGTGATATGGTGTGCTTTACAAGGTCGGTTGATGGGTTCTGACCAATTGCTATAAAAAGTGCGTCTGTGTCTAGAGTTTGCGTATCGCCCGACTTTTTGTTTTTTACGACTATGCCATTTAAGGCTCTATCCCTTTCAATCAACTCTACTACTTCGCTGTTCCAAATAATTTCTATGTTGTTGTTTTTGAAAAGGGCGTTTTGAAGCACTTTTTGAGCGTTCAGTCTATCTGTCCAATGTATAAGCCTTACTTTACTTGCAAACTTTGCCCCGTGCAGAGCGTCTTCTACTGCTGTGTTGCCACCGCCCACAACTGTTATAATCTTACCTTTAAAAAAAGGCGCATCGCATACGGCACAGTAAGCAACCCCCTTGCCCGTAAGCGCGCCTTCGTTCTGCAACCCCAACTTTTTTGGGCTTGCGCCAAGCGCTAAAATAATATATTTTGCGTAGTAAGTGTTTTTGGCAGTTACAACTTTGCTAGGCTTGTTTGGCGCGTCTGCCGGGTACAGCGCCGTAACATTTTCGAATACAATTTTTGCGCCCGCACTTTTTGCGTGATTAAAAAATGATGTTGCCAACTGATAGCCCTTAATACTCTCAAACCCCGGATAGTTTGCAATCTCGGCAGTTAGCGCGGTTTGACCGCCCGGCATATTGCGCTCTAACACCAAGGCATTAACACCGCCCCTAGCCAAATATATACCCGCCGTTAAGCCAGCCGGACCACCACCTATTACAATACACTCGTATACATCAACATTTTTACTCATTCTTTCTCCTATAGTTGAACAAAGTCATATCATAACGAATTTGACGTTCCGCTTCGCGAATAATTCCTATTGCACGAAAAATGAAAATATAAATATTCTGCGAAGCAGGTGTAACCACTTTACACTTTACACTCTACACTTTACACTTGTGTAAAACACTCTACATTCAAAAAAACTGCACATAGGCAGTTTTTTGGTTCCTTATCTCTTTGAGAATTGAGATGCTTTTCTTGCTTTTTTAAGACCCGGCTTTTTGCGCTCTTTCTTTCTAGAGTCTCTTGTTAAAAAGCCCGCCTTTTTTAAACTTGGGCGTAAGTCTTCGTTTGCTAAAATCAGCGCACGAGAAATACCGTGCCTTATAGCACCCGCCTGACCCGTATATCCGCCGCCCCTTACGTTTACTTTAATATCAAACTGACCTAGGGTCTGAGTAAGTTCTAGCGGCTGCCTTACAATTAACTTCAAAGTGTCTAGCCCGAAGTAGTCGTCCATCGTTCTTTTGTTAATTGTTATTGCTCCGCTTCCGCCCGGCAACAATCTAACCCTAGCAACCGCACTTTTGCGCCTGCCAGTTCCCCAAAATGCAACTTGTTTTTTTAATGCTAATTTTGTCATATATATTTTTTAGTGAGCCAAGCCTTTACAAAGCCCAGCCACAAACCCTCCGAAAAAAACTCGTAATTTTTTATGCTTTACTCTTTGTCGTGCTTGTTGCGTATTTTTAAAACTTTAGGCTTTTGTGCGATATGCTCGTGTTGCTCGCCCGAATAAATGCGTAATTTTTTAAGCATTTTTCTGCCTAACTTTGTTTTAGGTAGCATACCCCTAACCGCTTCGTAAACAACAAACTCTGGCTTGTCTAGCATAAGATGTTTGTACTGAACGCGCTTAAGCCCGCCAACATATCCCGTGTGATAGATATGCTCTTTTTGCTCTAACTTTTTGCCTGTTAGTGCAACCTTATCTGCGTTTATAATAATTACGTGGTCGCCACAGTCCATATTTGGTGTGTAGATAGGCTTGTGCTTGCCACGCAAAATTGAAGCCACTTGAGACGCTAGCCTACCAAGTACAATACCCTCGGCGTCTACAATGTGCCACTCTTTTTTTATATCTTCTTTTTTTGGTATAAATGTTTTCATTGCTATTTGTAACTAACTCCATTTAAAAATTTTGTGCTTTAATTGCCTAAACCAAGGGGCTAAACTTAACCTAAACAACCAAATGCCGTACCGGACAAAACATATACAACGAATTTCTGTTTCGCTTCGCTACACAAGGAAATTCTTTTGTATAAGGTTTTGTCTGCGGATTGCTACACCCGCTTCGCTATAAGCAGTACTATATATTTTACAAAATTTTAAACAATAAGTCAACTGTTTTAACACAACTCAAGAAAAATATTTCAAAGAATTGAAACTGCGAATGGCAAGTTGAATTCAACAAATATTTTAATTTTAAATTGTTATATCGAAATAGGTGTGGCGGGCATAGGTGAATAATGTGCCGTTAGATAAGCGAGCGTGAGTATGGTTTGCACTTACTAACCTTATGTGATTTTTGCCTTGTCGTAGGTTTAGGTATTCTAGCCTTATGCTATTCCAAACAACGTCCCAGCCAAAATAATTATATATTACTCGAGTAAAATTTTGTTCTGTTTCGTGCCTTGTATAAACTCTGAAACTATTACTGTGGTGGGTACTCCACAAAAGTTGTTCGTATGTTAGCCAAAAGTGGTTTATTGCGGGAATTTCGTTTATATCTCTAACAGTTATAGTAAAATCGGCGTACTCGCTTGTGTAAACTACTAATCTACCGCCCCCTTGCAAAACTACCCCGCTATCGGCAGACTTAACCCTTACAACAGTTGCGCCCACTTGCAAATCTAAAACACTAAGTGAGATATCAGACCAAGCGTGACTTAGCAAACGTGTAAACTCTCTCTCGCCCTCTCTCTTTATATATACTCTGTAATGGTTGACAAAAGGGTGGGTTGTCCAACTAAGCCACCTATCAGCCAGCACAAAATTTATAGGCGCGCCTAGTGGAATATATTCTATCGCATTTACTCTTATAGTGTAGTATGCAGATTGAGAATCTGAAATAACTGTTAGTATACCATTATATAACACCGCCGAGCCTTCCCCCCTTGATGAAGTTATCCTAATAGTATTGTCACCCTTAACTAAACTTAGGTATTCTAATGGTATTTCGCTATCATATACTCTCGTTAAAAGCTGAAACTGACCATCTCTTTTAACATAAACTCTCTCTTCAAAAGCCCTTGTGTCTGAGTGCCACGATAAAGCACCAAGCAGCGTGCAAAAACCCGCTGGTCTACTAAGCACACTAAAATTTACGCCATCTACCCTTATTGTGTGTGTTGTTGGCTCAGAACTCTCAAACAAATGAATTTGCCTATCCAACAAAAATGGTCCGCCCAAAATTGTTACTCTTACAACGTTTTCGCCGTGTTGTAAGTTTAACTCACTAAGGGATATGTTGCTTCCTACACCTTTCGCAACATACGAAAAAGCAGACTGCCCCGCGTGCTTAACTTCTACCCTGCTTCTTGAAAAACCTGCATCTGTTTGCCAATATAGGTGCGTGTAGAATGTATTAAAATTTATTGGGCTTTGTATTTGTATGGGCTGGCTATCTGCAAACCCTATATCACTATCGTGCTTAAACTGCAAATCTAAATCTATAGTCTGCCCACTAACTAGCCACGTAAGAGCCATATTTACGTAGTTGCCCGTGCGCGAAAACCTTACTTGTTTGTCTACGCTATCGGCTGTGTAAAAATTGCCCACACGCGAAAACTCGAGAGTTGTAACAACTACAGGAAACGCGAACTCGATAGTAAAAGTAAAAACATTGTTATAAACAACTATGTGAAAGTGCTGTTTTAAAAAATCTAAAAACTCGTAATCTCTTAGTAAATATTCTATATCGGCTTCATCTACTTCTGGGTTGGTAGCACGCGCGTAAGATATTATGCCGTCCAGCGTTATAAAATAAGCCCCGTTTTGCATAGTATCAGACACTACACTCGGATTAAAAAAGATATAGTCTGTGTCTTTTCTGTTCTCGCTTTCTCTGCACGCAACCAAAACAACGGCAGACAAAACTGCCAAAACAATTACTAACAATAGTCTAAACGACCTTACCGATTTACTTACCCTTTTATTTCTCATTTTTTTATCCATTCCTATAATAGTTTTAAAGATTGCGCCCTTATAAAAATTACCCTACTAAAAATTCCTTTTCAAAAGTTCTGCGGGCGAGCGCCTAAGTGTTGCAACATATATTACTGTACTTATAACAACTATAAAGCCAACGGACAGCAAAGCCACAAAAATAAAACTACTTACTACATTTGCAAAACTAAAATTTAAAAGCACTATATCCCCCGCAAAACGTGAGACAACATCAGCAATAAGTAAAGACATACCAACAGCCAAAAGTTTTGCTATACTCATAACAAAAAGCAATTCGAAAAACAAAACCGCAAATAGCGTGCGCCCTTTCATACCCTGCGCTTTTAATATCCCTAAATGGCGCGCGTTTTTCTTAAACAGATAGTGCTTGTTAGATGTTATTATCAGCAGTATCACAAAAACAATCACGCCTATTACAAGTGTAAGAAAGTCTGAGACAAAAGTCTGCTGGTTTTGAAGCATTATAACTGAGGCTATAACACCCGCTTCTAGCATAGAGCCTATGCTTATATTCGGAAAAAGCGCGTTAACTTGCATAATCGTATCTTGCGTATATCTAAAATTTACAAGGCTTATATCTTGCACAATATGCCCGCCTGTAAATAGAGTTCCCCTTGCTATAAACAAAGTGTCTGCATCTTCGTTAAGCATTGCCGCCGCCCTATAATTAAACACGCCAACAACCCGAAGACTATCTGCCGCGTGCATAATAACCGCTTCTTGCTCTAGCACATCTGCCACGCTTAAATCTAAAATCTCTAGCACAAAACCGCAAATAACAACTTCCCCGCTGTAAACTGCCTCGCGCCCTGCTATTATAAAATTTTGGTTGTATCTATCCCTTAGCGCCTTTTTTATTAGCGGGGATATCAAATTTTCTGAACTCTCACAAACTATTTCTATAGGCAAAGAGACTTGCGGGGCAGGAATCACTTTTGTGCCACCTAAAACCAGCGCCGTGTTTGTCCAAACAAGGTGTCTGCGCTCTCTACTTACTACGTCCGATATATTATCTAAACTAAGCAGACTTTCTCTTTGAGCCTCGTTTAAGTTAGAAAGCAAAAACAATCTGTTTTGCTCTGTAAAACCATACAAATAACTATTCAAGCGCTCTCTAATACTGTTATAATAAGTTAGCGCGCTAAACACCAGCACAAAAGCAAACAAAAAAGCAAGCCCCACCCGCAAATACGCCAAAGCCTTTATACGTATGTTATAAACCGCCAATTTTACTATCTCAGTTATTCTCATATTTTTTCGAGCGAATTTTTCTGTATTCCGAGCGCCAAAAACATTCGGTTGCGTAGCAACCGCTTACACCGCCAAGGGCGGTCGGATTGTTTTAGCCGTAAGCGCGAAGATGTATGGCATTTTTGACCTTTGGATTGCCGTAGGCAAACAACCGGCAAAAATTCCATACTCTTCGCGCTAGTCTTCTTTCATAAGGTCTAGTGGATTAACCTTGCCTATGCGGCGCAAAAACAAAAAGTAAGAGGCAAATATTAGTACACTACTTGCTACAAACATTGCTAGTATTAGTGGAAAGTTTAGCGTGATTACAAACGGAAAATCGAACAGCGTCTCTGCTACGCTCTCATACCGCGTTAGTGTTAGCGTGCTTAACAAAATAGACAAGCCAAAGGCTAGTAAGAATATTGCGTAAAACACTATATAATATATAAGGGTTATTAAGTAAGAGCGCGCGCCTAAAAGTTTTAGCCTTGCAATAAATTCTGCCCTTACATTAAGCACAATTTTTAAACTGTTAAACAAAATTAAAAGCGCAACAATTATTACTAAAAAACTTAGCGTTAGCATTAAAATTTCTACTGCACGCGTTGTGCGCAGGTTTTCAAAAAAATAGTACGAGTCTAAGTTTGTAATGCCTAGCCTTGCCAACTGAAAATAAGCATCTACCATTCTTGATGTGTTTGCTACTTCTGCCACAAAATTAAGACTATCAAAATTGCTTGCCGGCACAGCATTTAGAACAAACTGCGCGGGCATAACAAAAAACGGAATATAGCCAAGCAAACATTCTCTGCTAACCGCGCCCCTATAATAAATGCCCCTTACGATAAATTGCGTGTTGTTATAACTATGCGTTATGGTTTTCCCAACAGAAGTTCGCAAATAGTTTGCAACTTCTATAGATATAAAAATGCTGTAAGCGCTTCCTTGCCGCACATTGTCGCCCGCATTCCAACTTCTGCCCGCTATAAACCTTGCGTTAGAAAAAGCGTAGGGCAATGTCCCCCGAAAGTAGTATGCTATCCCGCCACCAATTGTAGTGTTAGTAACTATGTCACGCACACCTTGCCCAACCTCTAGAGTTGTGTGCGCAAAACTAAGGCTCATCTCCGTTGTTATGTTATCGCCAAAAACCGATAGTTTGTCTACAACACCGCTTGCGCTTCTAAGTGCTGAAGCACTCGGCACGCTTATTAAAAACTCTCTGCCGGCGGGGTGTACTTCATCTAGCATATTGCCGTAGTTGTATCTATAACTATACGTAAAACTAAAAACCCCAAGCGCCAAAGAAAAAACCAATGCACTTGTCACCAAAAATAAAATGCATTGTCTGTAAATTTGTTTAATCTCGCCTGTAAAAAAATAAAACGCTTTAAACATAGTTTCTTTTAATGTTAAATTTTAAATGTTAAATGTTAAATTCCTACACTCAATTACAAAAAGCGTTTGAACAGTCTGCGGTTTGTATTTGCGAACAACTTGCTAATAATCTTGCCCGCGCTAGCGGGTGAAATCATTTAACATTAAAAATTTACCATTTAAAATTTAATGTTCTACAAGTTTTCCATCTTGCAGCCTTATAATGCGCTCTGCCAAATTTGCGTGTTCCATATTGTGTGTAACAAGTATAAGCGTTTTGCCTTGCTTATTTATATCTGCTAAAAGGTTTAGTACAATCTCAGAGTTCGCGCTATCTAAGTTACCGCAAGGCTCGTCCGCTAATATTATTTGCGGGTCGTTTGTTAATGCCCGCGCTAGTGCTACGCGTTGCTTCTCACCACCACTTAAAGAGCCAGCCGCGTTTTTAATTTTTTGCGTAAGCCCCACTAACTCTAGTAAATACTCTACTCTCTCTCGCCTTGCCCTGCCCTTAACCCCCGCAATAATAAGCGGGATTTCTATATTTTTATATACGCTATAGCGCGGCTCTAGATAAAAAGCCTGAAACACATAGCCAAACTTTTTGTTCCTAAGGCTTGCGCGCTCTCTCTCTAAAAGCCCGCTTGTCGCCACCCCACCAACAAAAATCTCACCACTAGTAATATCATCTATCTGCCCAATCACATTTAAAAGCGTAGACTTACCAGAACCCGACGGACCAACAACCGCCACATACTGCCCACTAGCAATATCCAAACTAACTCCATTAAGCGCATAAAAATCTTTAAACCGCTTCACTACATCTTCGACTTGTATCATACATAAAATATTATACCACAAATCTCAACCCTTGTAAAGATAAAACACAGTCAAAAACAGAAAAAATGCTACCGCGAATTTTTTGCGATAGCATTTTATATATCTACTTACTTTCTGCCGGCTCTGTCTGAGATGATTTTTTCTGAGATGTTTTTTGGTACTTCAAAGTAGTGTGAGAATTCCATTGTGAATGTGCCTCTGCCTTGTGTGCGAGAGCGTAGGTCTGTTGAGTAGCCGAACATCTCTGATAGCGGAACTTGTGCGTTGATTATTGATGTTCCCATATCTGTTTCTGTGCCTAGTATGTTTCCGCGCTTTGAAGACACTTGCCCCATAATGTCCCCCATATTGTCTTCTGGCACAACAACTTCTACTTTCATTATTGGCTCTAGTAAAACAGGGTTTGCTTTTTTAAACGCCTCTTTAAACGCCATAGAACCAGCAATTTTAAACGCCATTTCCGAACTATCTACATCGTGGTAAGAGCCGTGAACAAGCGTAATTTTATAGTCTACAACCTCATAGCCCGCAAGTATACCGCTTTGCGCCGCTTCTTTTATTCCGTTGAAAACTGGCTGGATATATTCTTTTGGAATAATACCACCAACAATCTTGTCTACAAACTCTGTACCCTTACCCGGCTCGTTTGGCTCTAGTTCTATCACAACGTGACCATACTGACCCTTACCGCCCGTTTGCTTTGCGTGCTTATGCTCTTGAGATACTTTAGCCCTAACAGTTTCTCTGAAACTTACTTGCGGGTTACCTACAGTTGCCTCAACTTTAAACTCGCGCTTCATTCTGTCTACTAAAATCTCTAAGTGTAACTCACCCATACCAGCGATAATTGTCTGACCCGTTTCTTTATCTGTGTAAGTTTTAAACGTTGGGTCTTCGCTTGCTAGTTTTATAAGCGCGTTAACCATTTTCTCTTGCATAGCCTTAGACGATGGCTCTACCGCAACGCTTATAACTGGGTCTGGGAAATCTATGTTTTCTAGTAAGATTTGTGTCTTTTCGTCGCAAAGCGTGTCGCCTGTTATTGTGTCTTTTAAACCAACAACCGCACCAATCTCACCCGCATAAAGCCCATCTACTTTCTCGCGCGAGTTTGCGTGCATTTTGAAAACGTGCGATATGCGCTCTTTTTTAGACTTACTAGAATTATATACGTAAGAACCCGCGCTTAAAACACCCCTATAAACCCTAACAAACGTAACCGCGCCAACGAATGGGTCTGTTGCTAGTTTAAAGGCAAGGGCTGCTAGCGGCGCTGTGTCATCTGGCAGTATTGTTATAGGCTCGCGCGACTTATAGTCTTCTGCTTGTATGCCTTTTATATCTGTAGGCGCTGGTAAATAATCTATAACAGCGTCTAACATTTTTTGAACACCTTTGTTTTTGTAAGACGAGCCACATAAAACAGGCGTTACTTTCATTTCTAAAACTGCCCCCCTAAGCGCCTTTTTAATCTCATCTACAGTTATAGGCTTTTCTTCTAAAAGTTTTTCCATAATAGCATCGTCGTGCATAGATACAAAGTCTAGAAGTTTTTCTCTATACTCTTCCGCCTGCTTTTTTAAGTTTTCTGGTATGTCTCTAACTTCAACTTCTTTGCCGATGTCGTCTTTATGATAGTAGGCTTTCATCTCTACTAAGTCTACAACGCCCTCAAACTCGTGTTCTTGCCCGATTGGCAGTTGGATAGCAAGCGGGTTGGCTTTAAGCCTCTCGCGCATTTTATCCATAACATTTAAAAAGTTAGCGCCCTCTCTGTCCATCTTGTTAACGTACGCAAGGCGCGGAACTTTATATTTGTTTGCTTGGCGCCATACAGTTTCCGATTGTGGCTGAACCGCACCCCTAGCACAAAAAACCGCAATAGCCCCGTCTAAAACACGTAAAGAGCGCTCTACTTCTACAGTAAAGTCTACGTGACCCGGCGTGTCTATAATATTAATTGCGTGGTCTAACCACTGAGTTGCTGTTGCCGCAGATGTGATTGTAATACCTCTCTCTTGCTCTTGCGCCATCCAGTCCATAGTAGCAGCGCCATCGTGAACCTCACCTATCTTGTGGGTTCTGCCCGTAAAGAATAAAATGCGCTCTGTAGTCGTGGTTTTACCCGCATCTATATGCGCCATTATTCCAATGTTTCTTGTTTTATCTAGTGTAAACTTTCTAGGCATAAATGTACCTCTCTTTTTAATTTATACTTTTTTCGTGTGGTCGGCTTTTTGTAAGCCACCTAAAATAACGAATGCTTCACCCGCTTTTCCGATAATTACTATAGCGCGAACTATAGCGCGAAAAATTTTCAGAATACCAGATTTATTACATTTCTTCCGATGTCAGATTTGTTACCACCTGTAATGAGCGAAGGCTCTGTTTGCATCTGCCATTTTGTGCATTTCTTCACGGCGCTTTACTGACGCGCCCGAGCCGTTAAATGCATCCATAATTTCGTTTGCTAGGCGTTGGTCCATAGTTTTTTCGTTACGCTTTCTAGAAAAGTTTGTAAGCCACCTTATCCCTAGGGTTTGGCGGCGGTCTGCCCTTATATCCATAGGAACTTGATAAGTCTGCCCACCAACACGGCGCGCCTTAACTTCTACGCTTGGCTTGATATTTTCCATTGCTTTTTCGAATATTTCTAAAGCCGGCTTGCCCATTTTTGCTTCCATCTTAGCAAAAGCAGAATAAACAATTTTCTGAGCCGTACCGCGCTTTCCATCATACATTATCTGATTAATTAATTTTGTTACAACTTTTGTTCCATACATCGGGTCTGGTAAAACATCCCTTTTAGGAACACCTGAACGTCTTGGCATATTATATTACTCCATTATTGCAAAGTGTAAAGTGTAAAATGTAAAGTTTTTACACACATTATAACCTACACTTTTTAACAGTTTGCAATTTAGTTTTTTACGATTTTTGCAAATTGATTTTGCTAGCGCTAGCGGTGAAACCACTTTACACTTTGCACTTTACAATTTACACTTTAACTATTTTGGTTTTTTAGTCCCGTACTTACTACGCGACTGTAATCTCTTAGCAACACCCGCTGTATCAAGCGTGCCTCTTATAACTTTATAACGAACACCCGGCAAGTCTTTAACCTTACCGCCTCGTATTAAAACAACGCTGTGTTCTTGCAAGTTATGACCCTCGCCCGGTATATACACAGTCGCTTCCATTTTATTTGTAATTCTAACTCTTGCAATTTTTCTCATTGCAGAGTTTGGCTTTTTTGGCGAAGTAGTTGTAACAGACAAACATACCCCTCTCTTTTGCGGGTTAGACTGAAGCGCTGGCGCTTTTGGTCTTTTTGTTCTGTCTACTCTGCCTTTTTTGATTAACTGATTAACTGTAGGCATACAATATTTTTTAAGTCTTATGTGCGGCGTTATACTTCGTCAGTTTTTACATTTCGCTCAGTCACGTACGCCAAGTACGCTCCTTCGCGAAGCCGCAAAAACGACGACCGAGCCGTAAACCGTAAGGTTTTAGCCTTTTGCGATAGCAAAAGCGTCAAAAGGCGAGGTGTCTTACTTGCACCTAAAACTTAAAAATCTCTCCTTAATTATAGATTTTTATACTTTTATTATGCGCTTAAAAGTCTAGGTGCAAGTTAGACAAGGAAAGGTGCGTATTGGCGAAGTGCCGCGTACTTAGCGTACGCAAACAAGCCAAACGTAAACCTTGACGAAGTAATAACGCAGCACATAGGCTTTTAAGATTTCAGAATACCACACACACCACACGGACGGTCAATCTCAAGCACCTGACCCAGCCACTCTTTAGAGTTTGCGTACCAGACCTTTATAGCCCTATCTCGCGGGTTTGTGGTATTGTGTCCTTCTATTGCTGTTATAACCTTGTTAAAAAAAGTGCTGTCCACATTTTTTGCAACAATTACACCGCTAATGTTACCAAAAAATATTTCTCTAAGCACCTGCTTTTGCCCCATAACTTTTTTAGGGCTAGCCTTTAACAATTCTAAAATTTCTTGTTCCATTTTTAATTAGTGTAAGGGCATTACCCTTTTCACCTTTGCATTTAAAAACCTAAAACTTACATCGATTTTTCAGCACGCGACATAAATTTTAAGTACCCTTCATTATACCAAATTAAAAAAAATAAGTCAAATGTTTAACAAAACTTTTTTTATTTTCACTTCTGGTCGTGCAAAATTAAAAAACAAAAAGGCTTACAATGAAGCCTTTGCTCGTGACTACTTGCTCGTGACTACTTATTAAATACTAGCATTTCTTTTTGGGCTTGGACTAAGTTGTAGTAGATTCCTTTGTGGTTTAGGAGTTGTTCGTGGGTGCCGCTTTCGGCGATTTTGTTGTCTGCTATTACTACTATTTTTGTTGAATGCCGTAGGGTTGATAGTCTGTGGGCTATTGCAAATGTGGTTCTGTCTTTGGTTAGGGTTTGTAGTGCGCCTTGAATATCTTTTTCGGTTTCTGTATCTAGGGAGCTTGTCGCCTCATCTAGCACTAGTATTTTTGGGTTGTGCAAAAGCGCCCTTGCAATAGATATACGCTGGCGCTCACCCCCTGATAGCGTGTAGCCTTTCTCGCCCACTATTGTGTTGTAGCCATCTTCTAGTTTTATTATAAACTCGTGCGCGTTTGCAAGCGTTGCCGCCGCGATGATTTCTTCTTCGGTTGCATCTGGCTTAGAATAACTTATATTCTCTAGTATGCTTCCGCTGAACAAATAATTATCTTGCATAACCATACCTAACTGAGCGCGCAAACAATCTTCGCTTATATCTTGCAAGTTAACATCATCTAGTAAAATCTCGCCCGAATCTGGCGTGTAAAGGCGCATTATAAGCGAGACCAAAGTAGATTTTCCAGCGCCCGTCTTACCAACAATGCCTATCATATCGCCCTTTTTTGCAGACAGCGAAACATCGTTTAGTATGGTTTTATACGGCTTGTAGCCAAAGGTTAGGTTGTTGATATCTACTTGCCCTTCAATCTCTAGCGTTTTGTTATCTTTTGGCTTGTAGTCTGGCTCATCTAATATCTCGAAAATCTTATTAGCGCTTGTCATACTCTCAGCCATCCAGCGCGGTAGGTTTGCCGCGTTAACAAGCGGGTCGAAAAGCATACCCGCAACTATATAGAAAAACAGCACTTCGCCAATAGTCATATTGCCCGCAAAATATTGCACCCCGCCGTAGTATAGCGCTATAAACTGCCCTATAAAAACAAGCGCCATTAAGTATGGGTGAATGTAGTGCCAAATTTTTTCGTTAGATTCTGATATGTCGCGTAAGTTCTCAGACGTCTTTACAAAGCGCTCTACTTCGCGCTGTTCTGTCCCGAAAACTTTAACGACACGTATGCCCGAGAGTATATCTACAAGCGTATTAGTAGACTTGCTTCCCGCCGCCCATTGCTTGTTATAGCGCTTGCGCATATACTTAAAATAGCGGTTAAGCGCAAAAATTACGATTAAAAGCGGCACAACAATTATAAGCGCCATAACCCAGTTTAGCCAAAGCAAAAGCGCCAAAATTAAAACTGCCAAAATAACTTGATTAATTGCGTGAACAAGTTCGAACGTTAGAAAGCGGCTTATGCGCTCTGTGTCTGATACTGTGCGGTTTATAATAGCACCCGTGCTTCGCTTGCTGAAGTTTTTTATACTAAGCGCTTGCACCTTGTTAAATAAAGATTGCCTCAAGTCGCGCGCAATGTTATGACCCATCAAGCCGTTAACAAGATTTCTTATGCCGTGCAAAATAGAGCGTATAAAAATCAGCCCCAGCATAAACCCGATAACCATAAAAAATGCTGTAAGCGTATCACTATGCGACAAAAACGGGAAAAGATTTGTTATAACAAGGCTAACATCGCTTTGCTCGTAAATCGGGCTTAAAAAACTATCAATTAGGTGTGTGTTAAAAAACGGTATGCCAACAATAATTATGTAGGTTAAAATATTAAGCCCAACAATTGCCGCTACGTGCTTTCTGTACCCGCGCATTAGCCTTACCATTTTGCCGAACGTACCCTTTCTAATACTTGCATCTTTTTTGCGCTCTTCTTCTTTTACATCTTCGTCTTCATCGAACAGTTGTAGCCAACTTTGGTCTATGCCTTCGCTAACCGCACCGCTTGCCCCGACAACCACATCACTACTACCTACCACATCTGCACCACCACTTGCCGTATCTCTTGCCACACCGCCAACACCTTTTGCTTTCTTTTTTGCGTGGTTAAAGTATTTTGTGAAAACAGAAAAGTGCGTAGAATATTTGTTAGAAAAATTACAAACTATGTGATACTCACCATTTATTTTAGCAAGCAAACTACAAATCCCTATGTTCGCTTCTACCTTAAACTTTTCTATATCCAAAACACAGTAAGACTTTACAACTTCACCATTCTCAGCAACATCTATCCGAGTCCCCAAATAGATAAATCTACCCTGTACAAGAGTCCCATCAACACCTAAATTAAATTGTAATTCTTTCTTAGACATAAGTTATTTTGGTTTAAAGTGTAGGTTAAAATTGTAAAGTGTAGAGTGTAAAGTGTAAAGTGGTTAAACTCATTAGTTGCTTTACTTTTGAACAGTCAGAGTTTTGTGTTTTTCGCATTTTGCTTTTTAAAATATTGCCCGCGCTAGCGGGTGAAATCACTTTACACTTTACACTTTACATTTTACATTAATCAAATGTACATCTCGAGCATTTTTATGCTACCCTTATCCAACTTCGTGTAGTCTGATATTTCGTATCTGTTTGCGTCTTGGTCTATTATTTTTAGTCTGTTTTTGCCTAGTTTTATTATGTTTCTGTATGTATCTGCAACCGCGAAATCTAGTTTGCCTTTGTCTGTTGTTACTTCCCAGTAAGAAAAACCGTAGCGCTCTTTTATTGTGTTTATTTTTGTTATGATGGGCGAGAAGTATACGCGCTTAAGTTCTGCCCCCAAAAGTTGCCTAGTGGTCTCATCGAAAAGCATTATATCTTTAATAATACCCACTTCATCATCATCTTTAAAAACCGAGATGTACTCTGTTGGCGTAACAAACGGAAAAGCCCTATGTAATTTTACTACACCCTCTGGCTTGTCGCACTCGTCCTTTGCCTTATCCGCCCCCTTGTCAGACTTTTTACTTGCCTTATCTTTAGCAAACTTTTTTTCATCTTCTTTTCGCTTTGCTTTTTGTTGTTCGCTCTCTACCCACTTGCAATATAAAAGCCCGCCTTCAGTTTTAGAAAACTGCGCATTCTCAGGCGTTAAATAATTAATCTTACTTGTTTTAAAAATACTTTCCATATATTTATCCTTTAAATTTTACCGAGATGTCTATTGTTAATTTTTACTATGTTCCCTATTCACAAAGCAAGGATTAAAGTTCTAGGTGCAAGTTAGACAAGGAAGTCTGCGGCTTCGCGAAGGCGCGTACTAGGCGTACGCAACTGAGCGAAACGTAAAGACTGACGAAGTATAACGCAGCACATAGGGCTTTAATCATTCATCTTCCATTAAGTTATCTATATCAAGAATATTCTCACTCGCTTCCATTTGAAGCCCAAACAACCTTGCGTAGATGCCACCATTTTGCATAAGTTCTTTATGCGTACCTGCTTCGGCTACGCGCCCTTCATCTATAACAATTAAACTATCTACATCTTTTAGCGTGCTTAGCCTATGCGCTATTGTTATTGTGGTTTTGTTTTTAGATAGGTTTGCTATTGCGTTTTGAATGTTTTGCTCTGTTTGCGTATCCATAGCGGCTGTTGCTTCATCTAGTATTAGTATGCTAGGGTTTTTAAGTATCGCGCGCGCTATAGATATCCTTTGCTTCTCACCGCCCGAAAACTCTTTGTTGCTTGTTACGTAAGTCTCGTACCCTTCCGCAAGTTTAACAATAAAGTTGTGACAGTCTGCAATTTTAGCGGCTTCTATAACCTCTTCGCGAGTCGCGCTTGGTCTGCCATACCTTATGTTTTCTAAAACCGTGCCGTTAAAAAGGTAAATTTCTTGCGAGACAATAGCCATTGCTTTATGTATGCACTCTAATTTATAGTCTTTAATATTTGTGCCATCTACCAAAACTTCGCCACTTGTTGTGTCGTACAACCTGAATATTAAGTTTACAAGTGTAGACTTTCCAACGCCCGACTTGCCCACAATACCTAAGTTTTTGCCCGCTTCTAGTTTAAAATTAATGCCTTTAAGTATGTCTTTATTTTTGTTGTAGTAAAAGCCAACATCACTAAATTCTACATCCCCCCTAATTTCACGAGCAATCGCATCTGGCTTCTCTTGCACGCTTGGCTCGCTATCTAATATCTCGAACACGCGCTGTGCAGATGCCAAACAATCAGACCACCACTTACCCACTTCCGACAAAAAGTCTAGCGGACCAAGCGCTAGGGCTAGCAAAAGCGTAAACGTAACAAAACTTCCAAAACTTATGTTGCCCTCTATTACTTGCCAACCGCCAAGCCCCCACGTTAGTATTGTTGCAAGCCCGATTATAAAAAGCAACACCGGGTAGTAACCCGCCCCCGCTTTATGAACATCGAAGTTTGCGTTTCTTAAAGAAACATTATTACCCCTAAACTTTTGGTTCTCTTCTTTCTCTTTGCCAAACGCCTTTATAACAAGTTTGCCTTCTAAACTGTCGGTTAGTTGTGCGTTAAGGTTATGCTCTTTAGAATATGCCTTTACGTTCATCTTTTCGTAAATTGCGTTTATAACTAAAAGCGATATAAAGCCCAAAGTAAATACGCCAAACACAACAAGCGCAAGCCACCAACTTATTACAAACATAGCAACACCTATGCCCACCATCATCATACTTGTAATTATTATCCACGGCAAGCCATCTACAAAAAACCAATATAGTATGTTAGCGTCTTGCGTAACGCGTGTCATAAGCCCGCCCGTTTGGCGCGACACAAAAAAGCCAAGCGACAAACGCTGCATAGATGTAAACGTAAGCGCCTTTATATCGTGAACCACCCGCGCACCTACAATACTCATAAGTAAGCCTTGTATCATCATAAACACAGCGCGGAAAAGCCTTATCACAATTAACAGCAACACAAAAAGCCCGATGTATCTGTAGTGATAAAAGTTGCCGTCCTCACTTAAAACCTGCTCGAAAATTAAGTTACCAACCAACAGTGGCACTACAATAAGTAAACTTGTTGCAATTGTGCTTGCAAGCACTTGCCAAAATACGTAAGCTTTATAGCGCTTAAAAAAGAAAAGCAAGCGCCTTGTAATAGTACTGCCCTTCATACACTTTGGGCAAACCTTGCGCTCTATATCTGGATATCTGCTTTTACACTCACGGCAATACGCACCCCGCTCATCAATAAAATCTGCTTTTGTTATCGGCTCGCCTGCTAACACTTTGTTACAAACGCGCACAAATACTTCC
>WQRI01000007.1 GCA_009786825.1 Bacillota bacterium
TATTATGCCCTTCTTTTTGCATTCTAAATAATATTCTATCGCTTCCCAATGCCCCCGTATCGTATGCTGATTATCCGTTCCGTGAAGCAACCATATATCCACATAATCTCTGCCAATCCCGCTAAGGCACTCTTCCACCGCCCGCTTAGCCTCTGCCTTAGTCTCGGCGAAAGATTTAGAAGCAACAATAACGTCCTTTTTCATTTTTATCGCTTCGCGGCACACGTGATAACTACCATAAATTTGCGCACTATCAAAAAAGTTTATGCCCACATCTAAGCACTTTTTAACAACGGGCTTAGCTTGCTGTGCAGAAAAACCCTTTTGCAAAGTACCCATCGTAAGCGTGCCAAGCCCAAGGCTAGACACCCTTATCCCCGTTTTACCAAGTTCATTATAAATCATAAATTTTTTAGTGTAAAATGCAAAATGCTAAATGTTAAATGTTAAATGGCTTCACTCGCTTCGCGAGAAAATTAACTATTCCAAAGGCACACGAATACAAATTTCCGACTGTTCAAACGCATTGCATCTAATTGCTACAACCATTTAACATTTACAATTTACAATTTAACATTGTCTAGAAAGCTTTTAGTGCTTCCTCTATCGCCTCTTCCGCCAAAACGCTACAATGAATTTTTTCTGCTGGCAAACTGCCTAGTACATCTAGCACTTGCTTATTTGTAATTTTTTTGGCTTGCTCTACAGTTTTGCCAATTACAAGCTCGCACGCAACGGACGACGATGCTATAGCAGCAGCACAACCAAAGGTCTGAAACTTAGCGTCTGTAATAACGCCTTTTTCAACCCTCATATAAATTTTCATAATATCGCCACACGACGCGTTGCCAACCTGCCCAACAGCATCTGCATTTTCAATAACGCCCGCGTGCTTAGCCTCCGTAAAAGCCTTAAGTACCTTATCGTTATACATAATTCCCTTTTAATGTTTAATTTAAAATGTTAAATGTTTAATGGCTTCACTCGCTTCGCGAGAAAAATTAACTATTCCAAATTGCACACAAATACAAATTTCCGACTGTTAAACCCCAACGGCTTAAATGGTTGTAGCAATTTAACATTTACAATTTAACACTTATCATTTAATCTCGCTCTTGCTTCTTTAGTGTAAAGCGGTGAGATTGCCCTTAATTTTTCTACTATGCCCTTTAGTTTTTCTACAGTAATATCTAATTCTTCTTTCGTTGTTTTTTTAGATAGCGTAAACCTTATAGAGCCGTGCGCTAGTTCTATCGGCACGCCCATAGCAACCAAAACGTGAGAAGCCGCTAGTGAGCCTGAGGCGCAAGCCGAGCCAGTAGAGCAGTATATACCCAATAAGTCCATATGAATAAGCATACCCTCGCCCTCTATAAAATAAAAACAAAAACTCACATTGTTTGGCAAGCGCTCTTTAGCGCAACCGTTTAAACGCGTATACGGAATGTGCTGCCTTATTTGCTGAATTAGATAGTCTCTGTTTTTTGCTATATCTTTTGCGTTTTTTTCTCTGTTAGCCTCTGCTAGTTCTATTGCCTTGCCAAGCCCAACAATGCCCGCCATATTATGCGTACCCGCACGCTTGTTACGCTCTTGCGCCCCGCCGTATATCAACTTGCCAACTCTAACACCATTTCTAACAACCAAAGCGCCACAACCTTTTGGTCCATTAATTTTATGCGCAGACAAACTTAGTAAGTCTATATGGCACTCTTTAACGCATATTTTAACCGCCCCTATAGCCTGAACCGCATCTGTGTGGAAGTATATTTTGTGAGATGGCTCACTTCTTTTAGCGTCTTTATTTGCTTTAGCAATGACCTTACCAATTTCTTTTATCGGATAAAGCGTACCCACTTCGTTGTTAGCAGCCATTATGCTTACTAGTATGGTTGTATCTTTTATTGCATCTTTTAACTGCTTTAAGCAAATTTGTCCATCTGAGTCTACATCTAAATACGTTACTTCAAACCCTTCTTTTTGTAACTGTTTGCAAACATTTAAAACTGAGTGATGCTCTACCTTTGTTGTAATTATGTGGTTGCCCTTATCTTTGTTAGCAAAAGCCACACCCCTTATTGCCCAGTTGTTAGCCTCCGTTCCGCTTGAAGTAAAATAAACTTCTGTAGGCGCACACCCCAAAACATCTGCAACCCTTTTTCTAGCATTCTCTACCGCCTCGCTCGCTTGTCTGCCCAAATAATATTGCGAGGCTGGGTTAGCATAAACATCGGTAAAAAAAGGAAGCATCTCATTTAATACCACCTCATCTACTGGCGTTGTTGCTGCATTATCTAAGTAAATGTGTTTTATCATTAATATCCTTTGTTTTTTGTTTTGCTTTAAACAGATTTATTTTTCGCACTTTTGGGCTTACCTTTTAGGTTTGCCCTTTAGGTTTTTTGGTTTTTTGTCTCTCTTGCCTTTTTTGTCTCTATTACTATTATAAATTAATTGCTTGTTTTTGTCAACTTTTATTGCTAACTTTTCTGCTAAATGCAATTTTTTTGCTAGCCCAAGCGCATCTATAATTATATCTTTATTCTCTGGTTTTCTGTATTGTAACAGCGCCCTTTGCACCGCTTTATCACCCGCACTTTTCGCAACAAAAATTTTTACAAACTCTGTGGTGGTTTTGTTAGACTGCTTACCACCGCCCGCCGAACCACCGCCCGCTGAATGCTTATCGCTTAACTGCTGTTCACTTTGCCCGCCACCCGCCGAACTTTGACCGCTTACCGCTGACTGCTTACCGCTGAACTGCTTACCGCTTTCTACCAAACCAACAGGCGCTAGTTCTGTATAATACATAGCGGTAGAAAGCGTGAATGGTGTTGGGTAAAAATCTTGCACTTGAAGCGGCATATAATTTATGCTTTTTAAATAAAGCGCCAAATTAATAGCATCATCAAGCGTCGCGCCCGGGTGGGCAGATATAAAGTACGGCACTAAATACTGCTTGTCATTATGGCTTTTGTCTTGCTTTTTAAGTTTTGCATTAAGCGCTTTAAACTGCTTAGCAAATTCTAGATAAACCCTATGCGGCGGCTTGTTCATAAGCCTTAAAACCCTATCCTCTGTATGCTCTGGCGCAACCTTTAGTTGCCCGCTTATATGGTGCTTTACTAACTCTGTAAAAAACGCTTGTGCGCTGTCACTATCTAGCACGATTTTATCAAACCTAACCCCGCTTCTTACAAAAACCTTTTTAACCTTTGGCAAGGCTCTTACTTCGCGAAGCACTTCTAGATATTCTTTATGGCTATACTTATAATAGTTTGCCGATGGTCCGCCTATATCGTGAATGTAGCCTTTAAAGTCGGGTTTTTCACTAAGCGCTTTTGCTTCAGCCACAATACTGCGCCTAGACCTACTTTGTATGCTAGCGCCTTGGTGCGCCGCAAGAGAGCAAAAACTACAACCGCCAAAACAACCCCTATGAGAAGTTATACTAAACTTAACCTCTTCAAGCGCCGGAATAACTTCTTTGCTATGCCCTTTACTGCTTTGCGCTTCATTGCTATGCCCCTGACTACCTTGCCACTCGTTGCTTTGCCCTTTACTGTTTTGCCATTTATCGTTTTGCGCTTTGTCGTTTTGCGTACGCGGTTTATACATTGGGTGTGCTTCTTTAGTAAATGGAAGTGCGTAAATCTCATCCATCTCACTCTCGCTAAGTGGCAAACTCGGCGCGTTAACAACCAAGTATACACTACTGCTTTGCTTTTGTATAAACCTTTTCCCAACTTCTGCACCCTTACAAGAAGTAATTTTCAAAAAGGTTTTTAAATATTTTTCTTTGTTGCTTGCGCATTTAAGCGTAAAATAATCGTCTAGCAAAATGTGGCTACCATCGTTACTACCACTTAAAGCGCCACTAGCCCTTTTGTCCAAATTCGCAAAATTACCAATGTAAGCCGTACCCCTAACATTTTTTATATCGGCTATAGTCGCCCCGCCCTTAACTAAGTCTAATATCTCACCCAAAGGGCGCTCGCCAGCGCCATACACAAGTAAGTCCGCACCCGTGCTAGTTAGTATACTAGGCATAACGCTATCGCTCCAATAATCGTAATGTACAAAGCGCCTAAGGCTAGCCTCTACCCCGCCTATAATAATTGGCGTGTCTCTATACAAACGCCTTAGTGCCTTACAATAAACTTCTAAAGCTCTGTCTGGTCGCTTACCTGCCTTTCCGCCCTCGCTGTAACTGTCATCATTCCTTTTCTTTTTGGCGGCAGTATAGTTATTAACCATACTATCAATCACACCGCTTGTCACCAAAAAAGCAACGCTGGGTCTGCCTAGTTTAGTATAGTCGCTGTCTACTTGTGGCTGAGCAATTATCCCAACAGAAAAGCCTTTGCTTTGCACAAACCTTGCAATTATAGAATGCCCAAAACTTTGGTGGTCTACATAAGCGTCCCCACTTATAAGCACAAACTGCGGCGACTGCCCACCTAACTCATCTATTGTTGTTGGAATAAAACTCATAAATTTAGTAAACTAAATTTAATGAACATTGAATATTGAATAATGAATAATGGTTGCAAGCAATCAAATGCCATTACATTTTAACAGTCTGCGATATGCACTTATACACAATTTGCAAAACGTAAATTTTGCCTGCGAAGCAGGTGAAACCATTGTTCAATATTCATTGTTCATTATTCATTAGATTTGTTCCTACGGAACAAATCTACCTGAAGTATTTAACCCCGCTCTCAAATATTTTCATATCGAAGTTACCATCAAAGTTTTTGTAAAGCCCGTCCCCAATGCGCTCTGAATGCCCCATTTTACCTAGTATCCTACCGCACTTAGAGAATATACCCTCTATCGCCATTCTAGAGCCATTCGGGTTGAAAGGGTGGCGCATACTAGCAATATGTTCCACATTACCTTGCCCATTAGCCAAAGCCCTACCTTGCCCCGCACCCAAGCCTATAGTCTTTGGCTCTACATACTGAGTTGCTATCTGCCCATTTTTGATAAGCGCCTTAATCGTTTTGTCATCTGCTACAAACTTACCCTCGCCGTGAGAAATAGGCACAGAAAAAACATCTCCCACAGACACACCGCTAAACCACGGGCTGTTGTTAGAGGCTACCCTAACATTTACAATGTTAGACATATGCTTGCCAATGTCGTTAAAAGTAAGCGTTGGCGAATTTGCCGTAAGCGGTTTAATCTCGCTATCCGGCAAAAGCCCTAACTTTACTAGCGCTTGAAAGCCGTTGCAAATACCTATTATAAGCCCGTCTTTATTTTGCAAAAAGTTGTGCAACTTATCTTTTAGCATCGGGTTTCTAAAAAGCCCCGCTATAAATTTACCGCTCCCCTCCGGCTCGTCCCCACCAGAAAAGCCGCCCGGAAATGCTATTATATTTGCGCTGTCTATCAACTTCGCAAGGTTCTCTATGCTCTGCTTTATACGAAGCCCAGAGTTATCTAGCCTAACGCCGCCCGCTTGCAAATTAGATGGCATATTTTTTACCACGTAAATATCTACGCTAGCCCCCGCCTTTTCAAACGCGCGCGCCGTATCTATCTCGCAATTTGTTCCCGGAAAAACCGGAATTAAAACCTTAGGTGACGCTACTTTACTCTTAGCAACAAAAGGCGCTTTCGCTTCAAAGCTTATATTTTCTGCGCTAATTCTCTCTCGCCCATCTGCTTTTTCTGCCTTACCGCCCTTGTCCCCCTTGTCTTTTGGCGGCACATCTAGTGGGAAAAGTGTGCTTAAAGTGCTTTCAAAACTGCTAAGCGCATTAGCCGTAGAGATAGATGTTTGCCCAACGCTAATTCGCCCATCAGCCGTAGTTTGCCCCAAAAATAGTGCTTCTACGCCCTCTAAAAGCGATATATCGTCCGCTTGTATAATTATGTCTGCCAAATAAGGCTTAAATAACGACGCCGATATATTAGAAAAATCGAAGCCCAAACTGTTGCCCAAACACGACTTTATAACGGCAATAGCCGCCCCGCCCTCACCCGTTACAGTTGCCACACCAACATTTTTGCTAACAATATTTTTATGGACTTGCTCGTACAAATTGTTAAGGTAGGCAAAATCTGGCACCCAAAACTCGTCTCTTTTAAGCGGTAGCAAATAAAGTTTTTTGCCCGCTTCGCGCAAAACATTTGTGATTATATTATTTTTGTCCCCCACCCCAAAGCCAAATGTTATAACAGTTGGTGGCACATCTATCTCTTTATAACTGCCCGTTACTTCATCGTATTCTTTGTATGTGCCAGACATACTATCCTTACCGCCAATTGCCGCTAGGTTTAAATTAACCTTTGCAAGAAGCGCGCCTAAAAGTGCCGATACCGGCTTCCCCCACTTTTTCGGCTCGCGTTTAAGGCGCTCGAAATACTCTTGCATACTAAGCGTTACGCGGCTTTTACAAACCCCGCTAGCCACAAGTTTAGACATCGCGCTAACAACAGAATACAGCCCGCCCAAAAATGGCGAAGACATTGCAAGGTGCGGATTATATCCATACGCCGATATTGTTGCCGTGTCTGTGTCTATAAAAGGGATTGTGCTTGCCATAGCAATACTCGGCGTTGTCTGGCTAGCGCCACCGTATGGCAAAAGCAAAGTGCTAGCAGTTATGGTGCTGTCAAACATCTCGCCCATACCCCTTTGGCTAGTTACGTTAAGCCTTTTAAGTTCGCGCTCTATCGCCGCTTTATAATCTTTAGCAACAATCAACACCTTTATCGCCTCATTAACATTATCTAGATAATCTGAAATCTCATCAGTTATAACCGCCCGCGCCGTTTGCACAACACCCGCTGTATCTAAAAATTCGCGCGATAAATCTATTATCTTTTCTTGCTTGCCCGTTACGCTATTGGTAACAAACATCTGCATTCTGCCCGTGTCTGTAACTTCGCCAACAACAACCGCTTCTAAGTTTTCTTCTTCGGCTAATTGCAAAACCTTTTTAGCATCTTTGCTATCAACCACAATTGCCATACGCTCTTGGCTTTCTGAGAGCGCAAGTTCTTTCCCCGTAAGCCCTTCATACTTTTTCGGAATTTTATCTAAGTCTATTTTTAAACTATCGGCAATCTCACCAATCGCAACAGTTACACCACCAGCACCAAAGTCGTTACATTTTTTTATAAGTTTAGTAAAGTCGGGGTTTAAAAACAAGCGCTGAAGTTTACGCTCTTCTGGCGCATTACCCTTTTGCACTTCCGCACCAGCCTTAGCAACACTTTGCTCTGTATGCTCAATAGAGCTTCCCGTAGCCCCACCAACGCCGTCTCTACCTGTTCTGCCACCAATTAGTATAATTTTATCAGACTTAGCCGGCTTCTCTCGCCTAACTTGCTTAAGTGGCACAGCACCCACAACGTAGCCAACTTCCATTCGCTTTGCAACAAAATTAGGGTGGTAAACTTCACTAACCAAACCCGTTGCAAGCCCAATTTGGTTACCATAACTAGAAAAGCCTTCCGCCGCAACGCTCGTTATTAAAGACTGCGGAAGTTTACCCTTCATCGTTTGCTCTAGTGGCGCAAGCACATCGCCCGCCCCCGTTAGCCTCATAGCCTGATAAACATAACCCCTAGCCGCCAAAACGTCTCTAATTGCGCCACCAAGGCACGTAGCCGCGCCACCAAAAGGCTCTATTTCTGTTGGGTGGTTGTGAGTCTCGTTTTTAAACAAAAGTAGATAATCCTCTTCTCGCACCTTTCCGCACGCCTCTTTAATACTCACTTTCTCGATTATAGTACACGCGTTAACTTCATCGCTCTCATCTAAATTTGTTAAAAGCCCCCTGTGCTTCATTTCCTTAACGGCAATTGTTGCAATGTCCATCAAACATATGTACTTATCTGCACGCTCTGCATTGTGCTTGATGTATAACTGGTTATATAAATCGAACGCGTCCGATATGCGCTTGTTCTCGCTCTCAATTTTTATACTCTCAAGTTTTGTATAAAAGGTTGTGTGGCGACAATGGTCAGACCAATAAGTGTCTAGCGCCTTTAACTCTACAAAATAAGGGTCGCGCTTTTCTTTAATAAAATACTCTTGTATAAACTTTAAGTCTAAAAATGTAAACGAAAAGCCGACCTCCTCGTAATACTCTTTAAGTTTGTTCTCTTTTAAATTTATAAAGCCGTCCACCTTGTTTTCTGGCGGAATAACTTGTTTTGGAAGCGCTAAAGTTTGTGGTACGCCCTCAATCGCCTCTTGCTTTTCTATAGGGTTTATTAAAAACGCTTTAATTTGCGACAGTAATTCAGCACACACAGACTTTTGCTTTTTCTTGTTTTTCTCGCACACACCACTAAACTTTATAGCATAAACACTAGCAACCCGAACCAAAGGGCGCTCTGAGAGCAACAAAAACTGAATGCATTGGCTAGCACTCTCAGCGCGCAAATCAAACTGCCCATCAAGCAGTTGCGTTCTTACAATTTCATACCCCGCAAGTTTTGGCAGTTTAGATAAAGTCTCATCTACTGGTGGCTCTGCAAAAACAACATCTCTCACCGCCGCAAACTGACTCTCAGTAATGCCCTCAACATCATACCTTATAAACTCGATAAGGTCGTCTATCTCAACAGAAAAATTACGCTCTAGTCTTTTTCTTAACCCTCGCGCCGCAATGTCAAACCCCGGCTTTTTGTAAACATATATTCTTTGTACCATATCTATTTTATCCTCTCACAGCCCGCTATATCTTTTCTAAACATCATACCATCAAAACTTATGTGCTTTATATTATTATACACAAGTTGTCTTGCTACGGCTAAATCTTTATGCGTTGCGCTAACCCCCAAAACGCGCCCCCCACTTGTAAGTAAAGCGCCACTAGCCTTGGCTGTGCCTGCGTGCGTAATAATAATATCTTTGTCTAGCAAATCTGCGTTAATGCTTATAGGTCTATTTTTAATAGGGTTTTCTGGGTAGCCCTCGCTTGCCAAAACAACCGTAACACAATTTTTGTCTTGCCACTCTATTTTAACCTTGTCTAAGCGCGTATCCGTAACAGCCACAAAAATTTTAGATATATCCGTTTTTAAAAGTGGTAGTATGCTTTGTGTTTCAGGGTCGCCAAAACGCGCGTTATACTCTATCACCTTTATGCCTGTGTCCGTTACCATCAGCCCAAAAAACAAAACCCCCTTAAATTCGCGCCCTTCACTCTCAAGCCCTCTAATAGTAGGCAAATAAATGTTGTCCATAGCCTCTTTTTTAAGTTTGCTATCAAAAAAACTAGGGCTTGCAAAAGTTCCCATACCGCCCGTGTTTGCCCCCAAATCGTTGTCATATGCCCTTTTATAGTCACACGCCGCGGGCATCGGCACAATTGTTTTGCCATCAGTAAAAGCCAAAACGCTAACTTCGCGCCCAACCAAAAACTCTTCTATAACCACCCTGCTTCCGCTATCGCCAAACGCGCTCTCTAACATCATCTCTTTAAGCGCCTGCTTTGCGTGCGCTACATCGCCTGCGATTATTACACCCTTGCCAAGCGCTAGACCATCTGCCTTTATAACAAGCGGATAGGTTATAGCTTGCTCAAAAATAGTCTCACTAGCAGTCTCACCTTTTTTTGAAATAGAATTTTCGTAATCTATGTCAACACTTTGCTCGCCCCACAGCCCGCCATCTATAAAGCCCACCGCGCTGTTATAACTATCAAATGTTTTGTACCTAGCGGTCGGAATATTATGTCGCTTCATAAAGTCTTTAGCAAAAGCCTTAGAACTCTCAATTTCAGCCGCCGCCTTTTTTGGTCCGAATGCCCTAACACCAACAGCCTCAAGCCTATCCACAAGCCCCATAGCAAGCGGATTATCCGGCGCAACAACCACCAAATCAAACTTCGGCTCACACTTACTAGCCTCGCCGCCCGATAAAACCTTATCAATTGCTAACTCGCGCGCACCCCCCGTTTGCACATACGCAACAATTCCGTCCACATCGTCCGCCTTTATGTCAACGCACCTAACCGCATTCTTTGTGCTACTCACAATCTCACCCGCAATCCCCGCATTACCCGGCGCACAAAAAATCTCACTAACACCCCCATCTCTACACAAAGCCTGCACAATAGAATGCTCTCTACCCCCACCACCAATAACTAAAACTCTCATAACCACCACCTTTGTATGTAACTTGTTAAAAAACAAATCACCTATAATATTTTTACCAAATTTAGTCGCTTAACCATATAACTAAGCAACCCTTTACTTTAATGCCTGAAGTGCCTTTTGCCCGTTAGTACCATTGCTATGCCCAGTTCATCGCACTTGTCTATGCTTAGTTTGTCGTTTTGCGAGCCGCCCGGTTGTATTATTGCTTTTATGCCCGCTTTTGCCGCCGCTTCTACACAGTCTGGAAATGGGAAGAAAGCGTCGGACGCCATAACCGCCCCTTTGCTTGTTGGCAAACTATGCTTAATTGCAAGTTCTGTTGCCCATATTCTGTTTGTCTGCCCGATGCCAATTCCAACAGTAGTCAAATTATTTGCAAAAACAATCGCGTTAGATTTTATATGCTTAACAACCTTAAAAGCAAACTCTAAGTCTTCTAGTTGCTTTGCTGTTGGCTTCTTTTTTGTTACAATCTGTAAATCTTCTTGGCTGTAATTTTCTATATCATTATCTTGCAAAAGCAAACCGCCGTACACATTCTGAACACGTTGCCCCGCCTTAAGTGGTTGCTCTATTCCATCTAAAACTAAAAGCCTTATGTTTTTTTTCTTTTTTAAAATATCAAGCGCAGCAGACTCAAAAGACGGCGCAACAACAATCTCTACAAAAATCTCACTTATCTTTTCTGCCGTGCGCTTACAAATTTTTCTGTTAGCAGCAATTATACCGCCAAAAATAGACACAGGGTCTGCCTTATATGTATTGTTAAACGCAGTAAAAATATCGTCCGCGCTAGACACCCCACAAGCGTTCGCGTGCTTTATGGCTACTACTGTTGGGCGCGAAAACTCTTTTAAAAGTTCTATCGCGCCTGTCGTATCATTTATGTTGTTAAAAGATAACTCTTTGCCGTGAATTTGCCGAGCCGCAGGAAGCGTACCAGTGGTCTCCAAAACATTCTCGTAAAATGCGGCAGACTGATGAGGGTTCTCGCCATATCTTAAAACCTCTTTCAAGTTATAAGTAAGCGTAAGCGTTTTAGGGTACTTTATGTCTTGCTTTTTTAGCATATATTGCGCCACCAAACTATCGTACCCGGCCGTGTGAGAAAACACCTTGCTTGCTAAATAAAGCCTTGTCTCGTCCCCCATAACGCCCTCACTTAACTCTTTAAGCACCATCTCATAGTCTTTTGGGTCTACAACCGCCGCCACATACTTATAGTTTTTAGCGCTAGAGCGAAGCATCGCCGGTCCGCCAATATCTATATTTTCTATAATATTGTTGTGGGCATTTTCACTTAAACTTAAAAGCCCAGCGCCACCAACAACACCCTCCGCCGCGCCCTCTTTTATAAGCGTATCTTTAAACGGATATAAATTAACCACCACAACATCAATTGTGTTTAACTTATGCTTTTTTAAAAAGTCCATATGCCCCGCATTATCCCTAACGCTTAAAAGCCCCGCGTGAATATTTGGGTGAAGCGTTTTAACGCGCCCGTCCAAACACTCTGGAAATTTAGTAACATCACTAATCGCCAAAACCTTAAGCCCCTCGTTTTCTAATAACTTTGCCGTGCCACCCGTACTTATAATCTCATAGCCAGCCTTTGCCAAACCCTTAGCAAAAGCAACAACCCCCGTCTTATCAGACACACTTATCAGCGCTCGTTTTCTCATAAATATTTTACTCCTTAATAATCTTTCACGTAAGTAATTTTATAGCCCTTATTAAAATTTCGTTTTCTGCTGTTTGAACCTTTTTTTGTAGGCTTTCTATTGTGTCTTTTTGGCGGTCTATGGCTACTGGTTTTTGAAAAATTATTTTGCCCGTGTCGTAGTTTTCATCTACAAAATGGACTGTTGCCCCCGTATATTCTACACCGCTTTTTAATACCGCGTCATATACCCGCGTGCCATACATTCCTGCACCAGAAAAAGCGGGAATTAAACTTGGGTGTATATTTATAATTTTATTCTCGTACGCCCCCACCACACACTTTGGCATCAAACTTAAATATCCGCTTAAAACAATTAAGTCTATACTATGCTTTTTTAAATGCTTAAGAAGTTCTGCGCCAAATGCTTGCTCGCTAGCATAATCTTTTTTGCTAACCACAACGCTTGGCAAACCGTTTTCTAAGGCCCTAGTAAGCGCATAAATATTTGGTCTAGAAGCAATTACTAAAGCGGGCGCAAAACTTAAGTCGCCCTTATTCAAAGCATCTAATACCGCCTGCATATTAGAGCCACCACCAGAAACAAAAAACGCAATTCTCTTCATAATTTTTTACAGCAAATCATACACAACTTTGTTTCAACTTGCAACTGTTCAAAAGTTAGATAATTAATGTCAGCAACATTTGTACACTGTAATTTGTACATTGTAATTTATAACAACTTCACGCCCGCTCCCTTAACTACCTTACCTATTACACTTACGCCCTCGCCCAAACTCTCTAACTGCTTAACCACAGCGCTAACACTTTTAGGCTCTACAACCAGCACCATACCAATGCCCATATTAAATGTGTTATGAGCCTGCTCTCTTGTAAGCCCCGCTTTTTTAACAACTTCGGTAAATACCGGAAGCGTCGGATACTTAGATAAATCTAACTCTACGCCAAGCCCGCTCGGGATAATACGCGGTATGTTTTCTATAGCGCCGCCCCCCGTGATATGCGCAATGCCCCTGATAACCTGCTCTCTTCCAGCCTGCGTTTTAGCGTTATGCTTTTTTAAAACTTCTAAAACGGGCTTCACATACACACGAGTTGGCTTAAGTAAAGCCTCGCCCCAAGTTGCGCCTAACTCAGTACAAAAAACGTCTAAAGCTTCTTTACTCTCACCCACAACGCGCCTTACAAGTGAAAAGCCATTAGCGTGAACCCCGCTAGAGTGAAGCCCCACTAAAACATCGCCTTCTTTAATTTTACTGCCATCAATTATATTCGCCTTGTCTACTATGCCAACGGCAAAGCCCGCCAAATCATACTCGCCATCTTTATAAAAGCCGGGCATCTCGGCAGTCTCACCACCAAGTAAAGACACCCCCGCCATTTTACAACCATCAGCAATGCCCTTTACTATGCTAGCAATTTTTATAGGCTCGACCTTACTTGTTGCAATATAATCTAAAAAGAAAAGGGGCTTAGCACCGCTACAAACTATATCGTTAACGCTCATAGCAACTAAGTCTATCCCTACTGTATCGTGCTTGTCTAATTTAAAAGCCAACTTTATTTTAGTGCCAGCGCCATCAGCACCAGCCACCAAAACCGGCTCTTTCATTTTTAATTTAGACGCCTCGGCAAAAAACTCTTTAAGCGAATACATTCCGCCAAAGCCACCAAAACCACCCAAAACATTTTTAGAAAATGTAGACTTAACATCATCTTTCATAAGCCTAACACTCTCATAGCCAGCCTCGACGTCGACACCACTGTCTTTATAAGTAATCATAATAATTTGCTCCTAATGAAGCCCTATGTGCTGCGTTATACTTCGTCGAGTGTTACGTTTTGTCTCAGTCACGTACAGAAAGTACGCTCCTTCACAAATCCGCCACTCTCCTTGTCTAACTTGCACCTAGAACTTCATTGTCATTCCCCATTTGTTTTTTTAAAAATTTAAGTTTTAATTAGGCTACATTCCGCCTAATCAAAATCTCTTTACCTAAATTGATTTTCTAAGCGCTACTTTAAGTTTTTTTTGACATACGCTTCCGCGCCCAACCTTTCTAATTCGGCATTCTTTTTAGCTACTGTGTCCGCTAGGCTCTGCTTGTATTTTAGTAGGGCTTCGTATAGTTTGCTATCTGTTAAAGCCAAAATTTGTAGTGCCGCAAGGGCTGCGTTTGCGCTCGCATCAATACCCATCGTGTTTACAGGAATGCCGGGTGGCATTTGCACAATAGATAAAAGCGCCGCAAGTTCTGGCTTACTAGATATAGGTACGCCAATAACAGGAAGCGCTGTATCCGCCGCTATCATACCCGGCAAGTGAGCCGAGCCACCCGCCGCCGCGATTATAACCCTAAGTCCCCTAGAATAAGCCGACTTAGCGTACTTTACAACTTCGTCCGGCGTTCTGTGCGCTGATACTATCTTAGTCTCAACAGCAACCCGAATGCCGTACTCTTTTTCGAACAATTTAAAAATCTCAAACGCCGGCAGCATTTTTGGTAAGTCGCTGTCACTACCATAAATCACCCCGATTTGTATATTCTGTTTACTCATAACTTTTTTAAAATTACAAATTACAATGCACAAATTGTTGCATATGCTTAATGCCCTAACGTTTGAACAGTTACAATTTGCTATTTATAATAGTACAAATTTTTGTAAATACACATTGCTGGCTGTTCAAAAGTTTTGTATATAATGAGTTTAACATTTGTACATTGTAATTTGTACATTGTAAATTTACTCCGCTACCGCCTCCACTTTTATTCCGCTCAGCACCCCCGCTACTTCTTTTACGCTTTTGCCAGTAATAGTTAAATGCCCCATCTTGCGCCCCTTAGCCACATCACCCTTGCCATATATATGCACATTTACATTTGAGCTTTTGGCGTAAGCCTCTTCAACGCCCGTATACTTAACCTTGCCATTCTCTTGCCCTATTATGTTTTTCATAATAACGCCGCCAACAACCAAATCTGTACTACCAAGCCCAAGCCCCACAATAGCCCTTATATGATTTTCAAACTGCGAAACCCGACAAGCCTCTATAGTGTAATGCCCGCTGTTATGCACGCGCGGCGCAATCTCATTAACCCATACCGTGCCGCGCTTGTCATCTATAAACAACTCGGCACAAAATGTCCCTACGCCGTTAAAACAGTCCATAACAGCCCTAGCAACGCGCATAATCTCTTTGTTAACAGCCCCGCTAATTTTATTTGCCGGCACTGTGGTCGTATCCAAAATACTATCTGTGTGTACATTCTCTGCAATCGGATAAACCACAACGCTTCCGTCCTTACCCCTTGTAACAATAACAGATAACTCCCTAGAAAAATTAATAAGCTCTTCTAGCATTAACTCTCTGTTAGGTACGCCGCCTATATCACCCCCGCTAAGTTTGTCAAACCCCGCGTCCACACACGAGACACACTTAACCAAAGCGTTACCCTTACCATCATACCCACCACGCCTAGACTTAAGCATAATAGGCTGTTTATGCTCACTTATATACTCTAAAAGTTCTGCCCTAGAGTTTACAGACAAAAACTTTGGCACTAATATACCAGCCTCTCTCAAGGCTTCTTTTTGCCAAAGTTTGTCTTGTATAATTTTTAAACTTGCAACGGACGGATAAATTTTAGCGCCCGCTTTTTCTAGCGCCTCTAAATGCTCTACATTAATATGCTCAAACTCGTATGTAATAACATCTACTTTGCTTGCTAGCTGCTCGTACCCCGCCCGCTCATCAAAGCCACTAACAACCATCTCATCAGAAATACTAGAAGACGGACAACTCTCACTCGGGTCTAGCGTAACAACGCGAAGCCCCAACTTCTTAGCCTCTAGTATCATCATTTTACCAAGTTGACCACCGCCAACCATACCAATTGTTTTAATATTGTTTACCATACTTTTTATTATACCAAAAAGTGTAATTGTTTGCAAGCATAATAGCAAATAATTTGTACATACTAAAGCAAATTGTTCTAACAAAACTAAACTTGAAAAAAGGTTCTTTACTAACTTAGAATGTAATTTGGGTGTTGAGACTAACTAAAGCATTTCAAGTTAAAACTGAACCTGAAAAATAAAAGGAGAAAATTATGCTAAAAATAATCTTTGCAATTTCACTTATAATTTTTAACATCGCGGGCTTTGTAGTTGTTTTAATAGACAGAAGGCGAGAGCTTGCAGCAGAAAAAGGCGAGTACTCAGATAACGAGCCACGCGATATCGGCTGGCCTATATACGCGCTTATTGGCGCACTAGGCGGCTCGCTTGGCATACTTGTTGCGATGTTTTTAAAGCGCTTTAAACTAGACGAAGCAAAATACCTTGTTATAATGCTAGGTCTTCTAATTTTAAACATAGCAACAGCACTACTAGTATTCTTTCCGGGTATGTTCTTTATATCCGCCGCAGACAACGTAGTTAAAACCCTGTTTTAACAGCATACAGCAGTCAGCGGTCAGCATTCAAATTTAAAAGAGTTTGCTTTTATAACATAGCAAACTCTTTTACATTTTCAAAAGCTCATCACTCAACGCTCAACGCTCATTACTCAACGCTCATTACTGTACGCTGAACTCAGGCATACTCTCATAACTTAGCAAATATGCATTTTTTCTGTTAAAGGCAATTAACACTTTTTCATTTGCTTTTGGCAAAACCTGAACCTTTAGTTGCTCGTTTGTAATAGGGTCTAGTGCTACCCTTGTTCTGCTGTAGTATATGCCTTGTCTAAACTCTCTTATCACTATGCGCCCAACACCTTTACGCATTTCGCTACCCCTACTAACAACCTTACTACTGCCCCCACTAACACTCTTACCGCCCCCACCAACAACCTTACTACTTGCACTATTATCCTTAAACTCGTACTCTATAACCACATACTCTCTATGCTCTATAATGTTAGATGGGTTATTAAACTGCGAAGCCCCGCGCGCCGCTATGTGCGTACCACCCCTAGTCTTTATAAAGTGCGAATTTTTTACACCCGTTATACTACCACGCGTAACATAAATACTCTCGCGCGTACCACTTTTCGTTTTGCCATTTTGCATAGCATTGCCAGAGCCAAACTCTACACCAAATTCAGCCTCCATTCCAAAAGTTGTTATCTCGCGCACACCCATATCAAACACTCTGCCTTTTATAAACTGCCTTAAGTAAATTACCAAAAACACAAGCCCAACAACGCTTATAGCAAAACACCCCAAAGCACTAAAAAATACGTCCCCGCTAGTCTCTTGCACATTATACATAACAAGCAAAAAAATACCAGTAGCAACAGGCAACGCAAAAAACAACAAACCCAAAAGCAAAAACATAGGCGTCGTACGCGGAGCAATCTCACTAACACGCCCGTGCCTATTTATATTATATACTTCGTAATGATTATCGAATAACATACTTTCAAATTACAATTTACAAATTACAATGTACAAATCTTAACTTGGCGAACAATTTAATTTTACAAAGCTTTTATAAATTTATTATGCCCGCGCTAGCGGTTAAACATTTGTAATTTGTACATTGTAATTTGTAATTTTTAAAGTTTATACTAATTATTTTGTTCAGAAATAGCAACTGTGTCTAAATTCACATTAGCCCTTATATTATCTAAACTTTGCATATTGTCAAAAGATACAAGAGCTGAGTGGCTTTTGCTATGTACAATTACAACATTTTGCATAACGCCCGGCTGGAAGTTTCTTGCCAAATCTGTAAGGGTGCTTCTTAGTGTCTCTACCCTTTCAAAGCCGGCATTTTGCCCATTATTATCTGGCGCACCAAAAGGTAGTGGTGGTTGCCCAATTTGCGAAGCCCCTTGCCTTTGTTGGTTAGCATTATTGTTTGGTGGTGGCGGTGCAAAGTTAAAAGAAAACTCACCCGAACTCTCACTTGCGCTATCAACTTCTTGCGGTTGATTAACTTGATTGTTTGGTTGCCCGCCATCAAAACTAAAGTTTGTGCGCCTTTCTATTGCTTTGTTTGTAAAACGCTCTACCGCTTCATCAATCCTTTCTTGCGGTATGTTTGCCCTAGACCTAAAGTTATCGTCCCTATCAGTAATAGATAGCACAATGGTTTGCCTGCCCTGCTTTTCTTTGCCCCAGTTGTCTGTAAACTTATAGCGTATCCTTATAAAAGTTGCTTGCCGTGTATTAGTTAAAAACTGCTCGTCAAGCCCAATAGCCGTTTTAACAGCCCCAAAAGTACCCCTAACTTCCGTTATAACGCCATTTGCAATAAACCCGCCGTCTCTAACAAGTCGCCTATACTTTCTACGGCGGCGACGCGCAATTACAGAAGCCCCTATAAAATAACCAAGAAGCGCCAAGCCAACAGGTGGCATCAATAAAAAGATAAGCCCAAAAGGAATAAGTTCCCAAAAAGTAGTATCGTGACTATCCAGCACCCTACCGTGCTGCCCCTCGTTATACATCTCTCTCATAAAACCTCCGTTTTAAATTACAATGTACAAATCGCAAATTACAAATGTTACGTACGTTAATTATCTAACTTTCGAACAGTCGCAATTTGAAACTGTTAAAAAGTGTTGTTTTAAATGCGTGTAATATTTGTAATTTGTACACTGTAATTTGTAATCTATTTTTTCGGTGTTGCTCTTTTCCTAGCAATCTCACCCAATATTTTTTTTCTTAGCCTTATGTTTTTTGGCGTAATTTCTAACAACTCGTCATCTGCCAAAAACTCTATGCTTTGCTCTAAACTTAGTATTGTTGCTGGCTCTAACCTAAGCGCATCGTCCGCACCCGAGGCTCTAAAATTTGTTAACTGCTTTTTCTTACACACGTTAACAACCATATCTTCAGAGCGATTGTTTTTACCAACTATCATACCCTCGTAAACTTCCGTGCCAACCGGTATAAAAAGCGTACCCCTCTCTTGCGCCCCATAAAGCCCATAACTTGTAGCAGCACCTTGCTCGTGCGCAATAAGCACACCATTCACGCGCCCCTCATACTCACCCTTAAAAGCCTCGTAGCCAATCAGCCTATGTGTCATAATTCCGTTACCCTTTGTGTCTGTAAGCATCTCACTTCTATAGCCCATCAAACACCTTGTAGGCACTTTAAACTCTAAGCGCGTACCACCGCGCTCGTCCGGCGTCATAGTAACCAGTTCTGCTTTTCTAGCGCCCGTTTTAGACATTATAGCGCCAACATAATTATCCGGCACATCTATAACAAGGGTTTCTATAGGCTCTAGTTTAACCCCGTTTTCTACTTTAAACAAAACCTTTGGTCTGCTAACCGCAAACTCAAAATTTTCCCTACGCATTGTCTCTATCAAAATAGATAAGTGCAACTCACCCCTACCAAAAACAACATACGTATCGGCAGAACCCGTAGCCTCTACTCGCATACTAACGTTTGTCTGAACCTCTTTAAACAGCCTATCCCTAATATGTCGGCTTGTTACATACTTGCCTTCTTTACCAGCAAAGGGTGAAGTATTAACAGAAAATTCCATACTCATTGTTGGTGGGTCTATATCCTGAAAATCTACCGGATTCGCTTTACCCGTGCAAATCGTATCGCCAATATTCAAGTTGTCAAAACCCGCAATAACAACAATATCGCCAAATTTCGCGTCCGTCGCCTCATATTTTTTAAGCCCCTCAAACTTGTAAAGTTTAGTAATTTTACCTTTCTTTTCGGTTAAAACCCCGCCACTTTTGTTACACGCAATAACTTCTTGCCCATACTTAATTTTACCATTTATTATTCTGCCAATGCCAAGCCTACCTAGATATTCATCATAATCTAGGTTAGAAATTACCAATTGCAAGTCTGTGTTTTCTGTGCCTTGCGGCGCTGGAATATGGCTTATTATAGTGTCTAACAGCGGTAAAAGCCCCTCAGCCTCGCCGTCCGTCAAATTAACCTTTGCATAGCCTTGCTTACCACTTGCATAAAGAATTGGAAAATCTATTTGCGCATCAGTCGCGCCAAGTTCAAAAAACAACTCGTAAATCTCATCAGATACTTCCGCCACACGCGCGCCGTCTCTATCAACCTTGTTAATAACAACAATCGCCTTAAGCCCTAACTCTATACTCTTTTTAAGTACATACCTAGTCTGCGGCATACACCCCTCAAACGCATCAACCAACAACACAACACCATCTACCATACCCAAAACGCGCTCAACCTCGCCCGAAAAATCTGCGTGACCCGGCGTGTCTACAATGTTAATTTTGTGTCCCTTATAATTTAGCGCCGTATTTTTTGCTAGTATAGTAATGCCGCGCTCGCGCTCTAAATCCATACTATCCATCACGCGCTCTCTAATCTGCTCGTTCTCTCTAAATTTGCCGCTTTGTTTAAGCAGGCCATCAACCAACGTAGTCTTACCGTGGTCTACGTGTGCAATAATTGCAATGTTTCTTATGTCTTCTCTTATGTCCATATTCCCTCCTAATTCCCATTATACCACAAAACAAAAAAAGTTGCAAACGCTTACCCGCAACTTTTTTAAAATTTACTTTTGTAGCATTGTGTCTAACTCGGCTAGAGTTATTTCTTTTCGCATTGCTTTTTTGGTTTTTGGCGGTGGCTCGCTTTGCACCTTTGGGGCTTTTTCTAGCACTACTATGAAGTGGGCGTCTTGTCGCTTTTTTGTATAGTCGAACCCGCGTTTGTAAATGCGGCTTATTAAAGTTAAAAGGGCATCTTGCTCTAAGCCATTTTCTACATCTTTAGTTATGTAAACCTTTTTTGTGCCGCGCTTTAATTTATAGCCAGACCTTATCTCTTTAAGTTGCCTTTTAAAATTCATTTGGCTTAGTGTCTGTTTTGTGTTAATTTTACTGCACTTAAACATATCTAGCACGGCAAAAACATCTAACTCTTTAACAGGCTCTAACTCGCAAATATACTTTAAAATCAGCATTGTAATGTGGGCGTCATCGCACGACTTATGCTCGCTGAAATGGCTTGTGTCTATCTCTAACTCTCTAGCAATTTTAATAAGCCCGCTAGGCTCACGCGCCCCAGTAAGTTTTTTATGCACATACTGAACATCGTAACAATCTGCAATTATAGGCTCTAGCAAATACCTAACACACTCGTCGTTAATATGCTTTATGTCGTTTAAAACCGCAAAGCCCAGCGGTATATTCTCACTAAGCAAATGCCTAACCTTGTGGTGTACACTAGCAAAAGTTGGCTTGTCTAAAAAGTCGTCCTTTTCGTACACTAGAATATTTTTAACAACGTGCCAGTCCCACCTAGTGTTTGGGTTTATAAGTATGTCGTCCTTTTGCAAAATATTAAATTGGCTATCAGTAATAACATAGCCAAACGAATAAATCTTACCCGTGCCACTAAAATTGTTAGCACACTCTACATCAAAAAAAATTAAGTTTTTGTCCATATTACTCTAAAATCTGTTTAAGCGCTTCGCAAAATTTTTTTATCTCACCAATCGTAGTATCCTTACTAAACGACAGCCTAAGCGTGCCGCCCGCCATATCTTTTGATAGCCCCATAGCAAGCAACACCCGATTAACCCCTATTTTAGAACTGCAAGCAGCACCATTACCAACAATAACACCCTTAATAGATAACTGTCGCACCAACACTTCGGCTTTAGCATATTTGCCTTTATGCCCGCCCCGCTTATCTTCTTTAACAGAAAACACAAATATATGTTCCGCCGTATCTGCCATATTATAAAGCACTATGTGTTGGCTCAGGCTTTCTTTAATGTATCGCTTAAATTCGTTAAAACGATTATCATTTGTAAAGCCCACAGCACACTTAAACGCACTAGCAAAAGCCATTATGCCCGCCACATTCTCTGTACCACTTCTCTTGCCACTCTCTTGCCCGCCCCCTACAATTTGCGGGCTTAGCAAAACCTTATCCCTAATAAACAGCCCACCAATCCCTTTTGGCGCGCCCAACTTATGCCCGCTAACACTATATAAATCTACACTTGAAAAATCTAACTTCGTAAAATCTAGTTTACCAAAAGCCTGTACACCATCGCTATGAAAAACCAATTTAATATTGCCTAAAGCCCTTGCCCTGTCCTTTACAGCGCTAGCAATCTCACCCAAGTTATTAACAACGCCCGTCTCATTATTTACGTGTATAACACTTACAAGCGCCGTGTCCGCACGAATAAGGCTTAACAAATGCTGTAAGTCAACACCCCCGCCCCTATTAAGTTTAGCAAACCGAACTTCATATCCGCGCGCTTTTAAATCTTTACCCACATCGTAAACAGATGGATGCTCACCTTCCGTAGTAACAAACACGCGCCTTTTACCACTACTTACAACACCAACACTACTACTAATGCCACCTACACTACCCCCAACAATGCCCCTTACCGCCAAATTATTAGCCTCTGTGCCACCAGATGTAAAAACCAAATTCCAGCGCCCCCAACCACTACCCAAATCACTTCGCCCACCACTAAAGCCCTCAATCAACTCACCCCTTGCCCTTTCTATATCCCGCCTAACCTCATAAGCTTGCTCGTACGCGGCAGAGGGATTAAAAAACGAAGCACTAGAGTACAAATTAAAAACCTCTAGTGCTTCCCTACCTACCTTAGTAGTTGCACAATTGTCCAAGTATATTACATTCCGCATATTTTCAAAAATTCTCAAACCCTAATTCCCAAACGCCCAAATGTAAAATTGCATTCTAAAACCCGCTATCTTATTAAAGTTCTAGGTTGTGGTGAATGTTAGAGTTATGATGTATGAAATTTCGGCATTGTGACTACGCCCGCAATTCTCAAACAATCAAACGCCACCTACAATACTGCGGAGGCACTTAGCAAGAAATTTCATACTCATAACTCACTCTAACGCAATAAGATAATAATACACAGGTTGCGCGCCATTTAACACAGACACTTCCAAACCTTGATATTTGTCTTGCAAGCGCGTAGCCAGCCTATTTGCGTCTCTTTCTGTTATGTCTGCCCCGTAATAAAGCGTCAGTACGTAGTGTTCATCACTCACGTAAAGTTTTTCTACAAGCGCCACTACCGCATCCGGCACTTTTTTCGCCTTACACAAAATATCTTTTAAATCTAGCCCGATAATATCGCCCTCTTTTATTTTTATATCACCAACACTTGTTGTTCTTACCGCGCGCGTCACTTGCCCAACCTTTACCATAGCAAAGGCTTCTTTCATTAACTCTTCGTTCTCTTCTACTGATAGGGTCGGGTCGTAACCTAGAGACGCCGATATCCCTTGCGGTATAGACTTTGTAGGTATAACCACAATCTCAATTGGCTTTGCGCCACTACCGCCACCATTTTTACCCTTCGCTTTAGATTGCGCTGCCGCCCTTTCATACGCTAACTCTTTTGCTTGATTAGCCGCCAGTATAATATTGCTGTTGTTTGGCAACACAAAAACAACTTCTGCATTAACGCGCCTTACCGCCTTTAGAATATCCTCGGCCGAGGGGTTCATAGTCTGCCCGCCCGCCAAAACATCTACATTTATATCCTTAAATATTGCCTTAAACCCATCCCCCGCAGATATCGCTAAAATGCCGTGCGGCTTGCGCTTAGACTCTCGCTTTTTAAGAAGTTGGCGCACTTGCTCTTTCATATTGTCTATTTTAATATCGTGAACCTCGCCCAACTTAAGCGCTTGCGCAAGCGCCCTGTGCGGCTCGTTTGTATGAATATGCACCTTAACGCTAGATAAATCCCCCACGCATAAAACGCTATCACCCAAAGTATCTAAGTAATTTTTAAGTTTTTCTATATCCGTTGTAGTCGTGCGCTTTTTTAAGTTTACAATAAAAAACTCGGTGCAATACATAAAGGCAATCTCATCTTCACTCTCAAAAGCCAAAACTTCAGACTCTGTCTCTTCCGCGCTTCCACTATCCGTATCCACCAACTCTAAACTCTCGTCCCCAACAAGCGCCTTGTAAAAGCCTATCAAAATTGTAACAAGCCCCTTACCGCCAGAGTCTACAACGCCCGCGTCCTCTAACACCTTTAAAAGTTTTGGCGTATCCTTAACGCTTTGCTCGCCGCGCTCTATAATGGCATTTAAAAAGTCGTCCACACCCTCAAACTTTTTTACATTAGCCTTAGCAAACTCTGCCATCTCTCTTATTACTGTAAGGATAGTGCCTTCTTGTGGCTTGCTTATAGCCTTGTACGCAACGGCAGAAGCGCTCTCGAGCGCCCGAGCCAAAACTCTTTTGTCAAACTCTTTACATTGCTCTACTTCTAAAGCAAAGCCTTTAAAAATCTGCGATAATATAACGCCCGAGTTACCCCTTGCGCTTTTTAAAGCCCCGCTTGTAATTGCCTTTGCAATGTTCTCGTAAGTTGTGTCGGCAACATCCTCTACCGCGCGACACATACCTTGCATTGTTAAAGACATATTTGTTCCAGTATCGCCGTCTGGCACTGGAAAAACGTTTAAATCGTTTACTATTTCTTTGTTTATATCTAAATATTTAGCGCCGTACTCAACCATTTTAACAAGCACGTTTGGCTCTATTATTTTTATTATACTCATTTTTTTGCTCTCCGATAGTTAATCTATTCTAGTTTACTTCCAACAACACTCACCCTAACGGTATCAACAATCATACCCGAAAAATTCTCTAAAGAAAACTTGACCGCCTCTTGCAAAGATTTTGTAACTTCCGCAACAGGTACGCCACTTTGCATAATAACATTCAAATCTATTGTTATTTTATCTTTGTTAGTAATTACCCTAACACCCTTTGTGTTTTTTTGTTTGTTAAATAATTCTGCTATGTTGTCCGTTAAAGAACGCGGCACAAGTTCTGCCACCCCATAAGTAGACAAAGCAACATACCCGGCCACAGCAGCCAGGCAATCGTCCGATATAGATACCTTTCCAAATATGTTTTTTGTTGTAACAGACATAACTTTTTTAGCGCGAGCCTACACCCGCGAATGAATAATAAATACTCAACTGAACATTGAACATTGAATATTGAACAATGGCTTTACCGCTAGCGCGGGCAAAGTTTTGTTTGCAAATTGCGTTAAAAAACAAAACGCAGACTGTTCAAAAGAAAATTACATAATAGAATACAACAATTGTTCATTGTTAAATGTTCATTGTTAGAGTTGTTGCAAAACAACTCTAACTTAAATTGTACCACATCTTAAAAATAATTGCAATATTTTTATACGACAAATTGAATAAAAAACAACTATTTTTTGCTAAATTAACAAAAAACTGCCAGTTTGAATAGCATATAACATTAAACTAACAAAATTATAGGCATACTTTTTTAATTTGCAATCTGTTTTGAAATCTTTAATTGTGGACTTTTAGGTTAGCGATTTTAAACTTGTATGCACTTAGGAGTTTTTTATATATGCTTACAGTTGTAATAGACCCCGGTCACGGGGGACACGACCCCGGCGCCGTTAATGGAAGTAGATTTGAAAAAGACGATGCGCTTCGCTTGGGGCTTAGGGTGCGCCAATATTTGCTTTTGCGCCCAGATGTACGCGTTGTTATGACGCGCAGTACAGATGTATTTGTCCCGCTTGCAGAGCGCTCTCGCATTGCTAATAATGCAAACGCAAACGCGTTTATATCACTACATAGAAATTCTTTCACGTCACCTCAAGCAGCCGGCAACGAAACTTTCATACGCCCAAACCCACCAGCAATTGCCGTGCGCTACGCCAACGAAGTACTATCTCGCGTTAATGCGGTTGCTACTCAGGGCAACAGAGGCGTTAAAACCGCAAGTTTTTCCGTTTTAGTAAACACGCACATACCAGCAAGCCAACTGCTAGAGTTGGGCTTTATATCTAATGCGCAAGATAACCTTTTGTTTGATACACATTTTGATGGATACGCAAGGGCTATTGCCGAGGGCATACTAGCAACCTTTAATATGGTCTTGCCCAGTACCCCAATACCGCCTCCAGTCGGACCCCCTTTTCCCCCGCCCGTTGTACCGCCTATCCAGCCCCCTAATCCACCACCAATTAACCCGCCTAGTCCGCCAACTACTGTAATACCACAACCTATAGGACCAACCCTACCATCTCGCAACACAGTTATGTTTATACAGCAAACGCTAAACTCGCGCTATAATGCAGGGCTTGCGGTAGATGGCGTATTTGGTCCGCTGTCTAGAAGCGCTATGGTAAAAGCCTTGCAAATAGAGTTAAACAGAATGGGCGCAAACCCACAACTTGTAGTAGACGGCGTATTTGGTCCGCGTACGCGCGCGGCTGTTATGCTGCTAAGACAAGGCGACAGAGGCTTTTTAGTGTGGATATTGCAAGCGATGCTTGTGGTGAACGGCTTCCCGCTTAACCCAAATGCCCCAAGCGGAAATTTTGGCATAGACGGCATTTTCGGACCAAACACAGACCGCGTACTTCGCGAATTTCAACGCGCAGCACGCATTTCAGCAGATGGCATAGCCGGACCAATAACATTCACAGAACTATTCAGAACATAAAACACAAAACCAACGCAACGAATTTTCGCACTACGCGATATTTACTATATCATAACAAATTTCTGCCACGATATAATTACTATAATCTCAACCGAATTTCTAAAACCCACAACTTAAAAAAGTCGGCACACTTTTGCCGACTTTTTGCGTTATATTGTCATTAAACTTTCTTGTCAATTTTTCATTAGCACTTACTCTTTTTCTTTATTATCAATTAGTTTTAGCATTTCATCAAAGTCGCTTACTAGTTTTTTTAACTCACGCCCACGATAAATCTCATATTCTTTTTCAGCTTTTTCTATTGCTGTTTTGTGTGAGATTTTGCCTTTACCTTTTAACAATTTTTGTTTTAGGTTTATAATCTGGTTGTCTAGAGCCTCTTCCCAGTCTCTCATACTCATAGGGTTTTGCACAAGTGCTTGATATTCTGCATAATCTAAAAACTGTGAAACAAGCAAATTAAGGCGCGTGAGTTCAATTTCGCTTAAATAGTTTTTGGCAATTTTAACATCGTCTTTCGTTACATAATTGCCTTTAAAGTTTGTCATACCTACAAGTGGTTTTTGATTGTCTACACGCTTGTAAATAATTTCTGCCGCCGTGTTTTCGTGCACCGCATAATGCAATTTGTTTTGCACAGTTGCAAAAAACTCTTTTGTAATGTCCGATTTTTTGTCGTAGTCTATGCTTGTTGCGTATATGTCGGTTACTTGCTGATAAAAGTTTCGCTCACTACTTCTAATGTCTCTAATGCGCCACAGCAACTCTTTAAAATAGCGGTTACCGCCTTGTTTGAGCCTTTCATCATCCATTGCAAAGCCTTTTTTGATGTATTCGTGAAGCCTAGCAGTTGCCCATTGGCGAAAGCGTGTGGCTATTTGCGACTGTATGCGATAACCTAGTGCAATAATCATATCTAGGTTGTAATGCAAAACATCTCGCTTAACTTCACGACCACCCTCAGTTTGAACTAGCAAATATTTTTTGCTAGTTGCTGTTTCTTGCAATTCGCCATCGGCATAAATACCATCTATATGGTGTGCCACATTTTGTCTTGAAGTGTTATAAATGTCTACAATCTGCTTTTGCGTAAGCCACAAGTCTTCATCAGAAAATCTGACCGAAATTTTAGCAGAACCATCTTCATATTGTTCAACTATTATTTTGTTTTGCTTGCTATTTTCTTTACTCATAATTTCTTTTGCGATGTCCCGACTTGTTCGCCATCTCTTTTGTCGTATTCAAAGCAAAGCAAGTTTTACACTCTACACTCTCAACTTCTACACCACCTTATAAGTCGTAGTGACATTGTTTGGGTCTGTGTAAAACTTTTTTTGATATATCGTGTAGTAAATTACCAAATTAAATACGTGCAACATCAAAAGCGTTGCTGGTATCGTTATTATAAGCCCAAGCCCCATAAAAAATGTTCCCATATAGTTTATAAAAAACAACACTATCATCATATTAAACGCAGCAAACCATATCCTAAAAAACAAATTTCTAGCGCGCGAAGAAAACAACGTAACAAAAGAACTTGCTACAACTTCCAAAGCGCTTGTCGCATCGGCACTCTCTTGCTTTAGTTCTTGAGTTGTGGCTATGCTACCTAAAACTTCACCGTCACTTTCACTTTTACTTTCTTTAAAGGCCCCCAAGCCACTAGTACTCTCACCCCCTTGAGTGCTACCACCTTGCCCACTTGCACTCTGCCCGCTTGCTTGCCCATTTGATTTATCTTTACCAAAAAGCAAAGTCGGCGCAAAAAGAGACAGCAGAGTAATGCGAAGCGAAATTGCCACACACAAAAATATTACTGTTAAAAATGGTATAAGCCCACCAGCCCACGTGTTTACAGCACCCAAAATTAAAAACGCAATAGCAACAACTATAAAGTCGTACGGCAGAGTAAACAATGTTTTAACGCCCGAATACCTTGCCGACTTATTTAAAGTTCTGATAAAGCCACCCGTAAAAGAATAAGATGTTAAACTAGACATATAGCCATTTACGCTGTCTGTAACCGATAAGTCAGATAAATTTAGCAAAAAGTAAAGTAGCGAAATTAATAAAATAAGCCCCGCAACCCTTATCCAAAAGCCTTCCGTATAAGCATAAATCACTTCTAGTAATGGCCACAGCACGTAATTATAAAACTCTGTTATTAAAACAACCACGCTTTTGTTGGCTTCGTTACGCCAAAGCTGTGCTAGTTTGTCGTATATGCCATCTGTTTCTAACGCCGCATTAATTGGCTCTATTGCCGGAAAAACAAGCGCAACGCCTAAAGCCAAAGCAATAATAACCGCTATTGCCTTGTAAAGCACTAAACGCCACGAAATACCAAAGTTGGCAAGTGTCAATTTAATTGTATTAGTAAAAATCATTTTTATACTTAAACCTTAATTATCAAATAAAATAGAAGAAATTACAAATTACAGTTTACAAATTACAAATATTTCACCGCTAGCGCTAGCAAGATTTTCTAGTGCGTTAAATAGAAATATCTAACTGTTCAAAAGTTTGGTATTAATTGAGTTTAAAATTTGTACATTGTAATTTGTACATTGTAATTTTGTAACCTTAAATCCTATATCCTAAATTTCTGATATCTATTAAGTCTACCCTTTCTTTATTTGTCGCGTTATAAAACGCAGTAAAAGAAAATGCTATAAAATATATAACAACAAAGGTATACACAATAGACTTAAGCGCTATCTCTACCGCCGCGTAATTAACTTCCATATAATACAGCGCAAAATGCAAGCCTACATTTACGCCGTACACAACAAGCGTTATAATTAAAATATTAAATAAAATTCTGAACGACCTACCACGCATAGCCTTCAAACCATACGCTAGCGCCGGATTTGCCTGATAGCCCGATGTTAACATTGTCGGAACCCAAAACAGAAAAAGCGATATTACATACAGCAAAATTAAAATCATAAGCCCAGCAACACCCGCCTTTATATAAACTAAAAACTCTGCAGACAAAAAAGTTTCTATCAAAAACAACAAACTAGCAACCAACAACTGCCACACCAAAAGCAAAGCAACCAAAACAATAGTGATTAAACAAATCGCAATAAGGCAGTCTATAAACCTGCTTGGTGGCTTAGCCAACTCGAAAATGCCCAGTCGCATATGCTTATCTATATAACCTATTGCAAGCGCGCCAAAAATAATAAACAAGGCGGCTGCGCCAAGCAAAATATACCAATAGTCTAAAACAAGCCAACTAGTGTTAGACCAAACCCTAGAAAAAGAAGCCTCGTCCGCAGGCTGATAATTAACAAGCCAATCGAAAAAAGCCAAGTGGTTAAGCGCAAATGCTAAAACCACCCCTAAAGGCACAGACAACAAAAAAAGCCTACCGAAATTGTCGCGTATATACGCAAACGCAATTGGAAAATATCTCATAAATAATATCTTAACTTAAATAAAACAAAAAGTCAAGCGTTTTGAAATTTTTGTAGGTGGAAAAGTTGTAGTGTGAGTGAAAAGTGTAGTCGCGGGCTATTTTTTGTATGGGGTTTGTGGGCTTTTTTACACGCCAAACTTGCCTTGTAGATTACAAGTATGCTCTTCACAACCAGCCACCAAACAAGTAAACTTCTCGGCTATACACTCTTCTGTGTTAAGTTTGCTTATAAGTTCTTCTAACTTTTGAGTTGTCTCGTGAGAGAGCGTATGCTCTATTTTACAAGCGTCTATTTCCGCTTGCGCCTCAGATACCCCCAAAAGTTTTGTTAAAAGCAACTTAATATTATCGTGCTTGCGCTTTATAGACTTTGCTAAATTTATACCGCAGTCTGTAAGCGTAACCGCACCATAATCTTCTTTTTCTACATAGCCATACTCAATTAAAATATTAAGCGCTCTGTTAGTAGATGGCTTAGACACACCCAAATAATTAGCAATATCTACACTCTTAACTTTCATCTTGTTGTATTTAGACTTAATCGTGTAAATTGCCTCTAGATAATCTTCACCACTTTTTTTAAGTGTTTTACTCATACTTTCTTAATGAATAATGAACATTGAATAATGAATAATGGTTGCATTCATTAAATGCTCTACGTCTGAACAGCCAGCGTTTTGGGTCACGGGGACGTCTTTCGCTGACCCAACTCTTAAGTTAATTTTATACCGCGCTAGCGGACGAAGCAATTGTTCAATGTTCAATGTTCAGTGTTAAATGTTTCCCCAACTTAAAAAAGTTAGAATGCTCTAACCATATGTTAGCATATTCTAACTTTTTTGTCAATACATTTTATGATATTAAAATCTAGAAAAGTCAATATATTTGCAGTAAGTTTTTTATTTTTTTGTAACTTTTTTTATAAGGGGTTTTTGTTAGGTGCAAGCGGTTGTTTGGTAGAGAGTGCCTTTGGTAATGCGAAAACCTTTGTAATGGGCATTACCCCCTACTAGTAGGGGGTAAAAATTGGCTTTAGATAATTTGTTCTTTTTATTCTGTTTGTTTTTGGATATCTTTAGACAGCGGACACAAATCCGAAAAACAAACAGAACGCTATGTGGCGAAAGATATTCCCTAGACAAGTTGCGCCACAATCAACTTGTCCCCTTTCCGTCTATCACCCTAGCCGTGAGACGTGTCTTGCAGACGGCTTTATATTTCTAGTCTTGGTTTTGGATATGGATTTAATGGTGGTTGTTCTATATGTCGCATAACTGGTACATCTGATTGTGGTCTAAGTTTATACTTACCAGTTTGATTATCGCGCGCTATAAAACGTATTCTTTTTATTATTCGCTTTTCTAGTTTTGTACTTTCTACATCAGTTTTATTTCTTGCTTGTAGCGGTTTGTCTTGTTTTGATTTTACTTCGAATTCTAGATTTAAGTTATTTTGTTGCTCTGCTAATTGTTCTAAAAATTCTGCACGCTTTTGAATAGGGCTTTGCCACGTTTGTTTGCCAAATCGATTACGTATTGCAGAATGTGGTTTATTATTATATCTTTTGTTCCAAATTTCTAACTCACGCCTTAGTTCTGCTAATGTTGAAAATTTTAGATTGCTGTAAAATTTATTGTCTGTTCTATGCGAGCGCTCTACTTTTCCGTTGTGCCTTGGTGTATAAGGTCTTATAAGCATATGTCTAATACGAAGTTTATTAACTAACTTTGTTATAAGGTGTATTTTGTTTTCACCCGTTCCTTTTGGATGCACAAATGCGTAGTCATTGTCTGATTGAATTATGTATGGTAAATAGCCAAAGTACATTAAAGCGCGTTGAACAAAATCGTAGGCTGAATTTGAACATTTATTTGCATATGGATAAATAAAACGTTCGCGAGTAGCCTCATCTATCATAGTAAATTGATAAAATCTTATATCGTGTATCTTACCTATATAGCATTCTTTGGGTACGTATTTAATATCTATTTGCGTTTTTATACCTAGCATAGTAGGCGTATTATAATTTTTGCTGATGTGCTTTATTATGAGTTGTGGCGCTACCAGATGTGACAAATTCTTTTTAATAAACTTATTAAGTGCCGGTAATGTTCGCGCGTAGGCATATTTCAAACGTAGCATTCCGTATAACTCTGCTCTACTTACTGTTGGGTTCTGATGTAGCAATCTTTCTATTGCCTTACGTTCTTTTCTTGTGTGCGCATTCGGATGTCTTTTTCGTGGCTTGCTTGTATCGCGTTTTAAACTCTCAGGTGTGCCTTTCCAGCGTGATTTCCAATACCAGAGCGCACGCTCGCAACAATTATGCTCTGCCATCACACGCTGTATGCTTTTCTTTTCAACTAGCCATTTGGCTAATGCATTGTGCTTTTGCTTTGGTGTTAACTGTTTTAATTTCATAATTTAGCCCCATTTTTGTAATTATGACTTTTATTTTGCATTAACATTTTACTACAAATTTTACCAAATTGCAAATACTTGTTTGCCTTTTGAAAAATTTTGTTGTATAATAGTTTTAGATTAATTTTAGGGGGCTAACTAAAATGGCTGAATATCAAGGGAATTATTGTCTAATATGTGGCTATCAGAGCAAACAGTACACCTATTGCTACATCTGCTCGCAAGCTAGAGAACTTGACAAAATATTATTTTGCAAAGAATGCAACTACTATTATTTAAAACACCAAGAATGCAAATGTGAAGTTGTTGTTGAGCGCTCTTCACTTTGCGTAGTTTGCGGAACTCAATCTGCTGGATATTGGTTTTGTAAAAGTTGTTACAAAAAATATAGTAATAAGGTAGTTGCTATTGAATTTACAAACTGCACTCAGTCGAGCGTTTTAGAAGAAGGTTACAAAGCAAAACACTTTCTTAAAAATGGTAGAAATGTAAGAAGCACTCACGAGCAACTTATTGGCAATATGCTTATAGATTTAGGCATTGAGTTTGAATATGAAAAGGTGATACAGACTTCTGCAAATGTAAAGGACGATATTAAACCCGATTTTTATCTTGTTGAACATAATGCATTTTTAGAACATTTTGGAATAGAAGATAAAGGTAGATACGCCGCTAGCAAACAGTTTAAGTTAGACAAATATAAAGAAATGGGGCTTACAATCATATATACACAAGCAAAAGATTTAGCAGATTTGCCTAATAGGTTGCCAAGGCTAATTAAATTCCACGAGAAAAACAAAATAAACTACTTAGATGATACTGGTAATGTTAAACAAGAGTGATTTGTAATTCTGATTCTGATTATACTTTGCTTTAGTTGTTTGTTTTGCTTTGGTTTTTTTTCTTTGGTCTGATTTTTGACTCTCTGCGTTATACACAAGGTGGGGTTATGTTCTTTATGGCTTTGGTTACATTAACTCCATAACACACAGGTTATAGGAAGTTTTTTGGGCTTGTTGGTCGCGCACCGTTCTAAAATTCCGTGATATTGGTGTCTTCCGCAATGGGTGATTTCCACGAGAATTTTTTCACTATTATTCGCCGCAATGGGTGAATTTAAGATTTCGGTTTTCTTTGGCGAATTACGCGGGGTCGTTTGAGAATTTTTTAGTTTTTTTGCAGAAAACGGGGTGGGGTCTTTTCGTATGGTCTGATTTTGGCACTCTAGCATAGGCAAAGCGGTTATTTGCGTTGTGTGCTTTTATTTTAGGGCTTTTGTAGTCCTTTTTGTTTGTTGTTTATGGCTTGAGAGAATTACACGCACGTTATTATTATCAAGAGGCGCGCTTCGCGCGCCTTACGTGCCTAATTCTGCCATATAAGTACCAAAATGCCAATAACAAAGAGAGGTGGTTTCCGCTATTCGCTTTAAAACCACCTCTCTTTATTTGTTAAAGGGCATTTTTGCACTTACTGAGCCGTCTCTTCTCAATAAGGACAAAATACAGACAGCACCGCTTAGGGTGCTTGTTTAATTTTTCATACTTTAGATAAGATTACATCACAAAAGTTATCTGTTCTATCACTTCTGCTTTTTTTGCAGGAAGTGGAACTGGCTCTGGTAGTCTTCCAAAGTCTATCATTTGTTTAAATGTAATCTGTGTTTTAGGTTTTGACAGCAATAAAGGTTCTTGCTTTTTCTTTTTAGGGTTGCCTTTGGTTCTTACGTTTTTGATATCTTCATCGGTTATAACTTCGTGTGATAATATGAACGATTTTATTGTTTCTGAATTTCTGTAGTAAACCGGCAGTTTGAATTGTTTTTGCGATATATCTTTAATCAGATGCGCGGGCAAGCCTCTGCTGTAAACTGTGCTTTCGGTTGCCTTTGTCATATACTTTAGTATGTAGTTTACAAGTGGGTTATTTAGGTTTTTAAGTGAAATATCTACTTCCACTATGTGTTGCCAATCGTTTATGCCGTAGGCTTTTTTGAAAAAAGCACACTCTAACCTTTGCGTTTTTCTTCTTCTTACGGGGTCGTATCTCTTTTTTGTGGGCTTCAACTCAGACATCATTTGTCCAGTCGGAACATACACAAGCATATGAAAATGAAGCCTACCCTTGTGGTAACCTACACTTTGGCAATACTTGCAAAGGTTGTCTTTTTCGCAATATCCCCTACCATATTCAAACACGCCCATTTGCTTCCAGCCTTTTCTGTCTGCGTTATTTGCTAGTGTTCTTAAAAGTTTTTCCCTGAAAACTTCTTCTGCTTGTACCTTTGTAAGTTCGCCCGTTGGGTTAAAAATCTTGTCGTTCATAGTTATAGTTGCAAAATAGTTAAAGTTATTAAGTTGGGCTTTTTGTCTGAACAACCTTAGTCGTTTATTAAAGTTTCTTGCCTTGCGTTTGATTACTTTTTCTACAAAACTTAAAAGTTCTAAATACTCTTCAGACTTTTTAAAATTTTCGTTATCCGCTTCATTATAATAGAAATTATCTATCAGACCATCGATTACGTATTGACGCTGTTGTTCTTTACCCTTTTTTGTACTTACTTTAAAAAGGTGTAAACTCTCGGCAAAAAAATAATCTAACACTAACTCTCTGTTATCAACTTTTCTTGTCTTTAGTCTTGCAAGTTTCTTTTTAATTAGCGTGTCCAGTTGTTCAGTATAATATCTATCTTTAGAATAAAGTAATATGTACGCCGACTTTATGCCCTCAAACACTCTGCTTAAATTGCCTTGCGCTATTTTGTTCTCGCTATCTAACTCGCTAAAGAAATTATCTATACTACCAAAAGTTAACTTAATTCGCTCTATATGCCAATCAAAATGTCTATCTACCAAAGCCTTTCTTTCTTCACAAACTATCCAAGGTAGCATTAACGGGTGGTGTCCATCCATTTGCACCTTATGTGTTGTAAAACTTATTTCGCCCGGTTGCTCTAAGCCGAATTGCCCGTACATATCCGCTTCTAAAGCAAGCATAAGTTGTTCTTTTTCTACTTCCCCTAAAGTGTTTATATATGTTTCGTAAGCCGCATAGTTTTCAGCGTTCAGATAACTTTTAACCTTTTTTACAATCTCTTTATTTGTCATTGTTTAGCCCCCAATAAATTTTAATAAAGTTTTTTACATAAAATAGTTGACTTTATGGGTAAAATTGTATACTATTAATAAGTAGGTATTGACTTAGGGCGGACTTCCGCTTACTCTGCCTACTTTTTTTTATTTAAATCTTTAATCTTTTTTTGGTCTTTGGGGTCTAAGTTATCCCAATTTTTTATTTCTGGTCCGAAAAGTTTGCTCTCTCTTGTCGTGACTTTAGGAATAACATAACTATCTCGTAGATTGCCTTGCTCATCCACATCTTTTGGGTCTGGATTCTTTTCTAACTTTATATTAGCCTGCTTTTCCTTTATCCCATCGCCTAACTCCTTTTCTAAGTGAGACTTATGTGTCAAAGTAACAAATGTATGCTTATCCTTTTTTGTTTTTATTATGTACGCTGGATGGTTTCGATTTGCTCTAGCCCCCCACCTATAATAAGATTTACGCCTTAAACCTAAAATAAAACCTATTAACTTCAAAGGTAACGAAATTATAAAAACTACCACTAAAGTAAATAAGTAAGTTATTCTTTTTGCAATTGTTGCCATTTTAATTTCTCCTACTATTTCGCATTCTTAAAATGTTGTTCTTCTGAATGCTCTTGTGTGATTTCAGTTATAAAGTTGCTCCCTTGCCACATTAGTTGGTCTTCTGTAGCCTTATGAGATGTATATTTCGGCAAGTCGTTTATACCCTTAGTTGTACTGTCCATACGCTCTGAAAACATATCACTATAAGCGTCTGTTGCAAACCTATCCGAGTATATCTTTTTGTTAGAAAGATAATATTTGCGGTTAACACTCCAGCCATCCAGCCTACCTTTTTCTACCTTGAGTTTTATTACTCTGTAGCCAAATCTGTTGTATGTATGTTTATAGCGCTGGTGGTTGATAGCGCCAACTTTTTTAATGGTATGCATTAGCAAAGTATTATCACCCCTATTAACTCTAAACTGCTTGTACAGTCTTTGAAAGCGCGCGTGAATAAAATTGTATATAAGTTCGCCAATAAAGAAAAATGGTTTGGCTAGGCGCATTTCGCTTTTGTCTTCTATTCTAACTATTTCGGCAAGTTCTCTTGCATCTGCCCCTAAACTTTGTTCTCTCTGCTCATCCATAACAATACGCACAAATGGGAAGCCGGCTACTGTAGCCTTGTGTCTGATTAACTTAATTGCTTCAGTAACCTTACCATATAGATATGCCAAATATTGTCTAAGGCGTTGTCTCTCTTGTGATGTATCCAAATAGTCCTTTTCTAACTTTTTTACTGTTGCCCTTATCTCTTTTAATAGGTCTGTTATTTCTTTCTGCTTATATTGATTGCCAAGTTCTTTGCCTATCTCTGTAATAGACATTATGCCAAACTCAAATATCTCAGCATAAGGATTATCCTTTAAAACCTTGAAGCCCAAGCGCAACATATCAAAATGCAATACATTAGAATACCTAGAATGCAAATGCATTCTCTTAGCAGACCTGTTAAAAAAATCTAAATCCCACTCTGGTAAATTGCCTTCGTCGTCCATTATGAAGTCTGTCCTAATTGCGTGATTTGAAATTATAAGGCTACTTTTTATTATGTAAATAAAGTAAAGTTTTGCATAATCACTAAGTTCTGAAAATAGATGTCTGATGTTCTTTTTACTGTCATACTCTAAACCATATTTCTTATAATCATAATCAAAGCAAGCACCGCCTTTTTTAAATCTGTTGTGCTTTTTCTTTATCCACTTTTCTACTGTACGTAGGTTATATACGTGACCAAATTTTATAGCGCGCTTAAGTTCGTTCTCTAAGTTTATCCAAGGGAAATATGGGAATTTCAAGTCTATCTCTAACATCATATCGTATGCCGTTTGTCTGAACCACGCTTCTAAACTCAATGATACATCTACCTTTAGAGTTGTTTTGCCTAGCCCCATCTCTCCTACAAACATAAACGCTATTTGCCTTTCTCTTATAAAGCCTTTGTTCCTTGCCTCAAAGCGTCTTAGCCAAGCAAGCGCCCTACCCTTGCGCCACATATCTAGTTTGTAATAAACAATTGCAACAGCAATTGGAACAGTTAAAGGGTGTAACATAAAGCGTATGGCGGGCATTAAATCTAGCACAGTTTTATAAACAAAATGGTAAATTGCGGCAACATCAAGTGACACAAAAAAGTAAAGCAAAAAGCCAAATAGTGTTGCAACTATGCCAAAGATGTTAAAGTTTAAGAGCCAAATTAGCAACAAAATTTTTTTAAAGCGCGATGTATCGAAGTAATCTATAAAGCCAAATATGTAATTTTTTGTAGGTACGTACGTTTGCTCTGACACACGCTTTACTAGCGCTAGTTGTTTGCTGTCTACGTTATAATTGTTGTTTATACGGCTAAAATGGCGCTTAAAAAGCATATTAGCAACTAGCCACAGCGGAATTACTAACATTAAAACCCTTGTCAGTATCTCTGTTGCTTGCCCTAAAACAATACTATATCTTGCCATATTTTGAGAGCAAATAAGTAAGTTTAAAAACTCTGAAAGATTACTTCTAAACTCTTCGGGCGTATCTGGTAGCACGTTAATATCTTGGTCGGGCGTAGCACTATCGGCGGGCGGAACTATCGGGCTAGCCTCCGGTATTATCCAAAAAAAGAATTGCACAAAACTAACTAGACCAAACCACAACTCCCTTAAACCCTCTAGCACTCTAAGCAAAGAATGGCTAAAAGCAGTAAGCATAAAAAATATACTTACTGCTATTGCAATCACGCACAGTATCGCATAACTGTGTTTCTTTACAAAACTTTTAGCCATATTTTGTGTTAATGTTTTAGTGATGTACTATTCCCCCACTTGCACCCACGTGAAAATTATGTAGCCTAAAAATATCACTACAAAAACAAGCAGTAGCAATTTTACTATGTTGTAGCGGAATAGATTTTTAAAAAATTTTATCATAGTGCATCAAATATATCGTCTCTACCGTGCAAGTTTAAAAGCTCTTTGTTTTTTAGTCTGTTTTGCTCACGCCACTTTTCAAGTTCTTTCTCTCGCTTTGCCATTTCTAGTTTTTTGCCACAAAAGTTACATCTGCCACAGCTACAATCTAAGCGGTAACCATACTCGCATTGCTCTGCTATAAACGGTCTGCCCATTTCCTGCATTTGCCTCTTAGAACCTGTTAGTGTGTCTTGCCCATCTCCATATTTTTTGTCCAGTTTGCGTATTTGTCTTTCTACTCTTTTCTTGCTTTTAAAAAACAACCCAAATGGCAACCACAAGAGGCTTAGTAGAGATATTAAGCCGGCGAATACGCTGAGTAGTCCCGCGAAAAATAGTGTTAGGGCTTTGGCGATCGCAGTCTTAGCCATAGTGGCTAGTGTTGATAGTGCGCTTAATGCTTGAGATAAAATTGTTAAAACTGCAGTTAAAACCATCTACCTATCCTCCCGCCTTTTAGGGCTTGCCGCTTCCCTTACCGCACCTACAAGCATTAGAGCAACAAATATCACTAGCACAAAGCCCGCTACTGCAATTACATTAGCAAGCCCGCCAAACAGACCACTAGAGCCATCAGACCCCCAAAACACGCGACCTAAACCACTTCTTGTGTTATTCACATTTCTACCTAGCCACGTGCCGAAACTCTCACCATCGTCCACTTCAGATGGGCGCATATCTTTGATTACACCATCTGCGCACTCGCCATTCATTAAGCGCCAATCTGGGTCGTGTGGGTTAGCGTTGTTCCTTAACACCGGCACATCGAAGTAGCCAAAATGTGTTGGTACAGTTGCCATATAAAAACTTGTGCCACTCTCTAACAACCCCCAAACTGTGAACGCGTCTACTAAAATAGACCTTGCCACACCATCTACAACTCTACGCTCTACCCTTTGTTGCTCTAAGTTTGTTGTAATAATATCGTTGTTATGATAGACAATGGGAAGCGCATTTACACTATTAAAAAGCGCAAATCCGAAAAAGTCTGATACTTGATTTGTTCGCGGATTTACCAAAACTTCTCTGCCATCTTCCGTTAGCAAAAACTCGTTGGTGTTGAAACACCTTAGCCTATCCCACGGGTGTATTGTTGCGTGAGATATTAATGTTGTTAACGCGCCTAGTGTCGTACGCTCGTGTATTTCAACAAATGCTACTAGGTGGTTACCCGTTAACCCCATACCTAGCCTATATGGCGGAAACGCAAAACCTATTGCCACTCTCCACCAAGCCGGGCGCTGAAACTCTGCAATATATCTCTCATATATCCGCCGCCCGTTCATATCAAAGAAGCGGTAGCCGTGCCTATCACCAAAAACACCATTAAGCCAACCCCTGTCGTAGCGCTCCCTAAATGTGTAGATTAATCTTTGCCCATCTCGCCCGTTAAAGTTGATTAAAAAAACTGCGCTGTCTAGCCTTATCTCTCTTACTCGCGTGCCGTTTTTGTGTAAGTAGTGCCTATCTAGCCTACTATCCAAAAATAGTGCAAGTGAGCGGTTAGCACCATCTATAAAACTTTGTGTGTACTTACAATATGTTATAATCGTGGTCTCGCCCGTGATATGTGGGTTGCCCGGGTTCATTAGTGGTACGCCATCGGCATTCGTAACGATACCAGTTTCGCGCTGAAACCTTGCAGGTCTTCCACAAGGTCCATACACGTGGCGCTCGACAATATCATAAGGGTTATCGTGGATGCGCGAACCCCTTACAGTCAGTGGCATAAGGTCTTGCTTATCATTTTTATACTCTAAGCCTACGATTTCAGCGCCGTACGCTTTAGCCACATAGGCATTTGTTACTAATGGCAACGCCAAAACGCTTGCTAGCCCTAGCGCAAAAACCAAACTAAATGTGATTATGTTTTTCATTTTGTTAACTCCTTATCTTCTCTTGGTTGTTGTAATCTTTTCTAAAACCACAACAACCCCCATAAGTAAAATTAATATCCCCACTACTGCAAATAGTAAGCGCCAAATTGGCACTTCTTGCGCTTCGTAGTAAGTTGGTGGTGCAACTATATTTGGTGGTGGCTCTATTGGTGGAAGCCCGCCATCTGCCCCTAGCATACTTATGCTTAAACTTGTTGATATTTCAGATAGCGCACCCGTTTGCTCTAGTGCTGTAAGTGTCACAACAACAGCCCCTACCCCAACCGCTGTTAAAAGCCCGTTTGAGTTAATGGTTGCAACATTAGTGTTGTTTACTTGCCAACGCACATTTCTACTAGCATTTAAAGGTTGTACACTAAAGTTTAATTGCAAAGTGTCCCCCACTCTCAAAGTTGTGCTTCCCATCGCTTGTATACTTATGTTTGTTGGTAAAGGTGGCGGTGGTGGCTCTACAACTTCGGGCGGAAGTACAGTAAAACTGAGTTGCGAATAAATTTCGCCATCTGTTAACATTCTAGCCGTTATCGTTACGCTACCCACACTAAACGCTTGCATAAGCCCCGTGCTTGAGACCATCAAAACAGATTGATTGCTTGAAGTCCAAACAATGTTTTGCGAAGCGGTTGCTGGAACTACACTAGCGCTCAACTGCAATATTTCATTCACTCTTATTGATGTTACATTATTCGGTGTTATAACTACGCGCGGTGGTGGTGGCGCTCTAAAGCCCCGTACTGAAAACTGTAAACGTGTGGCTTGAAACGCATAACCGCACACAAAAGAAATTTGCATAAGCCCGTAGTATGCTACAACACTAACCGGCATCATTTGGTGCATTCTTGTCATCGCACCATTCCTAAACGCAAAAACTCTAAATTTATAATCAATCTCGCCATTATACCAAATTATAATATAGTGAAAAATGTTGTCTGATAAATGTTCAAAAAATGCTTGTGTAATTCGCACGTTAAAGTCTATTATTATGTGGTAAGGGTTACCCGGCGCTCTCTTTTTTTGTATAATTACTATATCTCTTAGTGAGTAGAATGAAAATGAACTTCTACTTTTGTAACCAAAGAAAACAGAACGCAATTCGCCACTCATAATTCTGTTTGCTGACGCTGGTGTATGACTTGCCGAGTGTCTAACTTCTAACCAATGCTCGTACTCTATGCTTTTAGGCTCTATTGTTTGAACATTAACATCTGGCTTTGTAAATGCTAAAAGCGGTATTGCTAAAACCATTAACAATACGCACACTATTATCTCTCTCATACTATCTCCCCCTATACTTGCGCGCATTTTTATACCCTGCTATACCACCGCGCACAAAACCCGATATTATGTGGTAGGCTAGTGATGTGGTCATCAAAAGGAACATAACAGCAAGTAACATTCTAAAGCCGTGATTGTCCCATACAGCGTGGTTAGTAACATTATTGCCCGCTGTGTCACTATCAGTTGCGCCACCTACATAGTCATCACAATTATAATCACCGCCATAGTACGCGCACTCTTCTAGTTCTAGATTTAGAGTTGCCACTACTCCAGTTGCTAAGCCCCTATTATCTACAGACATAACGGATATAATCACACTACCAGCGCCTACCGCTGTAATAAGCCCGTTATCACTTACAGTAGCAACGCCTACGTTACTGCTAGACCAAACAACATCACGTGTAGCATTTGCAGGCAAAACATTAATTGACAACTGCAAACTATCCCCGATATATATCCTTGTACCGCCATTAGCAAGTATGGTTATCGATGTGGGCAATGGTGGCAAAACTTCTACGGGCAAACTATCCCCTACAGTCTGATTAACAGTTATACTCACGCTTTGGCTTATGGCTGTATTTGCTGTAGAGCGCGCGGTTATGCTAACAGTACCCGCAGATACGGCACGCACTAAACCTTGTGCTGTGACTGTTGCTACGTTTGTATTGCTACTTGTCCACGTGACACTCTGAGGCGGGCTATTTTGCCCTTGTACTGTAGCAGTCAGTTGCACGCTCGGTCGGCTTGCCACCGCCGGTATGGGATAAGGTATTGTGAGCGGGCTTGTAGCGCCACTTATTGTTACACCCGTTATCACCGGCGCGAGCGCTTGTGTGACTGTTATCGTTGTCTGTGCAGTAACTGCCGTGTTAAACGTAGACCTTGCCGTTATTACAGCCGTGCCGGCAGTTACTGCGCGCACCATACCCAACGTATCTACTGTGGCTACCGC
>WQRI01000008.1 GCA_009786825.1 Bacillota bacterium
TCACCCGCCTGTAAATCATAATTGCAACTACGGGTACTACACCCATTATAAGAAGTTGTACAAGAAGCGTCCAAAAAATATCTATGTTGCTTGTTACAAAACCTAAAGAGAAAAACAACCTAGTACCAATCAGCAAAAGCGCAATTAAAAAATATACCCCACTTACAAACACAAGTGGCAAATCAAATCTCTTATTCAAAATCTAATCTCCCTTTTACAAATTCTGAATTATGAACTCAGAATTCAGAATTGTTGCACATCAAGGCTGTACTAACGGCTACATTAAGTTACCTTACAGCTTTGTATTACAAATTTCGAACCTTTGTTTGCGTAAGCAAACAACCGAGAGAAATTTGTATTACAAAGCCTAAGCAAAAAATCTCATAAACCAAAATACTAAGCACACGGCAAAGCCTAAGCCTATAAAAAACCAAGCCCATATGTTTTTAACTCTGTCTGCCCTAGACTGCTGTGGTACTTGTCCACTTGCTAGATGTATGCCAAAATGTTCATCACTATTTAATGATGATGTGCTATCTACCACACCCTTAGACAATCCGCTTTTGCACATATCTTTAAGCCTACTAAACACTTTAAACTCAGACACATACTTGCCCTCTAGTTTGTGTGAGTGGCGCGAGAGCAAATAAAGCATTGCAATAACAATTGGCAAGGCTATTGCCGAAAACATAAACGAAGCAAGCAACAGCCCTATAGTCTCGTAACCATTTGATGTAGCACTCTCGTAATAACCATTTGCGTAGCCATTAATGTTTTGAAACCACTCTTGCTCCTCTGCCCACATATAAAACACAGTAAAGCATATGGCAATAAAATTGTTTACAAAATGCAACAACATACCAGCCCAAAGCGAACGGGTTTCTATAACAATGTATGCAAATATAACCCCTAAAAAGAACTGGTGTACGGTTTGCATAGGATTTTTATGCATTAAACTAAACATCAGCCCCGTCATTAGTATTGCAAACATCTTGCCGCGTGTTTCCATTCCGCGCTGTACACCGCCCCTTATAAAGACTTCTTCCGTTATTGAGGGCATTATTGCAACAAGCGCAAACAACATCAAAAACAGCCCGCCAAGCCCCATACCAGATGGGATAGGTATAACGCCACCCTCTGGGCGATTATATCCTAGTAACTCTAAAAACAGTATAAAAATCTGAGCAAAAAACGTAAACGCAAATATTCCAGCCCCGCCCAAAACTACAATCAACATCACTTGATAAAGCGAAAGCCCCCTATCAAGCCTAGTAATTTTTAAAAACGACCTAAACGCGCTAGTCTGCCCGCTTGTTTGCCCGGGGCTTTGATGTTGTGGGCTTTGTTGCACAGTTGTTTGCATAGCGCCTTGTTGCCCGCTGGGTTGTTGAAAATCTGAAGTACTTGTCTGCTTACTTCGCCCCTTGCCCCTTCTTTTTACAATAAGTATTACTATAACAGGCGCTAAAAGCATAGCCATATGACCCGCAACTGTTGCTATAATGCTTCTAACGGGTGAGTCTATACTTGTGCCTTGCATTATAAAAAATGCAATATAGCCAAAAATTAAAAAGCCAACAACACCCAAAAACCAAATAAGGCTAGACGCAAAAAAAGATAGCCCACTATCCGACTTGCCCCCACAATTAATTTCTGGCGGATAAATAACTGGTGGCGGTGGTGGTGGCGGAATTACAGGCACTAAAACCCATTGCCCAATTTGCGCATTCCACACCCATTGATGATTGCCGTTGTTATTATTGTTGTTGTAATTATTATAGTTGTTGTTGTTGAAATTAGACATAATTATTTAATGTTAAATTTTAAATGTTAAATTTTAAATGGTTATATTCATTAAATGCTATTACGTTTTAACAGTCTTAAATATCTATTTTTCTCACGAAGCGGGTGAAACCATTAAACATTTAAAATTTAACATTTATCATTTCCTTAGACATATATCCCCACACTTAGTAGCATCAGCCACATACCAATGCTTATGCCAAGCCCGACCCACATAAATACGTGACCCCAAATATTTTTCGCTTTGTTTTTGTCTCTCACCACATAGTTTGGCACAAAAACAGTTTCTAAATAGCCGTACTGGTTGTACTGCTGGTAATACTGCCCGCCCATTTGAATATACTCATAGTCCGGCACGTAAGGCTTAACAATATTATACTCTTTTACTCTGTCCCAAATGCTGAACCTTTTTGTCGCCTTTGTGTATGCATTTAAGCCCCCCGCCTCTTCTACACCATCATTTATCATACTGCGCGGGCTAGCCCCTATGCTATCTGTTATGTTTTTAATTCTCACATCTTCCGCTTCTCTATCAGCCGATGCTTTAGATATATAATACAAACTTAAAAGCACAAGCGGAACACCAACAACCGCGCAAATAATCAGAAAAATGCCAAAGCCAGTAAGGCTCATATAACCCAGTAAATCGAACGCGCCAAACAAATTAAGCGCGACTATACTCGTGTTGTATATAAAGTGCAGTATCATAGCAGACCACAAACTGTTTGTCTCTATTACGATGTATGCAAAAATAAACCCTAGTATGATGTGCGGAAATGTTTGTGCGGGGTTCATATGCATTATCATAAACATAAGCCCCGACATAAATACTGCAAACCGCTTAGACTTATTCTCTAGTCCGCGCATAGCCCCGCCCCTTATCCAAAACTCTTCCGATATGGACGGCATCACACCTATAAACAACACGTAAACTAAAAATATAAAAATTATATGCCCGCTAAGCCCAAACATCATACCATCGCTACTCTCAAGCACGCGGGATAGCGGTGTAGATAATACTACTGCCGCCTCGGGCGCTTCCCTAAAAAAGCCCAAAAACCCAAGTAAAATATTAAAGCCAACGGCTGTAAAATAAAACGCGGGTAAAACTGCCAAACTTAAAACCACAACCCAGAAAAACTGCTTCAAGTTTAAACCGCGCTTTAGCCTTATAACATCTAGCACGTTTTTCTTTTGCGACTTTATCACAGCAATAGTTATAATAGTAAACGTTGCGTGCAAAGTAACAAGCGCGGTTATTTGAAAGGCTGGTCTCTCAATCACGTAAGGGTCGTTAAAGAAAAAGATTACAACAAAAAATACTACGGCAAAACTAACCACCAAAGCGCCAATAATGCCTAGCATCCAAATAAGGTTGCCCGTAAAAAAACTTACATTCCACTTTTGCGAATCTGTGTTTTGAGATTGAGACGTCATACCATAGTGGTTATAGTTACTTGGTGGCGGTTGATGCCCCCCGTAGTGATATGGGTTCTGCTGATTATTGTCGTATGGATTGCCTTGGTAATTGTTGCCGTATGGGTTACCTTGCTGGTTGTTGCTGTGCGGGTAATTACCATAAGGCATAACATTTGGCGGATTACCATAAGGGTTGTTGCCGTATGGGTGACCCTGCTGGTTGTTGCTGTATGGGTTGCCGACTTGATTAACCGGCGTAGGCTGCGTGTTACCCAAATTATAATAACCTTGCTGACCTTGCTGTGTAGGTTGCCCTTGTTGCCCCGATTGCTCTGTAGATTGCACTTGTTCCGATTGCCCTTGCTCTATTTCAGGCTTGCTTTCATTGCTACTGCTATTTATATCTTTATTAATATTTTTATCCATAATTTTATCTTTCCCCTTTGCCTTATATTGTATTAGTTTTTAAGCCCTTTTGCCCATATTTACTAGTTGCAAAGCAACTCTAAACAACTTCGAATAACGCCGTTTTTTTGTCTTGAAATGCTATGTCTATGTATACATCTTTATTTATTACAGCGCCGCCCGCTTCAAGCAGATTTGCCGTTGTTTTGTAAGCGAGTTCTGGTCTGTTATTTTCGGCGCTTAGGTGGGCTAGTATTATTTGTTTTGTTCCGCTTTTGGCAAGTTCTAAATTTAACACGGCCGCATCTTCGTTAGACAAATGCCCTTCGCGCGAAGACACACGCCGCTTTAAAAAATATGGATACTTGCCCATATGTAATAATTCTGCGCAATGGTTGCTTTCTATAAGCACGATGTCAGAACCCTTCAAATTGTTTATAGCGCTCTCACACACAAAGCCCAAATCTGTTGCAACAGAGATTTTATTACTGCCTTGTATAAAACTAAAGCCAACACAAGCGCTAGCATCGTGCGACACTTTAAACGGCACAACTGTTAACTCACCCAAAAAAAAGTCTCCTAAAAAAAAGTCTATACGCTTTTTAAGGTTGATTTCTTTAAAAGTTTTGTCTAATAAATCCCACGTGCCGTTGTAAGCATAAACATCTACCCCATATTTTTTTGCAAAAAGTTCTACCCCTTTTATGTGGTCTTTATGCTCGTGCGTTATAAGTATTGCATCTATGCTCTCTGGTCTTACGCCTATGCTTGCAAGGCGAATTTCTGCTTCTTTTGTTGAAATGCCAAAGTCTACTAATAAATTAGTATTGTTATAGCCTATATAAATTAAGTTCCCTTTAGAACCAGACGCGAGAGAGCAAATTTTCATATAGATATATTGTAGCATATTATACTTGCTTTTGCAAGTGAAATAGTGTACAATGTATCATATGAGAGAGAATAATAATAATAACGACAAGCGAATTATAAACACCGAAAAAATTAAAAGCGCAGTTTACAATTTGCTTTTAGATATAATGGTAAACATAGATGCAAATACTGTCCGCTTGCTAGAAAAAGCCTACAAAAACGAAAAGTGCCAAACCGCAAAGTTTACATTAAAAACCATACTAGATAACGACAAACTAGCAAAAACGGATAATATAGCGTTTTGTCAAGACACCGGGCTTGCCGTTGTGTTTTTAGAAATTGGGCAAGATGTCGCGCTAGAGGGCGAGTATATAGAAAACGCTGTTAACCAAGGTGTGAGAGAAGCCTACAAAGATGGCTACTTCAGAAAATCAGTTGTAGACCCACTAACGCGCCAAAACACTAAAGACAATACACCGGCAATTATTCACACAAAAATTGTTGAGGGTAGTAGTGTAAAAGTAAACGTAAGCGCTAAGGGGTTTGGCTCTGAGAATATGTCTATGCTTTTTATGCTACCGCCACAGTCTAGTAAGGGTGATATAATTGCAAAGGTTGTAGAGTGCGTAAAGACAGCGGGCGCAAAGCCCTGCCCGCCAATTGTTATAGGGGTTGGCATTGGTGGCACAATGGAAAAGGCAAGCCTTATAGCCAAATACGCCCTTACAAGAGACACAGCAACGCCGAGTAAGTGTAAAGATATTGCCACGCTAGAGCAAGAAATGCTAATGGCAGTAAACAAACTAAACATCGGCGTACACGGGTTTGGCGGCGACTGCACCGCCCTTGCCGTTCATATAGAAACCTACCCAACGCACATAGCGGGCTTGCCGCTCGCAGTTAACATAAACTGCTTCGCAACAAGACACGGCAGTATTTTATTGTAAAGTGTAGAGTGTAAAGTGTAGAGTTCCTATATTCAATTATATAATAAGCATTTCAACAGTCTGAGTTTTAAAATTGCAAAAAATTTGCAAAATAAAACTTGCCCGCGCTAGCGGTGAAATCACTTTACACTTTACATTTTACACTTTACACTCTAAATCTCACACACTTTACATTTTACACTCTACACTTATAAAAAACATTATGAAAATTAAAACACCTTTAAACAAAAAAGATTTACAAAAACTAAAGCCTAAACAAATTGTGTATTTAAGTGGCACAATTTATACCGCGCGCGACGCAGCACACAAAAGGCTTGTAGAATTGCTTGAAAATTCTACAGAAAAAAGCAAACAATCAAGTGAAGCAACAAGTAAATTGCCCTTTAATTTAGAAGGCGCGGTAATTTATTATACTGGTCCTTGCCCTGCAAAGCCGGGCGAGGTTATAGGAAGTTGCGGACCAACCACAAGTGCAAGAATGGACGCCTACACCCCCGCCCTTTTAGACGCAGGGGTTATTGCCGTTATAGGCAAAGGCTCGCGCGACGAAAGTGTAATTAAGTCGCTTAAAAAAAATAAAGCCACCTACTTTATAGCAATAGGTGGGTGCGGTGCAATTTATAAAAATTGTGTAACAAGTGCAGAAGTTATAGCCTTTGAAGACTTGGGCGCAGAAGCAATCTACAAACTAGAAGTTAAAGATATGCCACTTATTGTTAGTGTAGAGTGTAAAATGTAAAGTGTAAAGTGATTTCACCGCTAGCGCGGGCAATATTATACATTTGCAATATGTTTGAGATAAATTGTTGCAGACTGTTCAAAAGTTTTGATATTAATGAGTTTAACCACTTTACACTTTACACTCTACACTTTACATTACACTTTACACTTATATCACAGGTTTCTAACTATTGTAAACGCTACAATTGCTACGGCGAAAATTGCTACTGGGATATAAATCGGAAAAGTCAAAACTTGCTTTTTTAAAAATATTTGGGCTGTGATTATTGCCATATAAATACCAAATGTTAGATAAACCAAAAATATTATAGGGTTGTAAAAAAAACTTGTTATAAAAGAAAAAGTCAAAAAATGGTGTGTCATTCGTGTTGCGCCACAAGTTGCGCAGTATATACCAAGCCTAGTAATAGAAAGACACGGCGCGTGTCCTACAATTGTAAAACCGCCGATGTGATAGAGCAAATTGTAAATAAGCAACCCTACTATAAAAGCTGACCAAAACGCAATTAACATAGTTTTTGGACTAATGCGTTTTAGCCAGCTTTTTATTTTTGCCACAACACTTGTTGGGTTTTCTTTTTCGTTTGTGTTCATTATAGTTAGGTGTTTTTGGTTGTATTTTTAGGTATGTATTTTTAGGTATGTATTTTGGTTGTTTATTTTTTACCGCTACAAGTTTTTAAAACAATATTGCGTTACTAAGCCCAATAGCCAACAACAACAAAAATAACAAATAGCCAACTAAAATTAGTATCCCAACCACACTTAAAATTGTACCCACTAAAGATAGCCAAAAGCCTATTGTTGCCATCTCGTGTGGTTGCTCGTTATTTTGCTGGCGCGCAATTATCATACCCGGTATACCAGTTAACAGCCCAAAAGATACTATACTTAAAATGCCTAGTATAAGCGCGGCTATTGCCTTGCCCGGTGTTTCTTGGCGGTGGCGCTGTTGGGTAAACTGCGGTGGTGGCTTGTCAGAATCGTAGTACTGCGGGTTATGCTGTCCGTGCTGATTGTATGCGTTGTGGTGAGGCTGCCCCTGAAAATTTTGATTATTAAATTGTTGCCCCTGCCCTTGTCCTTGCCCTTGAACTTGATTGTTTGGTTGTTGAAGATTCTGCCCTTCACCCTGAAAATTCTGCCCACTATTGTTCGGCTGAAAATTTCCTTGATTTTGATTGTTGTTATTCATAAACCCCTTCCCCTTTTTTTGCTAGCTGTCTAGACATATTACCTAAACATTAGCATATTTATTTTTTGTAGTTTTCTTTAAATTGCAAATACAAATAGTATGCGGCTGTTGGAAGCATAATTACAAGTGCTATAATTGTAATTACAGAATGCGCGCCAAACTCAGCAATATTATCCTTATCTTGCAACCACGCCGCCACATTTATAATAAGCCCCACGCACGCAAACGTAGCCCCAACTATACTAAACTCTGTTAGTTTAGATAATATTTGTAAACTAGCAGCAGACAAAGCAATAAATGCAAATAACAGAGTTATAGAAAAAGGCAAAAAACCCAAAGAGATAGATAAAAAGCCAAACAAAACTGAGATTGGTCCTAAAAACACGATTGGCTCTTTTATAATATCTTGCTCTTCCCCTGTATCTGCTTCCGCTTCTTCTTCTTGTATACCTAAAACCTTGTTAGATATACTAACAAGTTCTTCAAACTCTTGCTCTGCTATTTTTTTTTGCCTGTCTTGTGGCGCAGTACCGTGCCTGTTATCTTGCTCACTCATACTTAAAAAAGAACAAAGTCATATCATAACGAATTTCTGTTCCGCTTCGCTGCACGAGGAAATTCTTTTATGATATGATTTGTTAACGGATGCTACACCCGCTTCGCGATAATTCCTATAGCATTGAAAATAAAATTCTTATATTTTCTGGATAAGTTTCTAGTCCGTCTAAAATATCTTGCATCCAACTATCCATCGCGCCACTTAAAATAAAGCCAATTAGTATAACACCGATAATGGTTGCTAGTATACCTAATATTATACCCGCAATTGCCATACCAGAGCGCTCGCGCCTTAGTTGCACCGCACCAAATACTACCGCAAGTATACCAAAAATTGGCGCTGTCCAACCCCAGCAACAACTTACCATAGCCAAAATACCCATTACTAAAGATGCAACACCCATACCTTGTTGGCGCTGTGGTGGCAAATTAAACTGTGGTTGTGGCGGAAAGCCCGGCTGACCGAACTGTCCGTTAGGCTGACCGAATTGCCCTTGGTTATTATTCTGACCAAAGCCCCCTTGATTGTTGTTTTGTCCAAAGCCCCCTTGGTTATTTTGTCCAAACTGCCCTTGGTTGTTACCTTGGTTATTTTGCCCGAACCCACCTTGGTTATTTTGGTTATTCTGACCAAAACCACCTTGATTGTTTTGGTTGCCTTGGTTGTTATTACCTTGACCAAAGCCACCACTAGCAATTGGCATACCAAACTGACCACCCGCATTATTTGGCTGACCAAATTGCTGTGGCGGTGGTTGCCCAAACTGACCACCTTGACCACCTTGACCACCTTGCCCTTGCCCACCTTGATTTAGTGGCGGTGGTGGTTGGTTGAATGCCCCACCTTGACCTTGACCTTGCCCAGATGGATTTATTGGTGGCTGTGGTGGCTGACCAAATTGGTTGTTTGGCGGTGGCGCACCAAAGTTATTATTTTGACCACTCGGCGCATTATGATTATCGAACAAGCCTTTTAAATCGCCACTCTGATTAGGCGTCTGCCCCGGTGGTTGCCCCGGCGGTTGATTTGTAGGCTTATTAAAAGGATTTTGATTGTTGTTATTGTTTTCCATTTGTCTTGCTCCTTAAAATATTTTTGTTAAAGTTGGTTGAACCCATTGCAAAACCTAACTAGTTAAACTCTCGCATATGTCTTATTTGCTAAAGTTGTTTAAGCAACTCTACTTATTATTTAACACAAACCTTAAAAAATGCATACAGCACATATTAGGTTTGATTTGCTGGTTATCTTGTTGCCCGACTTCTTGTTGCCCATTATGATTATTTTGTGGTTGCCCATTTTGCCCCTGCCCTGCTTGCCCTAGTTGTTGTTGTTCTATAGGTTGCGCCGGCTGAACAATTTGCTGTGGTTGCTGAATTGGTTGCTGTGGCATAACTGGCTGTTCCCACCCTGCATACCTATCTTGCCATTGTTCATTTTGCCCACTTTGCACTTGCTGTGGTTGGCTTTGTGGTTGCGCTTGGCTTTGTGAGATTGGTTGTGGTTGCACTTGCGGTTGTTGCATAGGCTGGCTTTGTAACTCTTGCCCGTGTGGTTGCTGTATAGGCTGTTGTTGAATTGGTTGTTGCTGTGGTTGATTTATTATCGGCTCTTGCTCTACACTTCCATACTGCATCCACTCTTTGCCTTCCGTTGTGTAATCATCGAAGTCGTCATTTGGTGTGCTGTTAACAGCCCATTGATTACGCGGATATATATTACTTGCCTCGTCGCCCCTAAGCACAGAACTTTGCACATCAAAATCACTATCCGGTTGCTGTGCAGGTTGCCCCATAGATTGCCCTGCAGATTGCCCCATAGATTGCTGTGCAGATTGCCCACCTTGACCTTGCTCTACTTGCCCTTGTTGAACCCCTTGCCACTCTGGCTGTACCGCTTTAAAACTATTAGGTTGCCCTTGGTGATTATTTTGCGGTTGATTATTTTGCCCTTGTTGCCCCTGACTATTTTGCCCTTGTTGCCCTTGTTGCCCTTGCCCCGATTGCTGAGAACCCTGCCCATTATCACTTTGCTGATTCACAAAGTTTGGCGTAAACTCGCCATTACTATTATTACTAAAGTTAGGAACAAACTCTTGCGACTGCTCTTCTTCTTTAGACTTTTTACCTAAAATTTTTCTAAACATATTTTTAAAAATTTAAGCGCTGCCCAGCAAAGCCCAAAGCCTAAAAACTTGTTTTGCCTTGCCTTGTTTTGCCTTGTATTGCCCCGCCAACAACCACCATTACTATTATGCACTATGCAGGAAAAAAGAATTCTAGTAAGTCGTCTCTTAATTCCTCGTTTGCCCCTGCTATTCGTATGATTTCTGCTTGCAACGTATCTAAGTCTGCTTGCACAAACCCAGCCGTTGCCGTATCTGCCACACCAAACCTTAAGTTTATGCCCGATGCTAACAGCGTCTCTAATAACATATACGACAGCGCAAAAATCTCTAACTGCGCTATTGCCACCGCCACAGTTATAGCCACCGCCGCGTAATCATCTTGCTCGCCCTCTCTAATCGCCCCGTGTTCTAGTATAATAAGTGCATCAAGCGCGCTATGCTCTACTTCTCTATCTATGCCCGCAATAAGCCCGCCTAAGTCTACACCCTCTAGCGCATCATTCCCGCCAAAGCCTGCAAGTATATCGTTTAGTATGCCATCTCTCGCTCTGTTATCCGCAAAGAAATCTATCAGCCCTCTGTAAGTATATATGTTTGCATCTGATAAAACAAGTCTGTAAGTGTCGTCTGTAAAGTTGAAATACTCTGGGTCGTTTGATAGGTCGAATAATAATTGACCACGCTCTACAAGCCCTACAAAGAAGCCAAAGAAGCCTTCCCAAAAGCCTACTTCCCTTTGGTTGTCAGTACGCCCAACATACCACGTAAAGCCCCACTTTACTTGCACAATGCCATCTACTTCATCGTATGCATAAACTGTTACGCCGTCGTCTACTCTGTATGTCGTTTTAGCAAAGTCTACAATTAAACTATATATTGTATGTTGATACTGTGGCTCTATATTTTCGTTTATACTATCTAAGCCACTCTCGCCAAGTAAAGCGCCTATAAATAGCGTAAGCCAAATCTCATTTTTAAAGTCGCCCGCCTCGTCAAACTGATTTTCTACCATAGCAAGATATATGCTTTTAAATAAGAAACTCTGATAGAATAAGTCTAGCGCTACGCCAAGCTCAACCAAAGGAAGCCCATCTATCTCGCCCTCTCCTGCGCCCTCGCCAAACATAGCAGTCGCATCGTTAAACGCTATAATAAGTCTCTCAAGCACTCCAGCCTCAGCAGCCCAAAAAGCGTCCGAAGCCCTTTGCGCGTCCGTAATGCCGTGTCCGCCAACATTCAAGTCCGGAACACCGCCCCCGCTACTGCCATTATTACCTCCATTACTGCCACCGCCATAACCGCCGTTGTTATAATGATAGTCGCCATTGTCATAAAGCCCGCCCGTTGCCGCATCTGATATAAACTCGCCCATTATCTCTACAAGTTCTGGCAACACGTTTCTCAGTATGCCAACAGATAACAAATTGTGTAAGAAATATCTAAGCGCGTTTACTGGCTCGTTACCAATTACTATTTGCGTTGGCTCTGTGCCGGGTGGTGCACGCACAGGCGTATACTCGTACTTGTTTTGCGAGTTTACAAGTGCTTGCATAACAGTTGCAAGCGTATCAGAACTATCCGGGTCGCACACGCTACACACAATATAGCCCGCTTCTACATCAGGTATATGAATTCTGTCAGGGTCGCAGCAATAACACTCTTCCTCGTTATCCCAAATGTCTGTAAATACACCTACCGCTTGAAGCATAACCGCAATGTTTATAACAGCATTAATGTCGCGCCTTAACCCCGCCACATCTATTGCAAAAAGCGCTTGCCTTATCACCGGCGCCATATTGCTAACCTCGCCAGTCTCTTCATCGTACATAATTTGCTCTATAATGTCGCGCCCATACTCATCGAAACTAGCCTCGTCTCTAATAACACTTGCCGCCTCATCTATAAAAAACGATATCGTAGCGCTATCCAAAACCCTTACCGCAATTTGTCTGAATATGTCAAAATTTAGCCTTGCTATGTTCCAGTCTACATCTGTTGTCATCTCATACTGCGGCACACCATCTATAACTATCTGCGCGCCCACGTCATCAGTAAGCGGCACGTAATTACCATCATCATCAACATACCTAGCCCTATCAAGCCCACGCATAAGCCCCACAACATCTGCAACAACCATAAGTTCATCAGACAACCTCCACCTGACCTCTTGGTGCTGACCCCTAAGTGTTGTAGTTGTTAAAAAGTCGAACATCCACCTAGAAAGCGGACCACCACTCATAACCCTTACCGCCGCGCTACCCGTAAACTCGTCAAACGCAGTTGCTAACTCGGCTAAATCGAAGCCATTTTCATCATCGCCGTTATTATCAGAAAATTCTTGCGCGAACGCTTGAAAATCCATTCGCTCGTCCATTTCCCTTGCTATACTTATAGCGCCAGTAACCGGCACCAAAACAAAAATTGTTATTATAAAACCTTGCAAAATGCCAACAGCCCCGCCCATCAAGCGTGAGTGCCTCCTAGCCTTGCGGTCGCCCCTATCCCTTGTGTCGCTTCTAAAAAACAGATTTATAAAAACCGTTATAAACTGCAAAGCAAAAAACAAAAGTATAAAAATAACCAAAGCGGCAATCGCACCAAATATAGCAAGCGCAGCACTATCAAAACTGTTTAAAAATACGCCCATAGCGCCGCCCTCGTCCATACCATCAAAAACAAAACTTCCAGCGTCTGCAAACATACCCGAGATAAGCCTTGCTAAAACTAGCGCGGCAATACCCACAATTACAATTGCAATAATTCTAGTAACCGATTTTCTTAGCCCGCGTATAAAGCCAAACATAAACCCGAATACCGCAAAAAAGATTAACGGCGCCCAGATAAGAATTGATAACATAGAACTTAAATTTTCCGTAGAACTTAAAATTTCCATTATGTAACTCCATTATTTAGTGTAAAGTGTAAAATTTTTACACCAGAGCAAAAGCTCTTTTATTTTTATTTTATTTTATTTTTTTGTTTTTAGCAAACCCACCGCTAAGGCAAAACATCTCACCCCGCCCTAACATAAGTCTATTTCTAATTATACTACATTTTTATATAAAAAGTCAAGTCATTTAACGCAAAAACTTTTAAAGGGCTGTATACTTTATACAACCCCTTAAACCTATCTAAATCATTTCCGCGAAAGCGGTGAAGCCATTGTTCAATGTTCAGTGTTAAGTGTTCAATTAAATTAACTCATCGCTGAACGCTCATCTCTAACCCAACTGTCTATAAAACATTATTCTCTCGCCACCAGCAAGCGGCAGCGTAAGCGTTGGGTTTTGCGCCATAACAGTCTCTGGTGTCGTGCGCAATTCTTTCACAACTTCCCACAAAGTTTGTTGCGCCCTTACAATATATATAGATAGCGCGCTATCAGACATCTCAACCGCGTCCCCAACCTGCACTTCGCCTATTACAAAGTTTATGGTCGGCTTGTATGCGTTTACTTTTAGTTTGATATCTGCCGTTAGTTGTATATCCCTACCGCGCCTTGCCCGCGCACTTACACTAGCAACTATAGCGTCTGCAAAAACTTGACTAACATCTAAAACCCCTTCAAGCGTCAAGTTTACAGAAAACGGCAAGTCTACAAGTACAGAATTTAAATGCTCGTTCTCTACACTTAAATAAACCACGTTACACGCAACAATACCCTCTATCGTAACGCTATCCTCAAGCGGCAATATGTTTGCAATTGTAAGCCTGTTTTTTGCAACCGCAACAATCTTATCTACCCGCACCGCTGTCTCATCTAGCGTAGCCGTGCTGTCTATACGCTCTTCAAAAAACTCGCTTGCTATGTGTGAGTGAGATATAAAGTCTTCCATTACAAGCGTTGTCTCGTTTGTTGGCGAAAACGCGTCCGCAACAACCTCTAGTTGATGTGCCGACCAACTTTTTATAAGCGCATCTACACCAATCTCAAGCCTAATAAGCGTGTTGCGCTCATCTAAATGGTTAACAATACACCTTGTGTTTTTTATAGATAATGTAGCATCTACCAAACTTCCGATATGCACGCGATTAGTCTCTACTTCCTCTTTAAAAGTGGTTAGATGATTAACGTGAAAAAGTTCGTCCTCGCCATTCGTATAGCAGATGTTTGTAGCAACCTCGCCCTCTAAAATCACAAAGTCAGACCCCGACACAGCGCGCCTTAAAATAATCTGCGTGTCACACGACAATATCTTTTTACCCTCGTCTATACTAAACTCGTCCGTAATCATAAGGCTTGTGTTGTGGAATGCATCTAGGGTTTTATGAGATATTGTCTCTTTGTTAGTAAATAATTGCCCGCTTCCGTCTTTCAAAAAGTTAACCTTTTGCGACACTATCGCGCTTACCCTAACATCAGTCACAGCAGCAAACTCTACGCTAGACTTAGATACATTTGTTGTGTCTATATCAAGTATGCTTGCAGTTACAACATACCTATTGCCCGGCACAATCTGCCCCTCTTGTAGTCTGTCAGAAAAATCTACATTCGCGTCTATGCCGTGTACGTGATTTTCCTCGCACAAATACATAACTTTAAAATTTATGCGCCCCGCATATTTTAACTCTTTTGCTAGCGCCTCGCTTCCTGTAATATTAACGTCTGCTTGCACCGCTAAAATTTTAGAAATGCTAGTCCCCTCAAGCGCGTTCAAACTGCTGTTAACAATCACCTGCCCAGACGTCAAACTTTTTTTATAATCAGATGTAAGCTTATCATAAAGCGGCTCGTATGCCATATTATTCTCCTCCAAATCATTTTTTTCAACACAAAAATTTGCTTATGTATTATACTATTTAAAGCACAAGCAAAATATGCTCTTTTATAGTGTAAAATGTAAAGTGTAAAGTGTAAAGTGCCTTTAGAGTATAAAATGTAAAGTGTAAAGTGTAAAGTGCCTACACTCTTTTAATACAAAAACTTTTGAACAGCCCGCATTTTGTGTATATACAAAATTTGCAAACAAAATCTTGCCCGCGCTAGCGGGTGAAACCACTTTACACTTTACACTCTACACTTTACACTACAACACGCATAAAACACGTCCAACTTGGATATAATACTAAATATGGTTTTTACAATTGCACCCACCCGCCGTTGTAAAAACATTTGGAGGGTTATATGCGTAGAGTTAAACATTGTATGGCAACAGTTAAAAACAGTATAGAAAAATTAAAGGGCGTACTTGTAGACTTAGAAGTATGCCGCGGCAGAAAAAAAATAAACCACTATCGTGGCACAGTAGAAGATATTCACAACTCGGTTTTCACAATCAGACTAAAAAACCCAACAACAGTACTAAAACAATCTTACTCTTATTCAGACGTACTTTGCGGCGAAGTAAAACTAGTAAAAGTAGCCGAATGCAGCGTGTAATGAAACTAATACAATTTCTGTTCCGCAACGCTTCACAATAAAATTCTTTTGTATATAGTTTCGCCTACAAGTGCGACACAAAACACTAACAACCAAAATAAAAAAAATATCCTTTTGTCGTTTACAACCCGTAACAACAAAAGGATATTTTTTGTTTACTCTTAAACATAATCTACTCCCTAGATTAATTTTTTTACCTATAAAGGTCTTTAATAACTGTAGAAGTCTGAGTAACCGCTTCCAAGCGAACTTCTGCTTGCTACTAAACTATCTCCGCCAAACGCACTATACTCTGTTGGTCCGCCGTAACCGCCCGCTGCTAAAAACTGCTCGTACTGTACAAGACCTTTAACCGCAACAGTAGCGCCTACTGCCTTACCTAATATGGCAACGCCTGCAGCAAGTGTAAGTGGAGTAGCCGCACCAAATGTAACTACTGTAGCAACTACTAACGCCGCAACCGCAACCGCAGCACCTGCCCACCTAAGTGCGCGTCCCCAATTAAAACCACCATCTATATACTGCATTTCTTCTTTATTCATTTCCCTACCAGTGCCTGGCAAAACTAATTTACCCATAATACACCTCCCCTTTTTATTTAGATTAACCACATTTTCTTGGCTTAGCCATAACCGCCCATACCACCAGTAGAATGACCACCGCCAAAGCCGCTTCTAGAAGCAACCATACTATCTCCACCCAAAGCAGAGTTTCTAGCCCTATCAGCGTTGCGCTCGTACTCGTCAGCCTCTTGTCCAGCCATACCAGCAAAAAGCCCAGCTACACCTGAAAGAGGTTGTGCCATAGTTGCCATACCTTGACCTGCTTGTTGCATACCTGTAAGAGGAACGTTATTAGCTACTCTAGCAGCATTACCCATTGTTGCTACACCAGCAATACCGCCTATTACACCTATAACCGCGCCAAATGTAGCCCAGTTGTTAGCCCTGTTTCTAGCGCTATTTCCTCCATCAATATTTGTTGCCTCTTCACGCGACATTTCTTCGCCAACTGGTGGCAAAACTAATTTAGATTTTGAACTCATAATTATACCTCCCCCATAAACCAGCGTAACTATCCACATACAGATATAGCATTTACCTTTGCAATTTTAAAGATAAACATAACCTACCCTGCACCTGCACCTTGCCAATAGTGCTACTAGTTTATAATTATTTTAATTACATATATTTTAACACAAACTTAAACAAATTGCAAGCGTTTTTACAAACTTTTTTAAATTTTTATTAACTTTTTTTCACAAACCACCCGCTGTGTCAACACTTATTCCACATCTCGCCCGCACATATTAACACACTCTTAACCCACACACTAAATCACCCCTAATAATAGTTAAACGACCGCTCAATTTTGCTAATTGCAACTTTTGGCTATGTGTGGGTGCTAACAGTTTTGGGTTCTTGCCCAGTATAAAAAAGGCGGCTGCGCCGCTTCCCTCGCTTGAGGCTCGGCTTTTTTGGACGAGGCTTTTCACTCTCATTCAAAAAACGATATTTCCTAGGTCATAAAACTAAACTTGCAATTTTTAGTAAAACCTTTAAGTTGGCTTGTTAGCATCTCAAATTGATTTATGTGCCAACTTACATCATATTCACTTGTAAGTAAGATTGGGTCGTACCTCCAAAAAACTCTGCCCGCCCCTATCGCGCTAGACAATTCTTTAAACGTATCAATTCGCTCTACTAAAGGCGGCACATTTTTCTCAATCGCCGCGCCGTACGGGTTAAGTGTAAACAGAAAGCAATATTTGCTGTATCCCAAACTGTCCAATTCACCAAGCCGCCTAATTATAGGTCTAGGATTTTTAGACCAAAACATAATCCCATCTATGTTTCCACTAATCCCTTGCTCGCCCTTAGCATTCGTTTCAATTGCCCCTAACAAATTACGCTCAAACCTAACTGGAGTAACATTTACCCTTGCAATTTTATTATTCAAAATAAAAGGACTAGGCACCAAAAAATACCCTGCCCTAAGCCGCTCAAAAAACCAATCACTATACAACGCCGGAATATCCGTCCGCCTACTTACACTTAAAATCATTATATTATTCCTTTTCTTTCTCTCAGCGTTATTTTCCTTTCAAGTTTGTTGTGCAAGCACAATAAGCAGAGCTAACTTTAATCCTTTATGTTGTACTCTTGTTTTAGTATTGCTAATTTCTTGTCGCGGTCTTGTATTGCAATCTCTTTTAGTGGGTTATATTTTACCATTGCTTTTGTGTACGGGCAACCAGCATTATTTAACCACCTCGCTGGCTCGCTATCATACCCTTTGTTCTCTGCCTCAATAAATGCAAACATTTCTTTGTGCAACAGCGAAAGTAAGTCATAACACTCCGCATTAATCTCTTTTACTCTGTCTAAGTATTCTTGTATATTTGCATAACCCTCCTTTTGCAATTCGAGCATAATTTCGTTTTGAATGTCGCCTTTAAAACCTATTGTCGTTGCCTGCCTCATAAGTAACTCGAAATGCTCAAAGTCTTTGTCTAGTGCTTTAACGGTATCATTAACATTACAAAAACTCTTTCAAAGCGTAGCCCCACAATTATTATGTACTTTTTCTAAATATATGTCAAGCGTTTGCGGGTCTATTTTTTTCTATAGATAAATGAGTTTCTCCAACTCCAACACTTGTCCCGCCACTGCCCTAACCAAGCGCTGCTAACAGTTGCGCGTCTGTGTATATTACTAATGGAAAATGTGCCTGAAGTCGTAGGCAGTAAAAATATTAAAGATTTCGCGCATTGGAGAGATTTCTTAGAACGCTTAGGATACAAAAATTATCTTAAAGTGTTGAACGCAAAGGATTATGGCATACCACAAAACAGGAGGCGTTGTTTTATGGTTTCTCTTTTAGGAAATTACTATTATGAATTTCCAGCAAAAATCCCATTGAAACTTAGACTTTCCGATTTTCTAGAAAAAAAAGTGGATGATAAATTCTATCTATCACAAAACATAATACGCCACTTCTTTTTGCGTAAAGATAGAAAAAATTTTGCATTTAGACCTAAGTATCCAAGCAGTATAGCCTCAACAATAACTACACGACCAGACCGCCCCACAGAAAACTACATAATTGAAAAAGAAGATAAAGATTACCTTAATAAACTGCTACTTAATCAAAACACCAAACAAGAAACTCTTATGCTTGACAGCACATTTGAACCCTACAAGCAAATAGAACCAATACAAATAGAGTACCACTCTGCCTACGGATACTACATAAATATCCGTGATGACTTTGAGAAAAAACCTAAAAAAGACCTTGCTCGCACCTTAGTCGCACAATCTCAAACCGATGCCGTAATCTACAACGGAAAAATACGCAAACTAACACCCTTAGAAGTCTTTCGCCTAATGGGCTTTTCAGACACAGACTACCAAAACTGCATAAACGCAAACATCTCAAATACCCAACTATACAAACAAGCCGGCAACTCAATAGTTGTGAATAAATTAGAACAAATCTTTAAAATGTTATTTTAAAAAACTCATTAAACAAACTTTCTCTTTAAGGTTAACAAATTGTTATCGCATCTTTTACATCAAAAATTTTTAAAAAAAGTTCTATTCAGCAAAATGCAAATGGCTCAAACAAACGTTTAAGCCATTCGTGTATTTTAATCAAATGCAAAGAAAATATCTGTCCTTGGGTTGTTAGTGTGATTCCACTGTGTGCCTAAGTTTATGGTGTACTGTGAACTAAAAATATTTATGCTTAAAAGCCCTAATGTATTCAAAAATGCCCTGTTGCCAATAGTATGTACACTTTGTGGAATTGTAATGCTAGTAAGACTTGACTGATTTGCAAAACCTTCATCCGCAATTTGCGTTACTGGCAAGCCTCTAAAGAGTGATGGGATAATCAACGTATTAGCAAACTCTCCGCTAGAGCGTACTATGTAACTTAAGTTGTCTGGCGCTCTTGTAAAACTTAGCCCAACTGGTCGCCAAGCTGCATGCAACATTGTTACACCAACTAAACTCATCGGGACACTTGCTCTATTATTAAACCCAGCATCTAAAAACCAACCTTCAAAAACATATCCGTTTCTATGAACTGTGGGGAAACTGTTCAAACTCAACAAAAACATATCGGCTATTTCATCTGCCCCATTAGTTACAAACCTTAGCAAAAACGCCACTGTTACGTGTACTTGTACTGTTCTCTGTATTAAGGTAAAATCATTATTTGCTTCATCTAATGGAATAAAAGTTGCTGGCTGGTTGCCACTATTCGTAGGCAAAAATGTCGGATTTGACCATATAAATATACCTAGCGAAGATGGTTGCGAGAGAGCTGATGTATTTAGACTACTACCTAAACTTACTGGTGGTGCAGTTGGGGTAGGTATCGATTGTACTATAAATCTATGAACCACCACCGTAACTTGTTGCTCGAAGCTAATTTGAGATAAATCTAAATTTGTAAAGCTTGATTCGGATGGAATGAAAATAACTGTGTGACTAGTTTGTGCAACAGTTGGAGTGGCTGAACCATTTCTCCATTCAAATGTTCCTAAATTTATACTTCCACCCGTAAGCACCGAATTATATAGATTTTGCCCAAAAGTTATACTTGATGCAGTAGGAAAATTGATTGAAGCAATAAGTAGCCTGTTTACTGAAACTGAGATAATAATACTAGCACCACTAAAGTTTAATGTTTGGTTAGAAATTATCATTACAGTATAAATCCCTACATTAATAAACTGAGATATTGAAAATTCTATCTCTGTCTCGCTATGGTTGAGCGTTGCCGTTGGCAAATGTGCTTGCCCACTAAATGTAAAATATGCAGGTGTTGTATTTGTTATTATCGCGTCTGCTCTTTCTATAATTAAACTTCTTTCAATGTAGGTCGCATTATAATTAGCATCACCTTCGAATATTATTCGCACAGTATATTGCCCTGCGTTTATTGGTGTACTATCTAATCTTTGGCTTCCTTGCCAATATTCTCTAATTAAAAGTATCGATGGTGCTGAAGTTGGTTCATCAATAGTTTGCGGTTGCCCATTAAACACTGTTACTCTATCTTGTGCTGATATAACAACATCGCCGTGAAGTATAACAAAGCGCCCTTGCCCTCCAATAATTTGAATAGTAAAATTATTGTTTGTTGTAGTTCCTGATAAAATATTGTAGACGCCCACAGACTCACCTTGTTGGCGCTGCAACAAAATACTTACTGTCCTATTTGTAACATCATCCAAGTACACTATATTTAGCCTGTCAACATCTCCAAACTGCTTTTCTATGCGTGGCGGAGTTACTTGTAAAATCCTTCTGTTTATCTGAGCGTTAAGGACAAAATAACTCATTTCAATTCTGTACACTCCATAGTTATCAATTAAGTTTGCAGAAAAATGGACAATTAGGCTAGTAGCACTAGCAACTTCTTGGCTGTTAAAAAACGTACTCGTTATTTGTATTTCTACTGGAAAGCCGTACAGCGTATTTTGAATTATGTAGTGAACGCCCTGTAATAACGGCTGAGTATGCAAGTTGTTTCCACTATATGCTCTTTGTACAAGAATATTTGTTGGCACAACTGCTAATAACCGTCTATTTATTACAAACCTGCCAGCTCCCGAGCCGCCTACTAATCTCGCCTCAAAATTGCTGCACGACGAAAGCACATTCACTATATCATAACTTCCAACTAGCATTCCCTTTTGCCTCTCAAACAACACTTCTACCTGCAGCCCTAAACAATTATAGTTGTGGATATAGGCTAATGAGTATGTATCGCCAAACTCTTTTACAAAAGTTGTCGGGCTCAAATAGACAACCCTTGGTAACACATACGCTGGTAGCAGAAAATTGTAAGTCTGAAATCTAACAGGGTGTCCATTGTAATCCGCGGCAAAATAAACAGCTATGTATGTTTGACCGGCGTTAACATCTTCAAAAACAATATTAACTATTTTAATATTTACCGTAAAACCAAAAGGTAAACGCTGCAACAAAAAATATCTCTCAAAATCTAGATTTTCAAGATTTTTATAATACCTAGAATTGTTGAATGTTCTTGCAAACGCAATTTCAGGGTTGGCTATAAAATGTAATATCCTATAAACAATTTGAAACCTATCATAACCGCCAATAATAGTGATAGCAAAATTAGAATTGTGCGAATACGCTGCAAGTATATCGTATGCACCTATGTTTTCGCCGTGCTGCCTCAAAAAATCTAATTGAACTAAAGTAGATGTATACTCATCATAAAATTCATACTCTAAATTATCAACATCTTCAAATTCCCTAACAAAATTTGGTGGGGTTATTTCCAGCACTCTAGGCGTTATTCTTGCTGGCACGGTAAAGTGACCTGCAACAACACTAAACATCGAGGCACTTGCACCAGTTAGTACACTAGAAAAATATACAAATAGCTGGTCAGCATACAGAACATTTGCATCATTGAAACGCATTTTTACTATTGTGATATTTACATCGTAGCCAAATTGACTTTGAAAATTTTGGTTAGCCAAAGCGATATTATAATGAATACCTACTAGTAATTCGCCTTTATAATAAACCGTCCCGTCATATTCTCTTGATATGGCATAGGGTGTGTTTTCTGTGCCTATGCCAAATATTGACAACTGTTGCATTGTATCAGTATCACGGGTAAAAACTACAATCAAAATTGATGTGAGTGCAACACTTACACTTAGTACAATTGACAAAATAATTGCGTGTTTTTTTGTAAATCTGACTTTGGTTTTTTCCATAAATTCTCCTTTAGTGATTCTATATTATTGTTGTCTTTTAGAAAAAAGTCGGCTTCGCCGATTCCCTCGCTTGAGGCTCGGCTTTTTTGGACGAAGCATTTCGCTCTGCTACCAAAAACTATAATTCCTAGGTCATAAACAACATAGGCATAGCAAGTTGCTATGCCTATGTTGTTACTAAGTTAGACTTACCAACTTGCAATTAACTACCATTTCCTGGATTTCCTGCTGAAGCAGCTGCGCCCTGAGCACCTATAGCTCCTGTAGCACCACCATTGAATATACCGTTGCTAACAAATCCGCCATCGCCACCAAATCCGCCTGCTCCTCCAGCACCTCTACCGCCAGCCGCACCACCGCTACCAGCAGCACCTCTAGTTCCAAGTGACTGACTTACAGATACAGCAAATGAACCATCGCCACCTCTTCCACCAGAGCCAGCCGCACCACCAACTCCGCCAGCACCACCACGTCCCGCAGTTTGAAATACACCGCTTCCGCCACCTTGTTGACCTCTACCGCCTGTCCCACCAGTTCCACCATCGCCTCCAGTACCACCAGCACCGCCAGTTATATTTAACCCATCAGATCTAGTTTGAACCAACTGCCCTTGCCTGTTAAACATTGTCATCGATTGCGTATTTATGGCAAAGCCACCGTTTCCGCCAGCACCTCCCGCGCCAGCAGCAAATCCTGCGTATCCTGCTCCACCATTGTTACCCGTGCCTGCTTGCCCTGTTCTGTTTGCGCCCATTGCTCCGTGCGTACCTCTAGCACCATCACCACCTCTGCCACCCGTTGAAGTTACTGTGGCATTGTTGTTTAGCCTTATAGAAAGTGTTGAAACATATATCCCGTGACCTCCAGCACCACCGCTTGCTCCTGCCTCCGCACTAGTTGTTGTCCCTGTGTTTGCAACAGCATCTCCACCTCTACCACCAGTTAAGCTTAACGAGGCATTGGCACTTTCAGCTCTAATATCAACATACATTGCTGTTCGGAACATTTATTCCAGAGCCACCTTGCCTTCCGTGTCTATAGTTTGCAACATTTATTCCATCTGCCCCTCTACCTGCTTGTATACTTGATGCTCCCACTAATAGAATATCTAAGTTAAAGCTAGCGGTAGAATTTATACCGTGCTGTCCTACAGGTGCTTCAATATTTACCCTATCAAGCCGTAGTATTAACCCTATGGTTCTAACATTTATGTGCAATCTAAAGTTTGTGTATGTGCCACCATGCCCTAAGAGAGATAACTCCCTTACATTTGTTGATACAGTTATTGCTATAGCCCTACTCAAACCTGCCAAGTCTAGTATTGTAACGGCGCTATTGAGAGTTAGAGTGCTTGTTATTGAGAAGGTTCTTATGAATGTTCCCGCTGAGTTATACACTCTACCCGTTTGAAGCACATATCTGTAACCTAGCCAGTTAGCAAAAAGTGTAACTTGTGTACTGCCGCCATCTATAAACTGGCTTAGTTGCGTTACAACTTGTCCACTAGCATTGTTTAATCTCCAGCCATTAAATTGAAACATTGTGCGTGTTGTACTTCTGCTTGCAAACTGTGACTGCATTGTCGCCACATTATTAACATTAAAGGTCAACTGTGTTAACGCCGTTCCGCCGTTTGCGTTAAAAGTTATAGTATAATTTCTAACTTCAAATCTTGCTTGAAGCGTAACATTTTGTGCAATGTTCCAAACTGCCAAAGTTGGCGTTCCGTTTGCATTAAAAATTCTTTGGTTGCCGAAATACCACCCAGCAAAATTGTGTCCGCGCCTGTGCGCAACATATTGTTGCCCTAGTCTACCTACCTGTGTTCCAAAACCTACATAGATAAAGTGGTTAGTAGGCAAGTCCACAGTAACTCCTGCAATATTAAACGATATCCTATACGGATTTCCTATCCAAACTGCTTCTAGGTATACTCTTGCATTTCCCTCATTCCCTCTCGTTAAATCAGGCATCCTATTGAACGTAAACATATCACCCGCAGATATTATGTTGCTTGTAGAGTTTGTAATACGCCAGCCCAAAAAGGTGTGACCTAGCCTTTGGTTAGGTGTAGGCAAGTTTATAGTCGCATCCATCCTAAGTGTAATTGGCACAATAGTTCCGTTAAGGTTAAACACAAGTGTGTGCATTTCAACTTCGAAAAACGGAGTGATTGTAAATGCTGTACCATCTACTAATATTGTTGGTCTAATTGTCCAGTTAATAAAGTTTCCATTGCTATCTAGTAGTCCTACGAATCTATAGCCATCCCTAAAACCTTGCCCCGACTGCCTAAACATCTCAGTCAATTTCGCACTGCTAGGTACAGACTGACTTGCTAGAACAGACCTTAACTCATCTGAAATTCCATCTCCATCAACCCAACTAAATTCGCCATTTACGTCTATGACAATATTATATGTGTATGAACGCCACCTAGCAAATAGGCTATATGTTGTGTGGGGAATATGCCAGTTCTGGATAGAATATCCATGCCCTGTAGTAACTCTGCTTGCGTGAGTTGCACCAGCCTCTCTATAGTGCCAACCCATAAAACTGTGTCCGTTTTGTGATATAGTTGTAAGCGTAAAGTTCTCTCCAAAAACAATATCCACTTGTCTATAAAACGCGCCATTCTCATCCCTATATAGCCTTACTGCAGTTGTTATAGGAGTCCACTTTGCATAGAAACTCTTTTGCTCATGGCCATTTATAACAACATAACTTATCGCTTGTCCTATAAATGTAGGGTTATCAAACCAGCCAGCAAGTGTATGACCTGTTTTGTAAACGTGAGGCAACTCAACTCTTTCTTGTGTCAAATTAAAATGTGTTTGCAAAGGCAAATTATGCGGTATATTTGTATACCAAGTTATGTAAAAGTTAATAGGTACGAATACTGGCACTAAAACAATATCCCTAAACTCTTGAAAAACAGGAACAGCTCCGCCACGAACAAAAAATACTTCCCCTGTAGATTGAACAATCAGCCTATCTAAAACAAAGCCTTCTGGTGCTTGTAAAGAAAACACTTGCGGCACTAAACTAAAGTAATATGCCTTAAAAGTAAGCGCAAGAATTTCTCCTGTGTGTTCACAAATTTTATTAGGTAGCAAATCGTGTATCCCACAAGCAACTACTTGTATATTAAACAGCCTACTTGCAAATACATCCCTAAAGCCCGACCACCCTAAACCGCTTTCGTATCTACTTCTAGTTAAATACGGTACATATACCCTTGTCACACTCTCAGCATCCCATACTAATGGCGCTAATGGTGGTGGCGTTGTCGGTAGCATATTAACTGTAGTTATACTTGCACCCTCAAATGCACCGCTTAAAATTGCTACGACATTTACAGGAATTGTTAGTTCGCCACTAAGCCCTGAATTTGCAAATGCACTATTACCTATAATTTGTAAAGTATCCGGCAAAACAAGCCTTGCATAAGCGACTTGTGAATTTGACACACCAAGCGCGCTCGTACCAAAAAATGCTCTATCGTATATCCGTGTAATAGCGCTTAAAGACAAATCTGCGTGTCTAATATATGCATTACCTGCAAATGCACTTTGTCCTATTGATAAAAAGCCTATTGGTAAGTGAATACCCGTAACTCTTGACTGCCTACCGACCCACGCAAATGCATAATCTGCAATTCTCGTGACGCCTTGTAGCGTAACCTCGTTTAGCACAATTGTACTAGTGCCATTAACACCAACGGCAAAATGCTCCACAACTTGCAAACCACTAGCACGCTCAACAACAAGACTAGAACCTGTAAAAGCATTTCTGCCAACGCTTGTTACATTAGTCATTTCTATACTCGTTAGTCTGCTTTGATAAAAAGCATATGGTGCAATAACAGTTTCTGTAGTAGGTGCATTGGCAGCTGCTTCAGCAACAGAATAATTTCCTATTCTTGCTTGTGGAAAAGCGTGCAGTATGCTAAAGTCGTGTGAATAAAGCACGCCATCTCTATCTGTAAACCACCTAAAGCCTTCCCTAGTGCCTACAATATCCCCATCAACCACATTCGGCAATAGAGGTATTCCGCCTTGCACAAATATGTTATACAAGTTACTATTGCCAGCAAATACATTGTATCCAAAACTTGTTAGCGTATTTGGCAAAGTAATTGTGTGCAACAATGTGTGTCCGGCAAACGCCCTGTCTGCAATAACTGTTACAGGTTGCATAGGGCTAACGCCTATAAGATTACTACCAGCCTCATCTACAGTTAGACCATTACTTGACACCATTTGCCCTACTCCGCCACTCAAATCTAAGTTCAGCACAAACTGTTGTCCCGTTGCTGCTTTAACAGCCTTAGCAACCGCAGGCAAATAACTTGGAAGCGTTATGCTATCTATCTTAAGCGTGCCATCAACAAGCCTTGTGGTATTAAAAATATTTTGTGGTGGCCACAGTCCGTAGCCGTGACCTTTTTCTGCACCACCTAAAACACTTGCAACATAGTTTATATGGTCTCTGTCCATAGTTTGTAGGTTGTGAGGAATTCCAGGATTAAAAACTGATTTATTCCAATCAAAATTCCGCCAGTCGTATCTAAAGTCGCCCCAATTCAACAAACCAAAACTTGCACCACCGTAAGCGAAGACTTTATCTCATCTCACAATGTTGTTGTTTGGATTGTAAAACGCTTGTGTAGCGTCTGCTGAGCCATTACTTTGCGTAGGACCCATCGCCGCTTGGGAATGTGTATCAATAAATAAGTCACCTAGTGGCAAGCCTAAAATAGTATTCGCTTGTCCGCCCGGATAAATACTTTCAAACAACTCAAAAGTTCTTAGTAGGGGAGTTACTATTCTAGCAAAATAAGATAATTTCATTGCCGGGTCACTTGCTGCTTGTGCTCTAATTAGATACGGCATCAGCACACTCATATTGTATGCTATATAACCACTTGTTATCAAAATAGGTGCTGTTACAATTAGCCCTATCCCTTTCGTAACAATTGTCACACCAATAGCCGCTGAAAGTATTAAGCCATTTATGACTTGAATGCCTAATGCTGCCAATATAAAATAATCTATAAAGAAATCTAAAACTTCATTCTCAAGTTCTAACGCGAAAGGTATAATGTTTTCCTCTATTAAGCCCATTATAAAACTCAAAGAAGTTTCGCCAACTAGTGTATGTAATACAATATTACTATTAAGCTGAATTGCATACTTCCAGTTTTCGCGCATCTCTTGTTGTACTGTAGCACTAAGTATATTTGGCGCACTAAAATTGTTGAATGAGCTACCCAAAAACATCCGACCTATACTCTCTAAGCTAGTGCCGTTATACGGTGTACCCATACTCATCAATGTTCCGACATTAAAAGGGTGTGCAAACTTCAGCCGACCCGTATTGGAAAAATGTGTGCCTATCTGATAAACACCGCTTCCTACATAAACCACATAACCGCTACCTGCCAATCTATATCTACTTGTTCGTATTATTGCCGTAGCCATAGGCGGACCCGTAGCCCCACCTGCATACCTTTCTCTTAACTCTAGTGCTTGCTCTCTTGTTAAGTCAACGTGTGCACCAAATCTATACAAAGGTACTGCGCCTGCGGGTAGCCCCATACTATACTCCACATTGGCTATTTTGCTATATTCTCTAAAACCTGTAGCATACATCATAGCAATAAGCCCGCCCCTAGAGTGCGAAACAAAATTAACTCTAGGTATTCTGCCTGTCAAATGTAAGTAGTCGTACTTTATCATACTAAGCATACTCACCAACTCGTAGTATTGACTTATGTGCCTAGCGTCATAAAAAGCACTTTCAAAAACAATTATTGCGTGCTGCGAAACATCTACAATTCTTGTAACTGGGCGGTAGTAATAGTAACTAAAGTGCGAGCCAAGACCTCTATATGATGTATACAACCTATTAAATCCGTCTAATTGCAACCTTTGATACGCTGGTGCGGAATTTGGAACAAGTTCACGCAAAATAAATGGACGGACAATTCCAGTATCCATAAAAAATTGGACATCGTAATCAATTTCAAATAAAGTATGTAACTCTGGTTCATTAATCTCATTATATGTCCTTGTCATTTCCGCCCAATAAACTACCGCTCCGCCGGCTTGCCTCCGCAAACTCTCAATCATAGAGTCTGAACGGTAAGCAAAGTTAAAATATCTATTTGTGCGACCGTAATCATCAGTACACGTTCTAACTACACCTCTGTTTGACCAATGAGATGCAGAGCCACCTTGTCCGTGAATCAGTACGGTTATAGACGCTCCCTCATTAACCTCCTCTGGTAGTCGTGTCGCATTATGTAGATGTTGCATATTCCTAGAACCATTTGCGTGACCTTTGAACTCAATGTTATGATTTGTGACCATTGGAACTGCTGCCCTAGCTTGCAAAAAGTCGGCAATCAACATACTTGCAAACAGCAGTGATGCAATAACCACTACTGTTGTCAATCTTAACCTTAGTCTGTTTGATAAACTCATTTTGTTATCCTCCTATATTTTACTTAAATTTAACTTGTTGGAAATCTAGGATGGCTAATAAACTCATCTCAGTCTGTGAAAATATTTTCAGGTCTATTCGTTTGAACTTTCGTCTCTTTATTCTCTAAAAAAAACAAATGCCTATTGAATGCCGACGTTAATGACAAGCCCTCCGAATTAAATGGTGTCAAGATGCTTATTTGGTCAACAAAAAGGACACTAAAAGGTACTTTAAGAAAAGTATACCCACCCGTACCTATTCTAAAATGCTGACCTTGCACGCTATGTCTTTTAATTGCTCTTATATAAAACCCTCCATAACTTATGGGAAATTCAAATAATGTGTCCGTCCAAGACGCTGTTGGTTGCACTGTAGGATGCAAACCTATAAATACCCAGCTTTTTTCTAGACTACCTGAAACCTCGCTAAAGTAAGGCTTAAGCACAAAACCCTCCTCTGTTATAACTGAACCATTTGGTTTCCACGATGCAAAAAAGCCAAACGCTAAATTTCTGCCTTGCAAATCAAATGGAAACTCTGCTTCACTTCCTACTTCGATACTATGCACGCCCTCACTAGCAGCGTGAACTCCTCTAAGCGTTGATGTTTGAAACCAACCTACAAGCGTATAGCCTTCTTTTTGTACTTCGGGTGGTGCATTTATTCTTTGTACTTGATTCAGTCTTTGATTGTATATAGATACCACCCCCTGCTCTGTTCCCGTGTAAAATCTTACTCTTGCACTAACCGTTACTCCCTCCGGACCCCATCCGCAAGCGGACAACATTACCAAACTTAGCGTCATAACAACTAAAGTCAATATAAAGATAGACAATCTCATATTTCTCATAACTTATATCTCCTAATTTTAATTCACTATATTCTACGCTAACACAAAGTAGTTTTTTGGAAATCTAGGATGGCTAATAAACTCATCCCAGTCTGTGAAAATATTTTCAGGGCGACTGGTTGAGAGTTCCATTTCCTCGCACTCTACAAAAATAAACATCCTTGCTGCACGCCATTGGAAAAAATCATCAATATCGATTTTTTTTATTGTTCGTGGTATTTTGACAAATGTATACCCTGCTGTTCCAATTCCTGAATGCAAGCCTTGCACATCATATCTAGCAATTTTTCTTATAGGAATCCCCAAATATTCTGTTGGAAACTCAAAATAAGTATCAGCAAATATTGGCAAGCCACGGGCGGGGTGAACGGATGGTATCAACCCTATAAATACCCAATATTCTTTTTCCGTAGTTGTTCGAATTATTCCTGGCTTCAAAACAAAGCCCTCTTCGGTTATAACAGAACCGTTTGGTTTCCACGATGCAAAAAAGCCAAACGCTAAATTTCTGCCTTGCAAATCAAATGGAAACTCTGCTTCGCTACCTGTAGTCAAAGCATGCACGCCCTCTCTAGCAGCGTGAGCTCCTCTAAGCGTTGATGCTTGAAACCAGCCTATAAGAGTATAGCCTTCTTTGTGCACTTCAGGTGGTGCATTTATTCTTTGCACCTGATTAAACCTTTCATTTACAATTACAATGTTTCCTTGCTCTGTCCCCGTATAAAAGGTAACACTGGCTCTAACATCTTGTCCGTGCATACCCCAGTTACAAGCGGACAACATCCCCAAACTCAGCGTCATAACAACTAAAGTCAATATAAAGATAGACAATCTCATATTTCTCATAACTTATATCTCCTAATTTTAATTCACACACTACTGCATTTATTCTACGCTAACACAAAGTAGGTTTTTGGAAATCTAGGATGACTAATAAACTCATCCCAGTTTGTAAAAATGTTTTCTGGTCTGTTTGTAGTTACATCTGTTTTTGGATTATCTAAGTATATTATTTTTCGCTCCCCAAAAAATCGAATCATATTAGACGGACCTTGACGTATAGTAAAAATGTTTTCAAAGTCAACATAACTCACACTATACGGCACTTTGATAAATGTAAAGCCNCCCCCCGCACCGATTGCNCCCCCCGCACCGGCTGTGAAATGTTGTCCTTGCACGCTATGTCTTTTAATTGCTCTTATATAAAGCCCGCCATAACTTGCAGGAAATTCAAAAAATGTATCTGCATTCCAAGGGAGTTCCGCTGCTGGTTGTACAGCGGGATGTAAACCAATAAAAACCCAGTACTTTTCATCTTTTGCATATTTTTGACTTGTATCTGGCTTCAAAACAAAGCCTTCTTCGGTTATAACTGAACCATTTGGTTTCCACGATGCAAAAAAACCATATGCTAAGTTTCTGCCTTGCAACACAAATGGAAATTCTGCTTCGCTACCTGTAGTCAAAGCGTGCACCCCCTCTCTAGCAGCGTGAACTCCTCTAAGCGTTGATGCTTGAAACCAACCCACAAGCGTATAGCCTTCTTTTTGCACTTCGGGTGGTGCATCTATTCTTTGTACTTGATTCAGTCTTTGATTGTATATAGATACCACCCCCTGCTCTGTTCCTGTGTAAAATCTTAATCTTGCACTAACCGTTACTCCCTCCGGACCCCATCCGCAAGCGGACAACAAGCTTAAACTGGACATCAAAATCAACAATGTAAACAAGCACGCTAATATTCTTCTTTTTCTCATTTCTAAATGTCTCTACAACTTAATTTCGCAACACAACAATTTTGTCATTCGCCTCCCGCGCAACGTGGTTGCTCGCATATTTTTATTCTGAAGTAAAATACTAAAACTAAAGCAAATATGATTGCTACTAATAGCAAGACGATAACTAATCTATAGGTCATAATAGTTGAGAGCCTATGGCTCAAACTACCCCATATTATGCTAACACATTTTGCCTGATATGTCAAGCATATTGGCAGTATAATTTTCAGGAAGGTTTTTATGGAAAATTTAAAAAAATTATTCGTAGCACGTTTAAAAGAAGCACGTAGCGCCGCAAATGTATCAACAGGTTCAATAGCAGAAAGTTTAGGGATTCGCCCCCGTAGTGTATATAATTGGGAAAGCACCGGCAGAAGCCACCTACCCTCTCACGAAAATTTGATTAAACTTAGCAACTTGCTCGGTTGCTCTATTGATTATCTTTTGGGGCAAACGGATAATCCTGAGAGGAATTTGTAACTCTATCACTTGTTAGGCACTAAGCATTTAGCTTACCAATAAGCATATTTAAAAGAATTTTTACAAAGTCGTTTTAAACTCTATTCTAAAAAAATTCTACGAATTTGTGCGTGGATTTTTGCAAATAATGAATAACGACTGTTAGTTATTGTTGCTGATAGTCTTTGATTGTTTTTGCGTTAAAATTAAGAAAATCAATTTAAAGAGTTGCTTTTTGGCTTAAAATGTGATAAAATGATAGTGGTTAAGGAGCTTTTAAAGATAAAGAATTGTTGTAAATAGTGTTCAAAAACGGTGCAAAATCGTTAAATTTAAGCAACTGTTAACCAGAATTTCGTGCGTTCGAATCAAATTAAATATAGCCATAAAATAGGTCAATTCGAACCTTTTTTATGGCTTTTTTAGTTTTTTGGGCTATTTGAAAAGTTCGTTCTACAAATTGTTCTAACAATTTGTGCAACTTTTTTGCAAGTGTTTTTTTCTTGCTTCTGAGTTGAAACTTAGGGATAATTTTAGCCAATTTAATAAAGTATTTTCAAGAGTAGTTAGAAAAAGTTAACTGCTCTTTTTTTGATTGTTGAAAAAAGTTTTGATTTTTCTGCACCGAAATGCTTTTTTGGACGCTATATTATAGGAGGGCATTTTATGGAAGCAGAAGTTTGTAAGTTTGAGCGGGTTTTTGAGGTGGTTTTTTCTAGTCGATTTTGGAAACCTTTTTGTAAAGTTCTTATAAATACTAGTATGGACATCAACAATTTGCTTAACTTAAAGTGGAGTGATGTGGATTTAGATGAGAAACTAATAAAAGTAAATCACAAAGCTTTTATGTTAAGTGATGAGACTGTGGGTGCATTGGTAAACCATTACGCCTTTAGGCAACGAGAGCAAAAGCGTGTAAGAGGTAAAGTTTCTTTTATAGCCTACGATGATTTGGTCTTTGGTAATGAACAAGGGGCTGTGCGCTCTTACAAAGGATTAAGCCATAACTTTAGAAAGTTCTTACACCGATATGGCATTCAAGGGGTAACTCTTAATTGTTTGAAATGGTTGAATCATAAAACGCAAAGGATAAAAAACAAAATTAAGTATAACGAACAAGAATACATAGAAATGTAGACATCATCATAAAAACAAAGGAGGAATATTTATGGAAATGTTTAAAGAGTACCCGGACATTTTAAGTGTAAAACAAGTGTCGCAAATGTTGCAGATTGGAATCGTGCTTGCATATAAATTGATTCAGTCTGGCGAGATTAAGTCTAGAAAAATAGGCAGAGATTACAAAATACAAAAGAAAGCAGTTGTTGCATTTCTTAATGGAGATACATAATGACAGTAAGTATGCAAGTAAAAAATGGCTTTTGGTACGGCGTCGCATCGTACAAAGATGAAGTGGGGACTAACAAAAAGAAATGGTTCAGCACAGGACTTAAAGAGCGCGGTAATAAAAAAGAAGCCAAAGAAATTGTTTTGCAAAAGTTAGACCTATTTGAGAAAGAACTTAAAGAGGGTAAGGACAAGATTGAAAGGCGCGGCAAGCAAAAGAATGTAGACAAGAGCAATACTCTAAAACCCTTTTCAGACTATTGCGATAAATACATAGAGTCTATCAAAGACAAAGTTGAAGCAAAAACATATAGCGGTTACAAAGGCTATATGAAACGCATTCGAGAATTTTTTGATAAGCATAACCTAAGGCTTATAGATGTTACGGAAGATGAGATAAAAGATTTTTACGATTATCTAAAAAGCGAAGGCTTGAAAAATGTAACTATAATTAAATATGCAGATGTTCTGCGCCCTGCACTAAGGCAAGCATTTAAAGAAAAACTTATCCCCGATAATCCTTACGAATTTATGCCCAGCCTTTCAAGAGAAAAACCTACGGTTGCATATTACAACCAAGATGAAATGGCTAAGCTTTTTGAAAAACTTGAGGGAGATAGGTTTGAGTTGCTTATTAAACTTGCTGGATATTATGGGCTTCGGCGAAGCGAACTTGTGGGCTTGAAGTGGAATGCCGTAGACTTTGAAAACAAAACTATTTCTGTAAATCACAAGGTGCTTTATGTAGATGGTAAGATTATCCTATCAGACAAACTTAAAACAAAGTCAAGTTATCGTACTCTACCACTATTTGCAGAAATAGAAAGTTTGCTTTTAGAAAAGCGCGCAGAAGTTGAAGACAATATGCAGTTCTATGGTAAGTCTTACAACCACGAATTTTCAGAATATATTTGTGTAGATGATATAGGCAAATTAATCAACCCTGATGTTGTTACAAATAACTTTAAAAAAATCCTTAAAAAGAATAACCTAAAAGACATAAGGCTTCACGACTTACGGCATTCTGCCGCTTCAATAATGCTAGCAAATGCAGTTAACCTAAAACAAATTCAAGAATGGCTCGGACACGGCAGTTTTAAAACCACAGCAGACATCTATTCTCATTTAGATTACAGTTCTAAACTGCAATCTGCAAATGCTATGGAAAATGCTTTAAGAAGCAAGGCTAGTTCAACAAAAGTACCTAAAGAAACAAAAGTAGATACCAAGCAAACAATTGAAGATATCTTGTCACAAATGGCTGAATTAGGTATTAGTGATTTATCAGAATACTTACAACATATAGAAAAGAAAGAAACTAACACCTCTAAAAACGAATCTGACTATGAGATGTAACACTCAAAGTAAATAAAAGTTAGCAACGATAAATAACAGTCAAGAATAGTAAATTGAATAAAACCTTGCAGAAAAGTTGCACAAATTTTTAGAAAAATTTTTAGAAAAGAATAGCCAGAAGTAATTTGAAAGCCTAAAACTGCCCTAAAACACGCAAAAAGCCATATAAAAGGTTGATGTAGACCTATTATATGGCTTTTTTGGTGGCGCCCCAACCTGGATTCGAACCAGGGACCTACCGGTTAACAGCCGGGTGCTCTACCGCTGAGCTATTGAGGCTTGTTTGCAATTAAAAACTTTTGTACGCTTATTAATTACTTGCTTTATGCTAGTTTTAATACTTTATAATTGTACACTATTTTTTTTAAAAAGGCAAGTATTTTAAAGTAAGTTGTTTTAAAATGTTTTCGAAATTGTGCGCTTTTGCATTGTTGGCGGTAAGACACAAAATTAAATTGCCTTAAATTTTTGTGTGTAAAATATATTGTTTTGTTTTGTGGTTGTGGTATAATATGGGGGTATGGATATTGTTAATTCTATATTTTTGTTGCTTGCTGGGATTGGTGTTTTTTTGGGCAGTATTAAAATGCTTACATCTACGCTTAGGCGAAATTCTCTTAAAACTATGAACACGCTTTTTAAGCGAGTTGGTGAGAATAGATTTGTTGGCGTTGGTGTTGGTGCTGCTGTTACTACTGTTACGCAAAGTTCTACCGCCGTAACTGTAATGACTGTTAGTTTTGTAAACCTTGGCATACTAACGCTACTGCAAGCAACCGCCATAATAATGGGCGCTAATTTAGGCACAACCCTTACAAGTTTTTTTGTTGCATTTGGCACGCTTAACATCGGTAATGTATTTATGTCTCTCGCTTTTTTCGGGCTTGTTATGCAAAAGGCTTTCAAGCGCGACAAGGTTAAATTTGCGGGCGAAGTATTAATGCTTATCGGAATTTTATTTGCCGGTATGCACATAATGGGCAGGGCTTTTAGAGGCAACGAAGATATCACAACCTTTTTCTCTACACTATTTGAGACTATAAGTTTCCCGCTTTGGCTTATACTTTTTGGCATTGTATTTACTATAATATTACAGTCATCCACCGCAACAATGGCAGTATACATAACTATGGTAAGCGAGGGGGTTATGCCCTTTGAGACCGCCATATTCTTAGTATTAGGCACAGAAGTCGGCACGTGCTTCACCGCTATGATAAGCGCCATCGGGCAAAGCACAAACGCAAAGCGTGCAGCCTTCGCCCACCTATTCTACAATATCTTTGGTACGGTACTGTTCGCCTCAATCGTGTGGCCACTCAAAAACTATATCGTGCCACTTTATACAAACTTAATCGCCGACCCCGTTTGGCAGGTTGCCGCATTCCCATTTGTTAACAACGTAATATCTGTCGCGCTACTTATTTGGTTTATAAAGCCGTTTAACAGATTTATATGCTGGCTAGTGAAAGACACTCAGCCATCAGAGCAAGAAGCGCTAAAGGTTTCTTTCACAGATGAGAGCCTACTTAGAGTTCCGCTTGTAGCATACGAGAATGCGCGCAAAGGCATAACTTATATGGGGCTTAAAGCAAGAGAAAATTCTAAGCGCGTGTTTGAGGCTTTAATTACTGCCAACACAGAAAACAAAGAAAAAATCTTGAATGAAGAAGATAAAATAGACGACTTAGCAAAAGGGCTTGGCAGTTACTTAATAAAACTATCAAGCGTACCAACACTTCACAGCGACAAAGAAATGATACTAGCCTCTCACCACGCGGTTAATAACATAGAGCGCATAGCAGACCACTCTATCTCACTTCTTTATTATACAGAGCGCATTAAAGAAAAAAATATCTCGCTATCTAGCAAAACGATTGACGAGCTTACTGTGCTGTTTAATAAGATAAAAGAGTTGTTTAATTTGTCGCTTAAATCGCTCTACCGCTCTAACAAGGTGAGAAAAGAAGCCAACGCACTAAAGCGCGAAATAGACGCTTTTTCTACAAACCTAGCCTCAAGCCACATAGAGCGAATGTATAATGACGAGTCTTTGGCGGCTGAGGGGGACGTATTCAACAAAATAAATATGTCGCTAGTGAATATTGCAGACAACCTATCTAATATTGTAAACAACGTACCAAAAAAGTAAAGCGATATCATAACGAGTTCAACATACCGCTTTGATAAGAAATTTCTTTTATGAATACACACCAAAAAAGCCCTACTTGCAAAACTCAAGTAAGGCTTTTTTCATTCTCAACTTCTACACTCTCAATTCTACACTCTCAACTAAACATAACTAGTAATCTCACCTAGCGGCTTTCTGCCACGCTTTTGCGGTGCTTGCTTTGCGTAGCCTACTGGTATTATGGCTATAGGTCTTAGCGTGCAGTTTTTGCTTTTAGAGTATTTATTTACTTTAAGAAGTTCAGATAATTTCTCTTCATCAAAAGCGCCTACCCAAACTGTTGCAAGCCCGATGTCCTCTGCGCCTAGCAAAATGTTTTGAATTGCAGCCGCCGTGTCTTGCAGCGCATAAAGGCTAGCGCCACGCTCGCCGTAGCGTTCACTTGAGAGCGCCAAATCTGCGTAAACAACAATAGCAATGGGCGCATCTAAAATAAAAGTTTGGTCGTACGACAAAGCCGCCATATCCACTTTCAACTGCCTGCCCTTTGCAGTTTTGTTACTAACAACCAAAAAGTGCCACGGCTGTCTGTTGCCCGCAGATGGCGCAGTCCGCGCAAGTTCTAGCAAACTCTCTACTTGCTTGTCTGTAACTTCGTAACCTTCCTCTAGCGTAAAAAAATGTCTAGTACTCATTCTCTTTCTAGCCAAGTCTAAAAAACTCATAAATCTCTCCTTTATATTAAATTCGTATGGGCGCTTAACCTACTTGCGACCCCAAATAATTATGGGTGTGCGTGCCACGCGGACAGTATAATTGCCACTTACTTATTTTTCTACTATAAACTGCTTATATTTTATATTCGCATAGTCTACAGGCGCGTCAAATTTTTCGCGCTCTACACTCTCGTAAATTGTTTTGCCCATATACTTTTCTACAAGTTTAAGCGTGTAGTCTACCGGCAAATCTTCTGGGTAGAAAATGCCCGGCTTATCTATGTTTTCTAGCATCCAACAAAGCCCCGCCAAAACCCCGGTAGACACTTGTATAACCGTAGGCGTGTTTTGTCTGCCCCACTTAGTGCCGTCTTTTAAACTTACCGCGTTGCCAACCCAAACAGGCGTAAAGTTTTCGCCCAACATAAATATGCCCACGTACTCTGTGCCGTCCCCCGTAAGCTCATCATACAATACGTGTGTTTTGTCCGGCATATCAAAGTTATGCCTGCTCGTGTCGTACAAAAAGTCTGTTGCCACATCGGACGGGCTATACACAAACAAAACAGTTGGCGAGTAAACCGGCTTTTCGCCAAGCACAACCTTACCGCCTTTATCACTCTCACGCACAGTTAAAAGTTTAGCAATGCTGGTCACCTCGTCGTGCTGAATAACATTACCAACAAAATTGCCCGCGGGCGAATAACTTTTACAAAAAACCTCTATGCCCCTTTTGTTATGTAAGCAAAACCTCTCAGCCTTATCCAAACTTTTCACGTTTGGGATATCCGCCTCTATCTCGTGTACGCCCGCAGAAAACTCTGAGGGTGCCATCATCTCTTCAAACAAAGTGTGCGGACTCCAAGTGTTATAAAGTGTATCTTTATCAAAGTTGTCAATTTTCGCTTGCTGAATATCGTCGTCTGTCACTTGCACCATTCTAACCTTTAAATGCTGTGCCAGCTTTGCCCAACTATTGTTATGCCCCGAAAAGCCCCCGCCGTATGTCAAACCCGCGCTGTCATCTTTTTGTGCCGCCTTAAGTAAGTCGGTTGCCGTTTTATCGCCCGACTTTTGCGTCTCGACTACATACCGCAAAGCCTCTTTTGCAAATATGCTAACCATACCCGGATTAGCGCCCGACTGTATAACTATAGGGTATTTATTACTCACGCGCTTTTTAGCATTAGCCTTTTGTAAATCTGCTTGTAAATTTAGCCTATCATCGTAATGCTCTTGCAAAGACCGCCACGTGCTGTCTGCCCAGTCGCTGTCGCCCGAGTTCAAATACATTACATTATTCTCAGCGCACCAGCGAATAAACCCAATCGTACCCGCGTTAGAACAAATGTCTATAAGTAAATCTCCCTCGCTCAAATGCTTTTTAAAAGTTTGCTCGTAGTTGTCTTTTGTAATTGTATGCTTTATAAAATTCTCACGAAGCCCCCCAAGCTCTACAAACATATCGATGTAAGCGTCGTCCGCGTCCATCGCATAAAAATTTTTAGCGTCAAAACTTACTTCGCGTACCATAAGGCTATGTAAACTTCTACCTATCGCCCCATAACCCAACAACAAAACCTTTTTGCCAAATTTAATCATAACCACCCTCCTTCCTAAAAGCAAAAAAAGCCCCTATTACTAAACAACGCCTAGCAATAAAAACTTTTTTGTTTATATATTAAAATGAACATTAAAAATTTAAGTTGAACACGCGTGGTGGATTAAGTAGTTTAGATGCAATACGAGGCGTTTTTGACGCCGCGTACTATTCGTACGCAAGGAAAAAAACAACGAAGTAGTGCGCTAAAATACTTAAGCCACAAGTTCGCAAGTTTTTGCTTCTTTAAACAACATCTGCCTACCATACATAATTATGCCAATTGCAATCATTATAGCCAAGCCATAAGCCACAAGCATAGCAACCTGCATAGCCCACAAGCCCACCCCGTGCTTTATAACATAAAATGGTTGTATGCTGTTGTTTAAAAACTCGCCAAAGTTTACGCTTAGCATATTTGCCATAACAGCAATCATCACTATAAATATACCCATTACAATGCCACCCTTTTGCACAAAGTTAAAGTCTGGCTTGTGCGGCTTAAGCGCAACAAACAACATCAAAAACTGCACCATAAGTATATGAAACAAAAACGAGTGATAGCCCATAAAATCTGCCCCGCCAAAGAATATATTCTCGCTACTAAGGGTTGCGCTCGGCGCAAAAACTGTAGCCGCCCCGCCCATCAAACACACAATCAGCGTCGCAGACCAAAACAATTTACTAAGCGAACTTTTCTGCCTTAAAAACACAGCAAGCGGCAAAAACAATATAAACGCCGAACATACGTGAAAAGGCAACCAGCGTAATATATAACTGCTTCTAAAAAACAAACCATTTATCTGCTTAGCAATTTCCAAGCCAACAATCGTAACAGCAATAAGCGCAAATGGAATAAGCCTTGCCCTATCACTTTTGTCTCTAAGCCAAAAGTAAAGCAAGAGTGTAACCGCGACCATAATTAAAAATGCTACCGGCATTATAATTGCAAAATTTCTCGTGTACATAATGTTTACCTTTAAACGCCACAGAACTTATCGTGCTACAGACACCGCTTCCAAGCCCCCACAATTCCGTGTACCTTTTAAGATAATCTAATTCCAAAATAAATGTTACTATGTGTTTATTATATCACACTTTTTCGATTTATGCAAGCAAAACAAAAAAGGTTTTCAAAAAAAATTAGTACGGAATTCCCGTACTAATTTTTTTGAATGAATATTGAATAATGAATAATGAATAATTGTTGCAAGCCCTTAGATGCCCTTACGTTTGAACAGTTAGAAATAGTCGTCTAAATGTCATTCTGAGCGAAGCGAAGAATCTAGGCGTATCCGTATTTTCGCTTCGCTAGACCCTTCACTTCGTTCAGGGTGACAATTACATAGGTAGAATATTTTAGTCCATAGTCCATTCGTCTACGTCTGTTTCACGGCGCTTGCGTATCCTACTTTGCGCTACATAGCCCGCTGTGCCGGCTGCACCAACACCTGCTACACTTAGTGTGCCGATTATAATATTACGCGCTAAGTTAGAGCCGTTGCTCTCACTTGCTACATATGGGATATACCACACACCAAATAGTAGTAGTGTATCTACACCTGCTTCTAGGTTGAAGAAATGCATTGGTAGTAATACTACGTACTCGCCAATGTTAGAGCCACCGCTCTCGCTCTCATAGTTTTCGCTTTCGCCATTCGCGTCACCATTACCGCTTGTTACAAAAGTTGCTTGTAGTAAACTACCACCCCTAGATAAACTCCAGCCTAAGAATACCGCGCCTTGTGTATCTATTTGTAGCATCGGTAGTATGTGCTGCATTGCCTCTGCGTAAGTCATATCTACGTGGCTCATTCTTGCCTGCCCGAAATAACGCTCGCACACTAGTATTATACGCACATAGCCTTCTTGTATTGTTGGCAAGTCTAGTATGCCGTCTTGTAT
>WQRI01000009.1 GCA_009786825.1 Bacillota bacterium
GGGTAATTACAGTTGCACCATACCCCCCCCCCACACTTTCTGCGCTATTAAAAGAAATAATCGGACCCAGTATACTTGTTCGGGTAGTACCATCTAAAGAAGTAAATGTAGATTTAGACCAACCGTCTAACGCTCCTGCTTCAACTGCCTGCTCTAGTGCATTAACCTTTCCGCGTACCATAATGCTATCTGCACTACCACCTTCAACATCTTGCATTTGGCTATCGTTCATCTCCAGCCCCGCGGTTGGTAGTACTAATTCGTTTTCAAAATTTTTTGACATTTGTTTTTCCCCCTTTTAAATTGTATTTTTTTGTTTTTGTTTTCTTTTAACGTGTTGTAAAATTTTAATTTTTTATTCAATAAGAATTAAATCGGTTAATTTCTTATTAAAACACCGCTAGCATAAGACCACACTTTATGTGTACCCATAGTGCTTTCTTTTGTTTTTCTAGCAAAAACAAGACCACCGCTAGCATCACGCCTTATAAAAATTGTTGGTGAAGTTATAACCATATGTATTGCCACTCCCTCAGGACACCTACACCCCCACGCTCCGTCAGGAGATACCATAGGTCCGCTTATTTGTGTATGCGTACCTCCGTCTTGAAGAGCAAATGTGCTTTTTCTCCAATTTAATGCACCTGTGCTAATAGCAAGGTTTATAGATTGCAACATAATTTCTGTTGCGGCAGTATCACTACCGCCCTCTATATTTTGCATTTGTAGGTTGTCTGTTGCTTTACCCGCTGTTGGCAAAACTAATTTGTTTTCAAAATTTTTTGACATTTGTTTTTCCCCCTTGTTTGAGATATATTTTTTTATTTTGTTTTAGTAAATTTATTGTTATTAAGTACTGCTTCTAACCTACCTAGACTGGAAGCCACTACTGTCATAGCTCCAATTCAAAGTGGTAGTGTTAGAACACTTGCCTATTTCTGTTATGTTGCCGCCCCTGTCTCTTACTATAATAAAGTCTGCCCAGTTAGACGTGCGCGAATTAAGCCTATGATACCAAATACGCGTTGTGGTTTCGCCACCTTGGTCTCTACTTTGGCTGCTTACCCACCCGCTTGTCCTGTATGGGTGGCGCGAATACATTACTGTTATTGGTAGAGCCGCGCTCTCTAGCGCTAGCACTAAACTGCGTAATGCTTCACCATAATTATTACTACCACCTTCAAGCCCTTGCATATGAGTATAACACATCTCGCGCCCACTCGTTGGCAACTCTAAACCTTGCTGATTATTTTTACTTGTACCTTGACCTTGCCCGATAAATTGATTTTCAACTTCTAAATTTTCGCTTACAAATTTGGTTAACATTTTTTTGTATCCCCCTGAGAATATTTTAGTACACTAAAGCCACTCAAAATTTTTGTGCTGTTTAGCATACTTACTTCATTTTATGAAACTAAGTAATTGCCTTATGCAATATTTTTTTTGTTCAAGTATTTTATACTTTAAAATTATCTTCCAACTCGGAATTCACCAAAATTATATGTCCATCGCACTTGTCCCTCGTTAAATTTTCTTGCAGATACAATGCCCACGTTATCGACCGCTTTAAACTTGATTCCGTTTACTACTCTGCCGCTATAGCAAATCTCGCCAATAACTGTATACAGCCCACAAGACGATGCCGGGCGCGTCCTTGTCCAGCCATCCGGCAACGCTTGCTGAGTGTGCATATCTCTAAAAGCGTTAACTACTGCATTTACATAAATGCTATTTACACCACCCTCAAGTTGTTGCATTTCACTTTTGCATAACTCTACACCGCTTTGTAAACCTAATTTTGTTTTTGTGTTTAACATCACTACCCCCAAACTACCTGATTTCTCTTACATATTCCCACAGCACCTCGCCTTCGTGTGTTTTAGTAGCCCTGTGGATATTGCCTTCTAAATCTCTTAAAACTCTAAGCCCCGTATCCACACCGGATGAGCGTCGCCCGGTAGGCTCTGGCGAGTGTACTGTTATGTACGCTGCTGGTCCGGCTTGATAGGTAGATTTAGTCCACCCTTGTAATTCGCCCGCCCTAAAAGCCGACTCTACTGCACTCACCTTTAATCTCATTTGTATAGTACTCGTAATAGTGCTACCACCCTCTGTGCTTTGCATTTGCAAAGCGTCTACTTGTTTGCCCGTAGTTGGCAAAACCAAGTTTTCTGTTTTGTCAGACATTTATCTCCCTCCCTTTTTTGAGTTGTTACTTAACCGTACCCACTTGCATATTTTTGCAATTACGTAACAACTCTTTTTTATAAATGTTTACTCTCGTAAAAAGCCATTGCCCCTTATGTATTTCCAAATTCTTGCCCCGTCTAAATATTTAAACGCTATAATCAATTCGCCGGCTGGGTTTCTATTAGCATACATACCCGTTAGAGTTTCTATTTTTCTAGCACTTAAAGTATCCGGTCTTACAACTGTTTGGTGCGTAGTAATCTCGTTTGTCCTGCTTCTAAAAACATTTTCTATTTTTATCCAGCCCTCTATCTCGCCTGCCGCGGCAGCAGTCTCAAAAAACCTTACCATTCCGTTTGCTATTTCTGTGCAGTTGCCCCCTACAATTGTTTGTAGTTGCTGACATTCAACCTGCTTTCCCGACAATGGCACTTTTAATGATGACGATACTATCATTATCCCCACCTCCAAATAAAATTTAATTCAAAAAAACAATATTTACTATGTCGTAAAACGCTTAGTTTGTTATCGGCTTAAGTCATAGCCCAACCCGCCAAATAACTATTAGTTATCTATTATCGCGCCCCTATAGTAATGCCATAGCCTAACCCCGCTCTCATATTCTGCAGCCCTGATTATTTCGCCGCGCGCATAATTTACTCTTGTTACAAACAACCCCGTTCTTGAGGGGTTCATAAATGTGCTACCGCTTGGCTGAATACGTGTAAAAACGTGAACCTCACCCGAATTAACCCGGGCCACAGATACAGTTTTTGACCAATCAGGTTTCTCGCCCGTTGCAATTGCATTCTCAAATCTCTTAATACTATCCCTTACAACATTGCTCCACTCAGAACTACCACCAACTATTTCTTGCATCTGAGCCGTATCTAACTCGACCCCCGGCGGCAAAGATAGTTTTTTAAACATACGCGTCCTCCTTCCCCTTTTATTTTTTAAAAGTTTACATTCTAGTGTCTACGTGCTGTATAAAACCTCTTCTAGTCGAATATTCCCACATCACTTGTGCGCCATCTTTTCGCCTTGCTCTTACTATCTGACCATCGCCATTTTTACTAGCAGTAATAACGCCTAGGGGTGTTATTCTGCCATTTTCGTCTGCTGTATACCTTAAAAACATAAGTTCTGTATTTCTAGGACCAGTCCCAGTAGAAGCAACAGCCCTTCTCCAACCCGTTAAAGCACCCATTTCTATACCTTGCTCTAACGCCCGAATAATACCAGTTACTCTCGCATTACAATCTGTCCCGCCCGTAATATCTTGCATTTGCTCTGGACAAACTTCAACACCTGTCGGTAAAATTAAACCCGACTTTTCATTTTTAATATCATCTAACATAATCTACCCCCTTCCCCAACACAAAGTCATATCATAACGAATTTCTATTCCGCTACGCTGCACAAGGAAATTCTTTTATGATATGATTTGTCAACGGATGCTACACCCGCTTCGCGATAATTAATTCCTATAGCGATAAATTTGTAGTTTTTTGTATTTAGTTGTTACAATTTCTTAGTTTATAGTTTAACATATTATAGACTAAAAGTCAATCACTTGTGACATTTTTGTGTCATTTTTTGTAAATTTTTTGTGTAGATTTTTTTCCATACCTCCATACCTTTTTACATACGCAAAAGAAAAAAGCCCCTAGGGTTATTACCTAAAGGCTTTTTTAATGATGTATGCTCTTTGCTTAATATATAGGATAGTATAACGGCTTGCGGTGTTTGTAAAGATAGGCTTTACACATTCCGCAAGGATTTTAAACTACTTGTCAAGCGGTTGCTATTTACAATTGGACAATTCGGACAAGACTTTTATTAAAGGTTGGCGAGATTTTTTAAAAACTCGGACACGTTAATAAAATTATTTTGAACAAATTGGCAACCTAGGCTTTTTTCTTTTAAAGCGCCCTAGACTTTTTTGCCTACAGTATACCCTGCGTGTTTTTGCCCTTACGAACTTAATAGGGTAAGTGCAGTTTATTTGGCGAGTAATCACTCCAAAATTAATTGGCGCTAACTCTGCCACATTAGGCATACTGCTCGACACGGCATTAGTTAAGTAACTTACAGACAAGCCCTTAACTATTACTCTTAAAGGAGGTGATCCAGCCGCACCTTCCGATACGGCTACCTTGTTACGACTTCACCCCAGTCGCTGGTTTTACCTTAGACGGCTGCCTCCGCGTGCGCGGTTAGCTCACCGGCTTTGGGTACCCCCAACTCCCATGGCGTGACGGGCGGTGTGTACAAACCCCGGGAACGCATTCACCCCGGCGTGCTGATCCGGGATTACTAGCAAATCCGACTTCATGTGGGCGAGTTGCAGCCCACAATCCGAACTGGGACCACTTTTTTGAGATTTGCTCCCCCTCGCGGGTTGGCATCCCTTTGTAGTGGCCATTGTAGCACGTGTGTAGCCCAAGGCGTAAGGGGCATGATGATTTGACGTCATCCCCACCTTCCTCCGACTTTTAATCGATCGGCAGTCTCTCCAGAGTCCTCAACTTAATGTTAGCAACTGAAGATAGGGGTTGCGCTCGTTGCGGGACTTAACCCAACATCTCACGACACGAGCTGACGACAACCATGCACCACCTGTCCTGCTGTCCGAAGAAAGCCCTATTTCTAGGGTTGTCAGCAAATGTCAAGCCTTGGTAAGGTTTTTCGCGTTGCTTCGAATTAAACCACATGCTCCTCTGCTTGTGCGGGGTCCCGTCAATTTCTTTGAGTTTCAACCTTGCGGCCGTACTCCCCAGGCGGTATACTTAACGCGTTAGCTTACGCCACCGAAGGAGTCGATACCTCCGACAGCTAGTATACATCGTTTACGGCGTGGACTACCAGGGTATCTAATCCTGTTTGCTCCCCACGCTTTCGTGCCTCAGCGTCAGTTAATGTCCAGTAAGTCGCCTTCGCCACTGGCCTTCCTCCTAATATCTACGCATTCCACCGCTACACTAGGAATTCCACTTACCTCTCCATCACTCAAGCCTAGCAGTTTTAGAAGCGGTTCACCGGTTGAGCCGATACCTTTCACTTCTAACTTGCCAAGCCGCCTACGCACCCTTTACGCCTAGTCATTCCGGACAACGCTTGCCCCCTATGTATTACCGCGGCTGCTGGCACATAGTTAGCCGGGGCTTATTCTTGAGGTACCGTCATTTTGTTCTTCCCTCACTAAAGAGCTTTACAACCCGAAGGCCTTCTTCACTCACGCGGCATTGCTGGGTCAGGCTTTCGCCCATTGCCCAATATTCCCCACTGCTGCCTCCCGTAGGAGTCTGGACCGTGTCTCAGTTCCAGTGTGGCCGATCACCCTCTCAAGTCGGCTACTGATCGTAGGCTTGGTAGGCCGTTACCCCACCAACTACCTAATCAGACGCGAAGCCATATTCCAGCGGCGGACCTTTCCTCACTGTATGATGCCATACTGTGAGCATATCCGGTATTAGCCATCGTTTCCAATGGTTATTCCGGTCTGGAATGTAGGTTCTTCACGCGTTACTCACCCGTTCGCCACTACGCACTTAAGCGTCGTTCGACTTGCATGTGTTAGGCATGCCGCCAGCGTTCGTCCTGAGCCAGAATCAAACTCTTATCATTAGATGGAATTTATCTTTTAAGAATTAAAATTCTTTGTCTTTGCTCTGCTGACTAACACAATTAAACTTATGTTTAAAAGTGTTGGATAAATAATTTTAGTCATTTATTTTTGACTAGTGTTTGAGATGTTACCCCCAAACTTGTAAAGAAATTGACAAGAATAGTTTATTTTCGCACTTTTCTTAAAATGTTATGCCCGTTTTACCAGAAACACATTAAAAGAAATGTCTTACCAAAATAGGTGTGCTAGTTGTTCTGTTTTCACAGAAAACTTTTGCTTACTAAGATACACACTAGGTCTCTTATTGGCTATATACTTCGCAATGCTTCGTCGAGATTTACGTTTTGTTTCGGTTACGTACAATAAGTACGCGCCCTCACAAATACGCATCTCTCCTTGCCTTGCTTGCATCTAGCCAATAAGCATAGAAATTAAATGCCTAATATGGCCTTAGTAAAATTACTATCCTATATATTAAGTTTTCAAAGAACACACGCTGTGTAACGTTGGTTACACAGATGTTTATACAGCCTGAGCTTACCTATTTCTAGGCTACATTGCACAACTATATAAACATCTCACGTAACGCACAGCCTTATTATGTTATCACATATGCAAATATATGTCAAGCGTTTTGCAAAACTTTTTTTTATTTTTTTGCATTTCACTTTTCTGTTCAGCAATTTCGCTTTTACACTTGACGCCTTTTTTTCAAAATCTACTCACAAATATCTGCACAAAAAGGCGACTAAATTACTGCACCCAAAAATTAGGATGCGCAACCCCTACTACTATTATACTACACTTCAAATAAAATGTCAACTGTTTTCACAAACTTTTTTTAAAAACTTTTGCAGAAAATTTTATTTGTTTTTTCGCACAAAATTAATACCTACCCCACGCACTCATAATTTTTACAGTTTTGGTACACTCGTCTACCCCATAAATAAGCCTATGATAAAGATTGATGCGCCTAGAGTAAAACCCGACCCACTCGCCCTCTAGTTTTTTAAATGGTGGCTGATAAGGATTCTCGCGCAACACTTCAATTAAAGCATTAAATTTTTTAGTTACTTGCTTATCTTTCTTAATTTGCTTTAAATCTTTTTCTGCGCTATTTAAAAATACAATTCTATAATTCATCCAAACCCTTAAACTCCTTAAAATCTTGAGGCTTGGCATTTTTTGCCGCCCTTAGCCTATCAGCCAAACCCGGCACGCTTTCTATATATTCTTCATCAGACATAGTAAACAACTCGTAAACATCTTCTGCCACTAAAAAAGCATTACCATTTTCAGTTTCAATTTTTTTTGGCATTTTAGTTTTAACAACTTCATCTACAAGCTGCTGAAAATTTGTAATCTCACTTACAACCATTGGTGTCATTATAACCCCTCCATTAAATTCTTCTACTAATTTAGTATACACCATATCTTTAAAAAAGTCAACTGTTATAACAAGTTTCTATACTGTTAGCACGCCCCTAATGCGCCTTATGCCTGCAGAGCTTGATTCTTCTTTTTGTATTTTGAATGTGCCTAATTCGCCCGTGTTGCTAACGTGCGGACCGCCACAAATTTCTTTAGAAAAATAGCCGTTGCTACAAAGGTGTTTTTGTAAATCTGAATTTTTTGCACCACTTGCACTTTCTGTCTCGCCCACAAAATATACTTTTACTTTTGCGTCGTACCTATCTTCAAAAACGCCGGTTGCGCCTGCCGCCTTTGCTTCTTTCAAACTCATCTCTTTATAGGTTATTGGCAGGTTTTGTTTTATAACTTGGTTTACAAGGGCTTCTATTTGGTCTAGTTCTGCACGTTCAACTTTACGCGGAAAGTTAAAGTCGAAGCGCATACGCTCACTAGTAATGTTAGAGCCTTTTTGAACAATGTCTGCGCTTAACAACTTTTGAAGCGCCGCCAACACCAAATGCGCCGCTGTGTGAAGCCGCGTTGTAGCCTCTGTATCATCTGCTAGCCCCCCTGCAAACTTTTGTGCCGCGCCAGCCTTAGACTTTTCTTGGTGCGCGCTAAAATGCTCGTGAAAGCCCTTTTCATCTACTTCAAAGCCATTCTCGCCCGCCAACTCTTTAGTGATTTCTAGCGGGAAGCCGTGCGTATCGTATAGTTTAAACGCCAACTTTCCGCTTATAATTTTTACGCCCTGCTTACTTAAAAAGCCCGCCACTTTTGTAAACTCTTTAAGCCCGCTCTCTAGCGTTTTGTTAAACTTTTCTATCTCGCCCGCCAAAACATCTACAATTTTACTTGCATTTGTTTGCAAGTTTTTATATGTAGACTTATACACATCGATGTAAGAGTTTGCAATTTCTATAAGTGCTTCTTTGCCAAGCCCTACATTTCTGCCAAACCTAACGGCGCGCCTTATCAGCCTACGCAGTATATAGCCTTGGTCTGTGTTAGACGGCGTTATGCCCTTAATATCGCCTATCATAAAAACTGCCGTTCTGATATGGTCTAGAATAATTCTGCACGCGTCCGACTTTTTGTTATCAAGCCAACTTTCTCTAACACCCGTGTGCTTGAAAATAATGTTATGCGCACCTTCAAAAACATCTATGTCGTACACGCTGTTTTGTCCATTAAGCGTATACACAACGCGCTCTAAACCCATACCCGTATCTACATTTTTTTGCTTAAGCGGAATATATTTGCTATCGCGCGTTTTCTCGTACTCCATAAATACATTGTTCCAAATCTCAACATATTTGCCGCACTCGCACGAAGGGTTACAAGTGGTAAATTCTGAATTCTGACTTTTGTCTGAATTATTTTCTTTATTACTAGGCTTTTTAGTTTCTGCTTTTGGTGGAACTGATTTTGGTATGTCTTTTTCTAAAGCGCAAAAATTTCTAGTGATGTAAAAAATTTCTGTACACGGACCGCACGGACCAGTCTGCCCAGCCGGACCCCACCAGTTATCTTTTTTGCCAAGATAAAAAATGCGCTCTTTTGATATACCCAAACTCTGCCACACACTCGCAGAAAAATCGTCTCGCCCCGCGTTCTCATCGCCTTCAAAAACTGTAACAGCCAACTTGTCTAGCGGTAAGCCAAGCCCCCCATCTTTTTGTGCGCTTGTTAAAAACTGAAAACTATACTTTATGCTTTCTTCTTTAAAATAGTCGCCCAAAGACCAACTACCAAGCATTTCAAAAAACGTAAGGTGAGTGTCATCGCCTATGTCGTCTATATCGCCCGTGCGCACGCACTTTTGCACATTAGCAAGGCGCTTGCCCATAGGGTGAGCCTGCCCCATCAAATACGGCACAAGCGGTTGCATACCCGCCGTTGTAAATAAAACAGTCGGGTCGTTCTCTGGCAACAAACTACTACTCGGTATAATAGAATGCCCATTCTTTTTAAAAAAGTCTAAAAACAACTTACGCATACTATCCAGCGTATATTTTACTTTTGTTTTACTCATATGTTCCCTCAATAGTGTAAAGTGTAAAGTGTAGAGTGTAAAGTGTTTACACCCGCTTACGCGGGCAAAATTTAATTTATTCTTGTTGCGCCAACAAACAATGCGGATAAATATTTGATTTTTAAAAACTACATAAAAATAGAAAATGCCGACCGTTAAAAAGCGAAAGTCTTTAATGAGTTTAACCACTCTACACTTTACACTCTACACTCTACACTCTCTTACGCAGCATATAGGACTTATTTCCTTATTTTCGATTTTGGATTGCATCAATAGGCTTCAACCTACTTATCCTTCTAGTTGGTAAAAACGATGCGACTGCGGCTATTAAAAGTGATATACCCAGTAACAGAGCAATTTGCCTTATACCAAACAGTAACAACACAACGCCTAGCGCACCGCCTATAAAGTGGTTCATTATAAAAATTGCGACTGCCGTTGCTATACACGCAAGCACCCAATTTATGCCGTTTATAATAAGCGCTTCGTTAAAAAAGATTTTATAAATATCTACCCGCCTTGCGCCCAGCGCCCTTAGTATACCTATCTCGCGCTTTTTGTAAGTTATTGTCATACTTATAAAACTAGATATCATTAAAGCGGCAAACACGGCAAAAATAATTCCTATTATCAAAAACGCGAACGCAATATAACTCGCTTGCTGTGTGAAATTCTCGTAAAAGGTAGAAAACTGGTTACGTATTCTGAACTCGTCCGTGTCTCTAAACTGCGCAATAAACCGCATAAGTTCCATATCGCGCGCGTTGTTGCCCGTTAGCATAGTTAAAGCGGCAAGGTATGGCGGTGGGTTAAAAATGTAAGTAAGGCGCGCATTAGCGTTTATAAAACTATCACTTAGATAAATTGCCGTGTTGTGTGCGGTTTGATTAAAAGAATCTAGCAACTGAATATCAAGAGCCAACATCGGCAAATATACACCCACAATGTTTAGCGGTATGTTAACAAAAGGCGCTTGCCACACGTGTATATGCCCACTTGTATATATCGCATTTTCAGAATATAAAAACCTAATGGCATTTTTAAGGTAGTAAGCAAACTCTGCCATTGTTGAGTGATGAGTTACGGTTTGTACAGACCACCACCCAAATTCGTATGGCTTTGTTACAACAAGTTGTACTAAATTGTAGTATTGCAAATAGTGAAAAGAAAGCCAGTAGCCGCTTGCAATGGCTAGAGAATTCCAATCTATTATTATATCGTTTTGTTGCTCGGCCCGCCCCTCGTCAAAACGTACTACATAGGTCTCGTTTAAACTTGTTGCGCGCGCAAGCTCAGACACAGGAGGTCTGCTCATATTCCCTTGCGGAAGCACCACATCACCGATATTGTGCGCGTGTATTCTGCCCATTAGCCTATCATTTATATACGTGTTATCGTGGTGAAAAAACAAAGAGTTAGAAAAGCCGTACAAAAGCGTTGCCGCAAAAGTGTCAGACAACATCCATAAATTCATATCAAAATTTACGTTTGGTCTGCTTAACGGCTCGAACATATCAAAGTCGAAATTCGTATTAATTATGCCTACAATCTCTACCCGAAGCCCAGAACTATGACAAAATAATTCTCTGCCAAAAATATCGCCCGGTATATTTATGTTTGCAATTATAGGCTGGTTTAAATGGTTAGACTGCCCCGTATCAAAGCCTAGTTTTCTGAAATTTTCAAACTGAAAATCTGTGATTGCAACTTCTGTGTCGCCTTGCGGAAGACTGCCGTGCATAAGCGTAAGCCCAAAAGCTTGCATCTCGCTCTCTGTTAGATAAAACGCAGAATATGTTTGCGTTCTGTGATAATTCCAACTAAAGTTAAAGTTTTGGTGATACGGCACATTAAAACGATGCGGTCTAGAAGTTATAAAGTTGTGGTGGCTAAACCTATTTTGTAAGTAGGCTATGTCCGCCTCTCTCATACCAACAGCCTCTCGCCAAGTACCCCAGTCTTCTTCAATATTTTGATATTTGCCTATGCCTAGTAATCTCTCGCCCGTTACGTTTTTAGAGCGTAGCATACTAACAGGAGCGTTAAACGCCGCCGCCGTGTCTGCAATACCAAAAAATGTTAGCGCAACCATTGCTAAAAAAATGGTAAACGCAAGCCTAACTTTTTTAAGTTTAAGCCCGCTTGCACCCATTTTAAAACTGTCCCAAAACTTAAAGCGCGAGCGTATTAAGTTTACGCTCTGAGTCTTATCTACTAAAATATCTAGTGGCTGCGTGTGGTTAAAAAACTCTCTAGAGCCGCTTGCGTCCATTTTTGCAAACTGCTTAAAGTTTGCGTTAACATCATCATCTAGGGATATTACTATACCGCTTGTGTTGTTTTGCAAAAGTTGGCTTAAAACATTTATCTCATTTGTGTCCAACTTATGCCCCGCCGCAACAAACGCCGTCCTGCCAGAAATTGTAACCGCGTCGGACACTTGCTGGATAGGCGCTTTACGCTTTGTAACATCGGCAATAATGCGCCCGTCTGCCATCTCTATAATTCTGTCCCCGTAAAGTTCTGCAAACTCTCTATCGTGCGACACAACTACAACAAGGCGCGTCTGAGACAAATACTTAAGCGTTTGAAAAACCGAGTGAGATGTTGCGCTGTCTAGCGCCCCCGTAGGCTCGTCCGCTAGAATAATTTCTGGGTCTTTAATTAAAGCGCGTGCAATTGCTACGCGCTGACGCTGACCGCCGGATAGTTGGTTAGGCTTTCTGTTAGCAAAGCCTTGTATACCTACTTTTGTTAACAACTCTTCTACCGCTTCTGTAGACGCCTGCTTGCCCTGAAGCTCTAGCGCTAGTGCTATGTTTTTTCCAACTGTAAAATCGTCTAAAACGTTATACTCTTGAAAAACAAAACCGACATAAGTGTTTCTGTAACTGTCGAAATCTTTTTGCGTGAAAGTTGTGCTAGAGCGCCCTTTAATGATAATCTCGCCCGAGTCGTATGTATCAAGCCCGCCCACAACATTAAGCATTGTAGACTTGCCCGAGCCACTTTTACCAAGCAAAAAAACCATACCGCTGGAAGGCAATAGTAAAGACACATTATTAAGCGCATAAACTGTTTGCCCCTGCGTTTTGTAAATTTTGGTTAGGTTGTTAATTTGCAACATTTAAAATTGCCCTCCAAATTTGTTCTTGTCCTATTTTTTGTTAACAATACTAATTTGCTTTACTAATTTGCTTTTAGGTTTAGTCAAATTAGATATCCTCTGTTCTTAACAGTATTAATTTTCCGCTTGGTAACTCTTTATAAATTTCTATGTGGTTTTGATGTTGGTGCATTACTATTGTTGGGTTTTTTCTGTTGCGTAATATTCGCGGGGCTGAGTGCGAGTGCGTTGAGTGCGAGTGTGTGTTATGGTTTGAATGACTAGTAAACGCACTATCAGAGTTTTTTGCATACGCGTTATTGCTGTTAGATAAATCTTCTACAAATAGCCGTGGACCGCTTTGCTGGTTGTGGTTGTGATTATGGTTGTGATTTTGATTATTATTATGGTAATTATTTTGGGGCTGATAATATAAATTAGGCTGATTGCTATTTGGCATTTGCGACTGGTGCTGAGCAAACTGAGGCTGGTGCGCGAAATTTTGCTGGTGGCGCGCAGACCTATGCGCATTTGGGTATGCATACTGCGGTTGCCTTGCAAAATGTTGCCTTGGGGTCTGTGGCAAATAGTACTCTGCTCTCTCGCGCATATGTCGCCTATCAAGTGCTTCCTCGCGCTTTCTTGCCCTTAAAAATTTTTGAAACTGCTTGTAGCGCTCTTCCTCGTAATAGTGATACTCTCTCCTATCACTTTGTCTGAAGTTTGGGCTTCTACCACCGTAAGACGATGTTAGCACGTGTCTAAGCGTCATTAAAAACGCAAGCACAAGCCCAACCCAAAACGGAACGACAAGTTGCGTAGTATGCACATCTATCCTAAAAATTAAAACTACAAAAAGGCATAGTATAAGGTATACTGCTATAAATTGCATATGCAGCGTCTGTACAGCCTTAATAATTGTTTGGATTAAAAGGTTTAAAACCAACCCCACCAAACTTAAAATGCCTTTTATAATTAAAATCATAAATTAATTTTAAAGTGTAAAATGTAAAGTGTAAAGTGATTTCACCGCTAGCGCGGGCAATATTTATTTTAGTGCATTTCAACCACAAAATGCAAACTGTTCAAAAGTAAAGCATTTAATGAATTTATCCACTCTACACTTTACACTTTACACTCTACACTTATATTACACCAAACTCTAAATACTTGCTAAGCGCTTTTGGTAAAACAACATCGCCGTTTTCCGTTTGAAAGTTTTCTATAATCGCCGCTATTAGTCTGCCTACTGCTAGTCCACTTCCATTAAGTGTGTGGGCTAGTTTTGTTTTACCGCTTATGTCCCTATACTTTATATTAGCGCGCCTTGCTTGATAGTCGGCAAAAACAGACACGGAAGAAATCTCTACATACTTGTTATATGAGGGTAGCCACACTTCTATGTCGTATGTTTTGTGCGAATTATGTCCCAAGTCGCCCGTGCAAAGCGCCACCACCCTATAGGGCAATTCTAAAGTCTCTAGTACCGCGCACGCATCACTCAGCATTAACTCTAACTGGTTTAAACTGTCCGCCGGCGTTGCAATTTTAACAAGTTCTATCTTGCTGAATTGGTGTTGTCTGATAAGCCCGCGCGTGTCGCGCCCCGCGCTTCCCGCTTCTTTTCTAAAACAAAGGCTATACGCGCAAACCTTTGTGGGCTTACCATCAGCAATATCCACAACGCTATCTTTATAAAGGTTTGTAAGCGAGACTTCGCTTGTTGGAATAAGATAATAGTTTGTGCCACTCAGCGCAAACATATCGTCTTTAAATTTAGGTAACTGCCCCGTGTTAAACATAGAGTTTTCGTTTACAATAACGGGCGCGTGAATCTCTATATAGCCCGCCGCCGTTTGCAAGGCTAGCATAAAGTTAATTAAAGCGCGCTCTAACTGCGCCCCTTTATCTATTAAAACAGAAAACCTACTGCCAGTAATTTTAGCGCCCAAATCAAAACTTATTATGTTTTTGCTAACGGCAATATCGTAGTGGGGCTTTGGCTGAAAGGCAAATTTAGTTGGCTCTAAGTGCTTTTTAACTTCTACGTTTTGGCTCTCATCTGCGCCAAAAGGCACACAGTCACTCGGCAAGTTCGGAAGCATAACAAGTATATCCTTAATTTTCTGCTCGGTTTTTAACAAAGCGCTGTCTTGCTTTTTTATCTGCTCTCCCAGTTTTTTAGATTGCTCTATTAATTCGGTCGCATCTAACTTTTGCATTTTTAATTTAGCAACCCTATCCGTAATTTTATTTCTCTTAGCCTTTAAATTTTCTCCACTTTTAATAGCTTTTAACCTTTTGCCAGACAATTCTACCAACTTAGATAAATCTAAATCCATACCGCGCCTCGCAAGCTTTCTACAAACCTCATCTAAATTATCACATACGTATCTTAAATCTAACATATCTCTCCTTATTTTTTATAGGCTTAAACACTAAATAGTTACTACTCGAATACCCGCATTTCTCATAAGTTCCAACGCAAAATTATGAAACTCGTCACCATTATGCTCTGGCGTATCGAACGTATTAACAAGGTTTTCTATAACGTAGATGTTTTTGTTAACATCTATTTCGTTAAAATAAGTCTTAAGTGTTAGCGCTAGTTGCAACACACAAATATCTGTGCAACACCCTATAATCACAAAATTTACATTGTGTTGCATTACTGTCCTTTGCTCTTTAATGCAATACTGGTTTATCTTAAAAAAGCCGTTGGTGCTGTTTTTATGTACAACTTCTTTTGCAAATGGCAAAAGCTCGTCCACAATCGCCGCTTCCTCATCTGTATGACAATGCGGCGGATAGGTTACAAATTCTAGTGCATCGTGTTCGTGGTTGTCATTAACAAAAATGTGACGCGACAAATTCGCCTTTTCTAAAAACTTTTTTATGGGGTTAATCAGTTTTTTAATTCTCGGGCTAGACAAAGCCCCCTTTTTTGCAAACCCATTAACCATATCAACAACAAATATAACTGTCATACCATTGTTGATTTCTTCTAACTTTACTTTGTTACTTTTTTGAACAGACATTTTTTTGCCCCCTTAATAACTAAATTTTTTTACTACGCTAATACTTGCTAATTCAAAAGGTACTAAAATAGATTATAGCACACTTACATAAAAAAAGCAACCTATAAAGTATGGGTTGCTAAAAATTTTGTTTAGTATTAACAGCAATTTTGCTAAACAAACAAAATACAATAAAAAATTCGGCTTCGCCGATTCCCTCGCTTGAGGCTCGGCTTTTTTGGACGTAACATTTCGCTCTGTTCTCAATGACTATAATTCCTAGGTCATTAAATTAAATTTGTTATGCATTACTCTCAAATCGTTATGCATTGCTCTAAAATTGCTACGTATTGGGTCTTTACGCATTAGTACTAGGTTGCTATACATTACTCTCGCGTGTATCATCTGTTGGGGATAGTTGGTCGAATAACTCTTTTACAACAAGTTGCTGAAAGTATTTAGTTTGCATAATTTTTTCTACACGCAAGTTGAAAGACTCAGATGATGACGCCTGCATCAAAACACCCGTAGATGTTTTAACAACTGTTTCTGTCTTTTCTTTAACCTTTACCATAATTTTTCGAGTGAGCGAACTTTAAATTCAGCCCGCCACAAAACCCTCCGAAAAGATTACTTTCTCAAGTTTAAAAAAACTTCCTGTAAAATTTTGTAATTTGTTGTTAGTATTTTAACATTTTTTGTAAATTAGCGCAAGCATTTTAGCAAAAGTTTTTTGTAAAATTTTTTGTTGCTAAAAAAATTATTCTCTAAGCGCATATTCCCCCAAAGCATATTCTTTTAATAAAAAGTTTGGCAATTTATTTTGCGCTACAAGTTTTGTTATATCCCCTTTTAAACTATCACTTAAAAAAATGCCGCGCCCATATTTAAAAACCAAAAAGTTTACATATGCGGGGTCGTACATACTTTCTAAGTCTAAATTTACTTCGCTGCTGTTATCTAAAACCAAAATAACACTTGTGCTTTTAAGCGGAAAAACACATATATGCACAAGAACACCGCTTATTTCTATACTTCCTTGATAAGCATACGGCACAACGTAGTCTAGCCTTGTGTAAAAAATTAGATTATTGTTGTAGATATCGCCTTTTTCTGCACCACCACCTAAGGCACTTTTATCTAAGGCAATTTTATCTACAAATCTACTGCTATACATTTGCTTTAACTCTTGCGCTAGGTGGTTTTGTTTAACTGTTTCAAAATAACCGCTAAGCGCATTTTTAAGCATTATTTGAAAAAGCATTGTCTCAGTTATACTTTTTTCGTAATTTTTGCTATTCTCGTATTCTCTAAACAAACTAGCATCACACCCACAACATATAAGTTTAAATGTATTAATCTCACCCAAACTAGAAGCCGCACCTATACCTGAAGTCGCACCCAAACTCGATGTTACAACCAAGCCTTCGTTTAGTTTTTTTAAGTCTAGATAACTAACATCTTTGCCCAAGTTTTTTAAAATGCTTTGTGGCAGGTGGTGAGAATTACAAAGCCTGCCAACCTCGCCACACCAAAAGCATTGCTTATTTTTTGGCTGTTTATCTGCAATCTCTTTTAGCAAACTCTCTGCCTTAACTCTCTTACTATCATCTTTTGCCATAATTCTTTTTCGGTTATTTAAAGTATCTCGTTTTATACACGCAAGCCCCGTATTTTAGTTACGCGTATATCAGAAAACTAAAGTAGTTTCATACACATACCCTTTCCGCTCAGCCACGTTCTGCTCTGTAGTAAACTCTGTGCTTGCAAAGTGGGCTATTGCTATGCCTATATCTATTTTTTGCATAGTTATTAGGGTTGCCGGCAATTTAAGCACTTTTAAAATTTTAGGGTCTTTTCTGTATACGTGAATTTTGTTTGCCGCCAAGTCTGAGACAAAAAACCAAGGCTGCAAATTCATAGCGCTTGCTGCTAGGCGCGCATTTTCTAAAAGTTGTATGTGCGGGTTATTCTCTAGGTTTTTATCATATTCTGCCACCGCATCTAACTTCTTACGCTTGTTAGCATTTACACCAAAACTCTCATCTTCTGCCTTTCTGCCAAAACCTATGCAAATTATAAACTCCCCCTTCGTATCCGTTTGCTCTACCTTTTGCACAGTTCCGCCAAGCCACACGCTTCCAATATCAATAGCAACCAATTCTAAACACAAAAGTTGCCCCACATAGCCTATGTTTTGCAGGGCTTTGTCGCACGACTTGTCGCCGTAAAACATTATATAGTGCGGAGACTGTATTTTAAACTTGCCCCCCGTAGTTGTATCGTATGTGTGCTTGTCTATAATTTTAAAAGAAAACTCGCCCTCTTCTTTATGAAGCCTAGGCAAACTAACTAACAAGTTTTCTATCTCTGCTAACTCGTCCTTTGTAAGTTGCGCTTTAAAATCGTACTTTCTAATAGAATTTCTCTTTAATACAAGTTCGTTAAAGTTTTGTTTAAATCTCATATAATCTCCTTTTTTCAATTTTAAATTGTAAATGTTAAATGTTTAATGTTTTCACCCGCTAGCGCGGGCAATTATTATGTTTTGTGTAGAACTTTAGCGTATGCTACACCTGCTTCGCTAAAAAGTCGAAAAATTTCCACGGGGCAATTTCTAAATCCGGCTCTGCCTTAAAAACTAGCGTTTGTTTTGTTGTTGGGTGCGCAAACCTTATATAGTTTGCAAAAAGCCCCATCTCACCTTTAATGTACTTACTACCCGCATAGCGTAAGTCGGCAAAAAGTGGTGTGCCTATTTGGGCTAGTTGTACTCTGGCTTGGTGAGACCTACCCGTTATTAAATTTATCTCAAACAAATTAAGTGTTATAATATTATCGCTTGGCTTTACTTCGCTTGGCGGAAGTTCGTGCGGGTTTTCTTCGCTCGGCTTTACTTCGCGCTTAGTAGTCCCACCTTGCTTAACTTCTTTGGCGCTATCACCTTGTCTAGCCAACAACCTAATTTGCTTTGTCTCTAAAACGCTGTACGACAACTCGGCTCTCTTAGCCCCTGTGTCCGTTTGCGGCGCAACAACAACAGTATTATCGTCCCCCTTTTTTAGATAATGCACCAAATGCCCTTTGCTCGCCGAATACCTTGCGTGTATATCGCCAACGCCCACCGCTAGATATTTTTTTTCGAACTCTCTGTCTCTAATTTGCGCAGACAATCTCTCTGCCGCTTTAGATGTTTTAGCAAAAACCATCAAGCCACCCGTTGGTCTGTCTAGCCTATGCACCATACCAACAAAAGCCTCGCCCTTTTTGTTTTCGTTTTTAACCCTATACTGCTTTAGGGCAGTTAATAAGTCTAAGTCGCCCGATATATCCGGCTGAGTAGGCATTCCGCCCACCTTAAGCACTACTATTATATGATTGTCTTCGTAAATAATATTTAAATTCATAATGTTTTCAATGTTAAATTTTATTCAATGTTAAATTTTTAATTTTAAATGTTAAATGATTTAACTCATTAAATGCTTTTACTTTTGAACAGTTGTATTTTACGGTTGTATGCTACTTGCCAAAATAAATATTGCCCGCGCTAGCGGTGAAACCATTAAACATTTAAAATTTAACATTTAGCATTACACTATAGCGCTCCACATAGCCGACATACCGGCTGGTAAGTCTATGCCCTTTTGCTCTGTTGGTAAAATTAATTCGTAACTATCTACCCGCCCGCCAAAACTGTGCATATTAAGGCTTAGCAAATTAGCAAACACAGCCTTTTGCAAGTCTGTTGCATAAGCGTTAAGCAACACAAACAGCGGCTTTTCTAAAAGCTTAATGCTCTCACTAAGCAACACATTTATATGCTCGGCTAACTTCCAAATCTCGCCGTTTGGTCCGCGCCCATACGTTGGTGGGTCTAGTATAATTGCATTATATTTATTGCCGCGTCGTTGCTCTTTTAAAACAAACTTTAAGCAGTCGTCTACCAAAAACCTAACTGGTCTATCCGCCATACCGCTTAGCGCCAAATTTTCTTTAGCCTTAGCCACCATTCCTTTAGAGGCGTCTATATGAGCAACACTTGCGCCAGCCCGCGCGCACGCGAGAGTTGCCCCACCCGTATAAGCAAACAAATTAAGCACCTTGGTCGGCTGTTTACTATTTTTAATTAACTCGTAAATTTTAAGCCAGTTTGTGCTTTGCTCTGGGAACAGCCCCGTGTGCTTAAAATTCATTAACCTTAGGTTAAATTTTAAATTAAGTTGCTGATAATCTAGCGTGAAGCCGTCCGCTAAAGCCTGCCCTTTTTTAGACAAAATACTCCACTCGCCACCACCGCTCGCGCTTCTTGTGTACTTAGCATCTAGCCCTTTGTAAGCAGATAAGTCGAAAGGGGCTTGCCATATTGCTTGTGGGTCGGGTCTTAGTAAGATATATTCACCCCACATCTCTAACTTCTCGCCACCACCACTTGCTATAATTTTGTAGTTATCCCACTTTGCTTTTTCAAAATCGTTTGCCATTTTTAAATTCTCTCTACTTACGCATTAGCCTAATTCTTTAGGTTTTGCAAAAGGTTTTCTCTACCGCGAGTATCAATTTACTTCCCGCAATATCTGTGTCTTTGCTATAACCCTTGACTTGCTCACCACCTTGCAAACTAATTATTTGCTTTGCTAGAGTGTCGCTCGCAATTTGTTTCTGGTGCGTGGCAATAGCACTTTGTATTTTCGTATCTGACGCAAAGTAATAAATGTTTACAAAATCCGTAACTTCAAAGCCAGCCTCTTTTCTAAGGGCTTGCACTTTAGACACAAACTCTCTTGCAACCCCTTCTAAAATAAGTTCTTCCGTTAAGTTTGTATCAAGCACAACAGTAATACTTCCGTTACTCTCAGTAGAAAAACCCTCTTTGTTTATTGGCACAATAATTAAGTCTTCTTTTGTAAGGGCAATCTCTTGCCCTTGTAAGTTAATAGTAACCGCGCCCGCGCCACTATCACCAGCACTAGCACTAGCACTATTCACTTGTAAGACTAATTCTGTCGCATCACTGAAGGCTTGCAGATAATCTCTAATTGCGGGCAACAGTTTAGAATACTTTGGTCCTAACGTTTTTAAATTTGGCTTAACCTGATAAGACACATACTGCGTAATATCTTTAACCTCTTTTATATCTTTAACATTTATCTCGCCCTTTATAATACCTAAAAGTTCTGCGCTTAATTTTATTGGTGTGTTAACAAGTAGCGTTTGCAAAGGCTGTCTGTTTTTTATACTTGCATTAGCCCTTGCTTGCCTTGCCGGAAGCACCACATCTAACACAAGCCTCATATCACTCTCTAGTTTAGTGTCGACCAACTTTTTGTTTGCCTTTGGGTAGTCTGTTAAATGGACTGATAGCGGGGCAGACTTATCTACGCTTTTAACAAGGTTTTGATAAATGCTTTCCGTTATAAATGGCGCAAGTGGCGACATCAGCCTAATCAGCGTCTCTAACACAGTATAAAGCGTGATGTAAGCGCTTGCTTTGTCGGCGCACTCAGTCGGTAGTTTGTCTGTCCAATAGCGCTCTCTGTTGCGCCTTACATACCAATTAGATAATAAGTCTACAAAGTTTGCAATAGACCTAGACGCCTCAAACACATTATATTTTTCTAACGCGCTTGTTACTTTGTCTGTAAGAGAGTTTAATTCAGACAGCACCCAGCGGTCTATCAAAGGCATAGCTTGGGGCATTGGGGGCATTGTTCCACCCTTACCACCCTTATCACTTTTACCACCCTTAAGCATTTTGTCTAAGCAAAAATCTTTAGGGTTAAACTTATCTATGTTTGCATACAGCACAAAAAACGCGTACGTATTCCAAAGCGTGCCTAGCACTTTACGCTGTACTTCTATAATACCCTCGTCCGAGTAAGCAGTAGGCAAATGCGCGTTAGAGCCAGAGTAAAAATGCCAGCGAACGCTATCTGCCCCGTGCTTTTCTAAAACATCTGCCGCATAAACAACATTGCCCTTAGATTTAGACATCTTTTTGCCGTGCTTGTCTGTTACGTGACCAACAACCAAACAATTTAAATAACTTGGCTTATCGAACAAAAGCGTAGAAATTGCAAGCATTGTATAAAACCAACCGCGTGTTTGGTCTACGCCCTCTGCTATAAATTGCGCGGGGAAAAACTGCTTAAATAACTCTTTACTGCCCTTTTTGTGAGGATAGCCAAATTGTGCAAACGGCATAGAGCCACTATCAAACCAACAGTCTATAACCTCCGGTGTTCTGCGCATAGTGCCTTTGCACACATCTTTCAAGCCTTTAGCCTTACCACTATCCTTACCACCTTTAGCACTATCACCCTTATCACTACCCTTATCTACAACCCTAGCCCCGCACTTATAAGCCACATTATCCACATAAGGCTTGTGTAATTCTGCTACCTTTGTGCCAGACTTTTTCTCTAACTCTTTTTTAGAGCCCACCGCTTCTAAAGCGCCACATATATCGCAAACCCAAATCGGAAGCGGCGTACCCCAATATCTCTCGCGCGAAATGCCCCAGTCTACAACGTTTTCTAAAAAGTTGCCCATACGCCCATCCCCAATAGAAGCCGGCAACCAGTTAATTTTTTTGTTGTTTTTAATCAGATTGTTTTTTACTTTTGTGGTTTGTATAAACCAACTCTCTCTTGCGTAATAAATTAAGTGCGTGTCACATCTCCAACAAAACGGATAAGAATGCACATAATCAAACTCTTTAAACAAAAGCCCATTGTCTTTTAAATACTTTAAAATGTGCTTGTCTGCGTCTTTTACAAACTGCCCTTTAAATAAATGCGCAGCCTCTACAAACTTGCCCGCTTCATCTACAAATTGTATGTGCGGCAAATTATACTTTTTGCCTATTCTATTATCGTCCTCTCCAAAGGCTGGCGCTATGTGTACTATGCCCGTTCCGCTATCCATACTAACATAATTATCTGCCGTTACATAAAAGCCTTTCTCTTTATCCGTATCTGAGGCAAACGCAAAAAGTGGCTCGTACTTTGTATGCTCTAACTCTTTACCCTTAAAGGTTTTTAACACCTTATAGACTGTGTCTTCACCAATAACTTTTTCTATAAGGTCGCGCGCTAAAATGATATACTCTTTTTCTGATTTTATACTCTCATTAATTTCCGCTTGCCCCGCTTCCTTTGCTTGCCCCGTTTTCTTTGCTTGACCCACTTCTTTATCCTGCCCCGTTTCTTTCACTAACTCTACAAGCGCATAGTCTTTTTCTGGGTTAACACAAAGCGCTACGTTAGAGGGCAAAGTCCACGGCGTAGTTGTCCACGCCAAAAAATAAACATCTGTATTATCCCCGCCCGTTACACCCGCTTCCAATGCACTAATCGCCTTAAACAATTCTGAATTCTGAATTCCTAATTCTGAATTACGTAAAATCTTAAATTTTACGTAAGCGCTTTTATCCTTAACTTCTTTGTAGCCTTGCGCAACTTCGTGAGAAGAAAGGGCAGTCCCGCAACGCGAACAGTAAGGCGACACCCTATGCCCCTTATACAAAAGCCCCTTATCAAAAATGGTTTTAAGCGCCCACCACACGCTCTCAATATACTCATCACTATACGTGATGTATGGGTTTTGCATATCAACAAAAAAGCCCATACGCTTTGTTTTCTCTTCCCAAAGCGTTTGATACTTAAAAACACTCTCTTTACACTTTGCTATAAACTCTGCCACACCAAACTGCTCTATAGCCTTTTTGCCATCTAGCCCCAACTGCTTTTCTACTTCCAACTCTACCGGCAAGCCGTGCGTATCCCAACCCGCCTTTCTAAGCACGTTAAAACCTTGTAAAGACTTAAGGCGCGGAAACACATCTTTAAAACTGCGCGCCAAAATATGACCCACGTGCGGCACACCATTAGCAGTAGGCGGACCCTCATAAAAACTGTAGGCCTTTTTACTATCTCTACTACGCTTCAGAGTTTTTTCAAAAACTTTATTCTTATCCCAAAACTCTAAAATCTCTTTCTCACGAGCAACAAAATTCAAACTCGTATCAACTTTATTATACATAATTTAAGTGTAAAGTGTAAAGTGTAGAATGTAAAGTGTTTTCACCTGCTTCGCAGGCAAAATTCATTTTGCAAACTGCGTAAACTTTGCACTCTGCAATTTAGCCTTATTGAAAATAAAGTTCTAGGTGCAAGCAAGGCAAGGCGAGATGCGGCTTTGCGAAGTGCCGCGTACTTAACGTACGCAAACGAGCAAAACGTAAATCTCAACGAAGCATTGCGAAGCACATAGGACTTTATTTTTATTTCTTTGCCCTTAGTTTCAGCCCCCCCGTAACTTCCGGGCTTCCTACATCTTTTGCATACCTTTGCATAAATGGCGATAACTCTTTTTGCTTTGGGTTCCACTTCTTTTTTCTGCTTGCTAACTCTTTTGCGTTAGCTTCCATATTTATACGAGCCTTATTTAAGTCTATATCTATTTTGTCGTTGTCTTGTATTAGCGCTATGTTGCCGCCCTCTATCGCCTCTGGGTAGCAAAGGCTTGCAACCACAAGCCCCATATTGTTTGTACAGCGCCCATCTGTAATAACTGCCGCATCAACCCCCAAAGCCGCAAGCGCCGCACACACCGGCGTGATATCTACCATACCCGGTCCGCCCTTAGCACCCTCGTACCTTACAACAAGCACATCACCACTTTTAATATAGTTGCTGTAAATTGCCAAAAGCGCATCATCTAACGAGTTATATACTTTAGCGCGCCCCGAAAAAGTTTGCGCCTTTAAGTTGCTTACCCTAACTAAAGCACTGTCCGCAACACTTCCCCTAATACTTGCAAGCCCGCTAGTTTTAGCAAACGGCGCGCTCACTTTATAAATGGTTTTGCTATCCGCTTCCTTTGCGCCTTTCAACTGTTCTATCAGAGTGCCTTCGTTAACTGAGATGGTTTTGTCTGTAATAAGTTTTGCATCCAACAACTCTTTCACAACTGCTCTCATACCACCCGCGTTAAAAAATGCAAGCATATCGCTAGTCGGGTTTAAAAGTGTCGGCACTTTAGCATTATCAAAACTTGCATAGTTAAGTTTAATACCAAGTAGGTAAGACAAAGACAAAAGGCTTGTAATATGCTCTGTAGAAATACCCAAACTGCTAACAATATTAACGGCAGACTTCAAGTTTTCTGCGCTTAAAATTTTGCGCGGCGTTATATTATTTTCTATAAGCCTTATAAGCCTAGAGGCTGTTTGGCGCGCAAAGGTTAGTCTGCGGCTTGTGTTGTAGGGAATGGTCGAATTGCCCCACATAGACAAACCTAGGGCTTCTAATAGGATACTCGACGCATTACTCTCGTAATCTACCCAGTTGCCGTTAAACGAAACACTTGTGTTTTCTAAATGAGAAAACTGTGGCGGAGACACGCGCCCAAGTTTAGATTTTGCAATCGCTTGTATAAGTGCTGTTGCGTAAATATTCTCGCCCGCCGCGTTGTTCGGACCACAACTTAAAAACATCGTTGGTATGTTTATTTGCGCCGCCGCCAACATATAAGAAGACAAAGCAACATTGCTTTGCGCTAAAATTAGCATACCATCAAAGTTGGTTGTTTGAAAAATGCTTTCTAACTGCTTAGTTGTCACATCGCGTGAGGGCATAAAATATTTACCCGCAATAGAGCCATAGGCATAATCTTCTGAGAGCGAAGAAAAATAAAACCTTATCGGAATAACCCCCTCTGCCGTTAGAGCCGAGTAAACAACATCCTCTAATTTTTTAAGACCACCCTGCCCTACAGCAAGTGGATTGTGGCTAGACACAAGCGCCACAACAGGCTTAGAAAAATCGCTATCCGTATAGCCTAAGCCTTTTAATACTGCCCTTCTTTGAGCATTCTCAATTCCTTGTAAAGACATCTTTAAAACTCCTTGTTTTAATGTTAAATTTTAAATGGTAAATGTTAAATTGTCTCACCTGCTTTTGCATTTAAAATTTAATTTCACTATGTATTTTTGTTACTTTAATTTTACCAAAAAACCAATAAAAAAGCAACCAAAACCAAACAAAAAAAGGCACTTTTACAAACTTTGCACAAACTTACAATTTTAAAGCCTATGCCTTGTAAAAACACCTTTTTTTATTAAAATACTTTTTTATTACACTTTTAAGTGTGACAACAACCTACATTCGCAGGTGGGCTTCCACCCCCGCCAAACCTATCACTTGTTATGGCGTATACCGATAGCGCTACTATAAGCCCCACCGACACTATAGCACCCATTACTATAAGTATAAACCTACCCGTTTTTGGCTTGCTATAATTTTTCCTTTTCTTCGAATTTCTATGCATTTTCTCTCCATACAAATTACAATGTACAATGTACAAATTACAAATGTTAAGTTCATTAATACCAAAACTTTTGAACGGCTGGCATTGCTTGTCTCTTCTTTTAAAGATAAACAAACTGCAGACTGCGCTAAGGCAATAAGCATATGTAGCATTTGTAATTTGTACATTGTAATTTGTACATTAATTAAAATTTACAATTTAACATTTTTTTACCCATAACTCATATCGTCGTCATCATCTATACTGCTAGAGCCTGCTGGTAGTGGTGCTGGCACATTTTCTGTAGTTGTTGTTGGCGAGAAGTCGAAACTTGTTGGCGAGAAGTCGTCGTCCCCAAAGCCGCCCGTTAGTCCCGGTCTGCCGCTACCCGATGTGAAACCATCACCTAGTGTATCTTGAGGCTTTTCTGCACCCATTTGGCTTGTCCAAATCTGATAGTATACACCGCCCTTTGCTAATAACTCGTCGTGCGTACCTTCCTCTGCAATTTTACTGCTATCAACAACAACAACCCTATCACACCTTCTAATAGTAGATAGTCTGTGCGCAACAACTAAAACAGTACATTGTAAACTGAAAAGCGTTTTATAAACTTGATTCTCTGCAACAAAGTCTAGTGCTGATGTTGCTTCGTCTAGTATTAAAATCTCTGGCTCTTTAATAAGCGCACGCGCTAGTGCCAAACGCTGTCGCTCTCCACCGGATAAGTTAGCACCCGCTTCCTCTAAAAACGTACCATACTTTGCCGGAAGTTTTTCTATAAAGTCTGCACAACCTGCCCTTTCCGCCGCCCTTTTAATCTCTTCGTATGTAGCCTCTCTTTTACCTAACTTGATATTATCAGAAACCGTCCCCGAGAAAAGTTCTACGTTTTGCGGAACATACGCCATTCTGCGCCTTAAAAGTTTTTTGTCTAACTCTTCTATGTTATAACTGTTTATTAAAACACTACCCTCTTCTGGCTCCCAAAGCCCCAAAACAAGTTTCGCGAGCGTAGTCTTACCGCCACCCGACTGACCAACTATAGCAACCTTTTCGCCCATCTTAAACCTAGTACTAACATCATTTAAAACCGGCGCTCTGCCACCATATCTAAACGTGATGTTCTTAATTTCTATGTCACCCTTCAAACAGAAGTCTGTAATAAGGTGGTCTTTATCTGGCTGCTCTTCATCTAAGTCGTAAAGCTCACTAATACGCTTCATCGCTATTTGCGCTTCTTGTATTTGTATCTGTAAACCAACAAGCCTTTCAACCGGTCCCATAAAATAGCCCGATAAACTCATAAATGCCATCTTAGAACCAAGTGTAATGTCGCCATTCATAACAGACAGCGCCGCTATACCCATAAGCGCTAAGTTACCAACCTGATTTACAACACCACCGATAGAGCCTTGAATGTTCTGTAAAATACTACCCCTATAGCCAACTCTAACTGTTTGAATAAATCTGTTTTCTAACTGCTCTAAAATCTCTTCTTCTACACCAAAACTCTTTATTGTCTCAACTGCACGTAAACTATCAATAGTCTGAGAACTCATCGCCGCTTGCTTTTCCATACTCTCTATGTTTAACTGCTTGTACGGTCTCAAAAAAGCGTAAACAAGTATGGCTTTAGAAATAGTTATAGCAACTATTATGAAAAAGAGCGTGCTGTTCATTATATAGAGTATAATACCACTTATAACAATTAGCATTAAGTCTATTACTAAGGATAATGTTACTTGCGTAAATATTGCTGTTATTGTTCCGGCATCTTGGAAACGCGTAAGTATATCACCCGTTCGCCTAGTACCAAAGAATTTCATCGGTAGCCCGAATATATGCTTGAAATAACCTAGCATAAGCGGGATATCTATTTTTAGGGATAAATGTACAAGTAAATGCTCTCTGGCTGCCCCGAGTAATATCTTAAATAGCCCCATAATACCAAAGGCAATACAGAGTAACAGAAGTTGGTTTCTAAGCCCGAAAGGTAAAATCTCATCCATCAACATTCTGTTAAAGAATGCGCCCGCAATACCTAAAACAGTTAAAATTATACTACCTATAATTGCTAAAACAAATAGTCTCTTTTGTGCGAATACAAGGCGAGAGAACCTATTAAATACGCTACCCGTCTTAATTTTGTCTGCTACAAAGTCTGTAGTAGGCGCACAAAGTATTAAGTTACCATCAAACTCTTCAAAAAACTCTTCAGCTGACTGCTTAAGTAAACCTTTTGCTGGGTCTGCTATCATAAAGCCCGTTATCTTACCGCCCTTTTTATATATCTCGTGTATAACAATAAAGTGAGCAAGACCTTCCTTAGTAATAATTCTTGCAATAACCGGAAGCGTAAACGTTTCTTTAAAGCCGTCCCTTGTAAGTTTCCACGCCTTAGCCTCAAACCCTAATTTATGTAATGTGTTAACAATACCTAAAGCAGTAGTACCCCTTATGTCTGTACCACTTAAATCTCTTAGCCTTGTTATAGTTGTCTCTTTACCATAGTGTAAACAGATTGTAGCAATAACCGCAGCACCACAGTCTGCTATATCGTGCTGGCGAACAATCTTATATTTTTTAGTGCCAAACCAGCCCCTATCGCGCGAGAGTATAGACCTACCAAGCCCGGTAACAATCTTACCCGCAACTACAACCGGAAAAAATGCAGCCCCTAAAACATCGCCAATAACAGAGCCACCCGCGTCACTTCCAGCAGGTCTGGATACTGCAATACCCTCTTTTGGCGTACACATAACAATTGTGCCATCAAAGAAAGAGAAAAACTCTTTTGCCGATACCCTTACAAGCCCAACGGCTGGGTCTGCAATTAAAAACCTTGTTGGCTTTTTGCCCTTTCTGTCTATCTTATGTATAACAACATAAAACGAAAGACCCTTTTTGGTGGTTATGCCCGCAATTGCAGGAAGCGGAAATTCGCTTTGGAACATCTCTTTAGTAAAGTCCCACACCTTAGATTTAAAGCCTAACTTATCGAATGTATTACTAATACCTAAAGGAGTGTTTTCTGTAACACCTATGCTTTTAAGCGTTTTTAACCCTTCCGCGTGACCATATTGCATAAGGACAGTTGCAATAACCGCAGCCGTACTATCCTTACCAACACCACCTGTATGTTTTACAAATTTAAACTTACTCATAGTTTTTCAGCCCTTTTTACTTTTGTATTTTTTATAATTTTTAATCTTTTGTAACTTTTTTAGTGTAAATTGTAGATTGTAAAGTGTAAAGTGTTTAAACTCATTAAATACTTTTGCTTCTGAACAGCCTGCCTTTAGCTTGTGCGCAGTTTGCAAAATAAATTTTGCCCGCGCTAGCGGTGAAACCACTTTACACTCTACACTTTACACTTTACACTTTACACTTTACACTTTAAATTGTTTCACACAATTTAGTAATTATCTAAGTCTTCCAAATATAAACTCTGCTAGCCATATAAGCCACGTTGTTTGGTCGTGCTGTATGCGGCTGTCGCCAATCATACCAGAACTTAGGTATACCCTTCTGCCCGTTCTGTTACACGTTAGGTACTGCACGTATGGCTCTACTAAAACCCTAAAGAATATTCCGTCTGGTCTTCTTGTTGCGTCTGCGTCTATATGTATAACGCGCCCCCTAACATTACCAAAGTCTTGCTGTATAACACCTTGCATAACTGTTGTAACACTTTGACCTATCTCTAGGTTGTGTCTGTGAGATGTGTCTACCCACGTCTCTAAAACCAAATCGTCGTCGTCTTCCGATATTATACTTGCAAGCAACATACCCGGCTGAACAACCGTACCGATAGTTAACCCCGCAGTTAACTGAAGTATGCCGCCCTCTGTCGCCCAAATCGTATAGTTTTCGCGAGACGCCTCGTGTACTGCTATCTGAGTTTGCTGATTAACAATTTGTTGGTTTATATTCTCTAAGTTATTCGTATACCTATTTATAAAAGTACGGCTAAACTCACCAAGCGTAACCTGATTAAACAAAGCCCTATTAGCCTCTCTCTCACGCCTTTCCAAATACTGCAAAAAATGTTCTACAGCATTAGCCCCAACGCCAAGGTGAAGTTGCCCACTTTCAAAACGACGCTCAAACGGACGCCCAGCAGTAGTTTGCCCTGCAAAAGGATAGCTTGCAAAGATAGCATCTCTATCTATTACTAATTCGTTTGATTGTAAAGGTCTACGAATAGGACCCGTATCACCATCTATGTAAACATTATTTATGAAACGAACTACCCTATATCTCCAATCATAAATTTCCACTTGCGCCGCTATTTGTGCAACTCTGCCTTGGTAACTGCGTGTCGCAGCAGTAATATTTTCATTCAAAGCAAGCCTACCAATCTCACCCTCTATGTCAGAATTAGCAACTGATGTTCTGTGGCTTGCGTGTGCTATGGTAGATAGTGCAATGTGCCTATTATTCGTCCAGGTTATAACAGTATCAAATCTTGATGCTGCCAATTCTCTATCAAATGGACGCGCCCTATAAAAGTCGTATATCAGCCCTGCAACTGCACCAGCCCTACCATTCTGACTATTACCATTCGCAACCGCTTCGGCTCTACTATTGGCAACCCTAAAAGCCTCAAAAGGATTTCTTGGTATGTCAATATTTCGATTAGAATCTATAATTATACTCAACGAGTATCTATGATAATTACAAATCCTAAGGCCTCTTAAATGCCTGTCAAGTATATAAAAAGTGTTCACTCGCCTTTGATAATAATTTCTCTGCTGTATGTGTTCGTTCTTTGAAATAGTCGCATCTACCATTGCACTAATGTGCGGCGCTACAATTGCTGGTCTTCTAATTCTAAGCGCCTCTTGGTTAAATTCAGCATTTTCACTTGCGTCATCTGAAGCTTCTCCTACTGCTCGTATAAACGCTGCAGCACTATCAAAGGCACTTCGCCTATTAGGGTTAAAATCGTCTACTGTCTCTCCTATAACAAGGTTAGGTGCGAAAGGATTTCGGTTATTCATAATCTCTTCCCAATTTGCTGGGTCGTATATGTAATTTCTTATAAAGTTTAGTAATATATCTGTGTAAACGCTTCTTGCTGCATCTTGCTCTATAGACCTTGCTATTTGGTCTATTTGCGCTTGTACTTGAGAATCGTTTAAAACAAACAACTCTTGACCCGCCTCTATAATATCGCCGTCTTCTATAAGTCTGCCTTCTTCCGCATTCCAACCTAAGCGCAGTATTGGGGCAGATACTATAGGCATAACACTTACGCGCGTAGTACTAGTAATAGTACCAGTAGCCCTAACAACAAATGTTCTAGGCGCAAATGCAGAAAGTGTTATAACACCAATTAGGCATATTAACGTGAAAATCGTCATAATAACCCCAAACGGTGGCGGCTTTCTGTCGTATATTAACTTACTCTCTCTTAATTCATTAAAATTGTACTCATCAAAATTTTTCATAAAACCCCCTTTTGCTATTGTAAAGTGCAAAGTGTAAAGTGTAAAATGCCTACACTCATTAAATGCTTTACTTTTTAACAGCCTGCACTATGCACTTGTCACAAATTTGCAAATTAAATCTTGCCCGCGCTAGCGGTGAAACCACTTTACACTTTACATTATCTAAGACTGCCAGTAACTCTACTAAACAGCCACCTTAGCCACGTTGTTTCGTCGTGCTGTACTCGCCCCTCACCTGCCATACCTGTTATTATATTAACTCGTCTGCCGTGTCTGCATTCTAGGTATGTGTAACTAAGTTCTACTACTATTCTAAAAAACGAATCTCCGTCTTCCGTGGTTGTGGCGGTTGCGTCTATATGCCTAACTATGCTTCTAAGCGTACCAAAGTCTTGTTGCATCACGCCCGCTATGTTAATCTCTACTGTTGCCCCTATATATATTCTAGACCTATCTTCTGTTTGTATCATCGCTTCAAAAAGTAAATAGTCTGCATCTTCAGAACTTATGTTTCCAAGCAGCGTACCCGGGCTTATAACCATACCCTCTGTAAGCCCAGCGGCAATATGGACAACGCCATCTTTGCCAGCCCTAATTGTGTATTGCTGCAAATTAGTGTTATGTGTAAACAACTGATTTTCGTGTTCTAACACCCTAATTCTTGTATTCTCTATAGTCGTATATTGCTGCACCCTATATTGCTGAGACCAATTGTTAAAATTTACTTGGTCGAACTGCCCTTGGTCTGACTCTCTTTCTCTTTGCTCTACATAGGCTATAAACTGGTCTATAGCACTACGCCCCGCACTATTTGGTGCAAATGCCCCGCCAGAACCGGTACGCCCTACAAATAAGGGGTGAGTAGTTAAATTATTTGGTCCTGTCCAACTTCTTGCTGTGCCTACTGCGGTAAATGTATCTCCCGGCAACTGAAATTCGTTTATAAAACTAACAACTCTATTTCTCCAATCTCTAATATTTTGCTGCACCGCTATTGTCTCTGAGCGTTGAAGCCTATTACGCCTTGCGCTATCTTCTGCATCAAACAAATTCATACCGCTAACCCTATGGTCTATATCAACTCGTGTAAGCCTAACCCTTTGGTTTTCTGAAGCCGCTAAACCATTTATCTCAGTATGGCGCACCTCCGCCATCGAACGTAGCAACTCAAACCTTTCGTGCGCTAAATCTATATCAAACGAACCACCGCCAGGAACAGGAGAATTCGAATTGTTTCTGTAAAAATCCCATAAAGGTCCTTGTGTTGTTGCGCGATTTGTGCGAGAGCGGTCGTTGTTAGGAATAAAATAGAAAGTACCTGCAGGTCTCGTTGCTCTTCTCCTTATCCAGTAGTCGCCGTTTTGAAAAGGGCTGTTCGGAAAATATATAGTATATCTTCTTCCACTCCTACTACCATATCTACGAAATCTTACAGGATATACGTGATGCCCACCGTTAAAAGCTCCAACCGCACTATCATAAATTGAATCCATTGTATAACAAATACCAATATTTCCAAGCACCCACCTTAATACAATAAAGGTACGCTCTAGCCTCCTGTAATGGTCGTAGTTTCTTTGGCTATTTTCAATTTCTTGTCTTGCGTTTTCTCTTGCTGTTATGTGTGGCGCCATTAGTTCTGGCTTACGCTCGTCTAGTTGCTCTTGCGTAAACTCTACATCTCTTGCAGCGCGCGCCTCTTGCGTTCTGAAAGAATGTAAAAAGTTTTCTACTGTCGTGTAAGCGCTTCTTCTATTAACCGAAAAGTCTGCTATGCTCTCGCCTATAATAGGGCAAGGGCGAAAAGGGTTTTGCATACTAAATGGGTTATTTAAGTTAAAGCCATCTATAAAGGCTACTATCTGATTAGTATACTCGGCACGCTCTGTATAGTGCGCTACCATACTCTCAAGTTGAATTATTTGCGTCTGCAAAGCAGTATCGTCTAAAGTAAAAAGTGTATCGCCTTCTGAAACTCTCTCGCCATCTTCAACATCTATACTTTTTATATTGCCGCCAACATTATTCATTATGTTTATGCGGCTCTCACTAGTTATAGTTCCGCTAGCCCTTACAACGTATGTTCTTGGTGAAAATGCAGCAAGCAAAGTAGCGCCAATTAAAAGTGACGATACTAAAACAATTAAAATTCTGCCAAAACTTGGCGGCCTTTTATCAAATAATAACTTGCTATTTTTCAACTCGTGAAACGAATACTCTCTCAAACCACTCATAATGGTCTCCCCCTTTTTGTTTTTTTAGTGTAAAGTGTAAAATGTAAAGTGGCTACACCCACTAAATGCAAGACATTTGAACAGCCTGCATTACATACTTACAAGCGACTGCAGAATGAATATTGCACGCGCCAGCGTCGAAATCACTTTACACTCTGCACTTTACACTTTACACTATTTTTTAAGCGGCATAAATACATCTGCCAATATCTGATTAGATTCTTCTTTTACTAAAACGATGTAAGTCTCACCCGTTACTTCTAAGTTATTCTCGTAAGAGTGAAGTTGCAATTTCATAGTTGCAAACTTTAAATTGTCTGCATTGTCGTTAAACCTTACAAACAAACAATTGTCTACCTTTAACTCTTTATCAAAAAGATAAGGTGGCTCTAGTTTAATGTTATCTTCCTTTAACTGAACTAGAATTCTGCTGTCTATTACAGGCGAGCCATCTGCCCTTGTTCCCTTAACCCCGCTAGAATACATAATTAAAGGTCCTACCGTCTCGTAGCCCTTTGCCGAAATCCAGTTGTGTAAAAATTCTACTTGCTTGTCCTGCGCAAAAACTTCTTTCTCAGGAACTTGTCTCGCTAAAACATTGTTAAGTTTTAGCACCTTGCTTTCTCTAAATTCTAGTTTAGACATATTTTCTACCTCCTTTACCGCCACAATAAATTTAAATTTAATTTTTTTGTTTACGCGCACATCTTTTTATTTTCTCGCGCATTTGTTTTTTTCACAACCTTACGTAGTTTTTTCTTTACCCTTACGTAGTTGTTTTTTCTTTTGTTGTTTGTTTTTTTAGCGGTAAAAATATATTATTTTATTTTTATATATTTTCATTATAACACATTACAAAAAATAATGCAAGCGTTTTTCATAACTTTTTCATAAAATTTAATAATTTTTTCACATTTGCAAATTACCCTATTTATCTGCTTGTATCAAACTGTTATTCTGTATACGTATTTAGTAATATCTCTACTTATTTGCATTTTAACACATTTTTAACAATAATGCAAGCATTTTTAACAAATTTCTTAAAATAATTAAATTTTTGTTTTTTGTGTCACGGGGACGTGTTAACTGACCCACGGCTACAAATAATTCCCCGCGCTAAGCGGGTGTAACCATTTAACATTTAAAATTTAACATTTAACATTAAAAAAAGGGATGCATAAACATCCCCTTTAATTTCAAAAAAACTGTGCATCTCGCGTCGAGAACAACTATCGATGCGGTCCTTAAGCAGGTGGCTCCCCCAAAGCTTCCCCCTAGCACACGCACGCGACTTGCTTATGGCTGCTGTGTTCCCACCCTGACCAGATTCACAAAACGGCGTTGTAAGGGACTTTAGGCTCAACACTCCTTACTTAAGCCTGCCACCCATAGTTGCTCCCTAAACGAGCATTCAGCCCTGCTATAGCGGCTTGCAGGAATAGGGCACCGCTAACTCCCCGCCTAGCACAGTTTAAATATCATACCACATTTGGCTAAAAAAATCAAGCATTTTGGCACAATTAAATTTTTTTGGTTAGCACCATTACCACCGCCAACCCCCGCAAAATTTAGTTCTGCATAAATTTTAGAAGCCCATCGTGAAAAAACCTACTCTAAAAGATTATTGCTGTTACTTGAGTTTACGCTTTCTGAATTTTCGCTAGCGCTCTCTTTTAACTGCTCCCCCTTGCCGTTTATAATAATGTATATAACCGACACTATTGCTAAAGCCAACGAAGTTATAGCCAACAGCCCGCCAGATGCCACTATTCCGCCCGTGTATTCTACTGTAACACGCTCGCCCTCAACCCTTATTTGCTCGCTCACCAGCCCGCCAAACAGCGGAAACACAAACGCAAATAAAATAATCTGAACAGACAAAAGCACTATGTTTATAATATCTAGCCTTTTGTTGTCTTTAATTACGTTAAGCATATTCAAAACTATTATAGCAATAGGTATAACCAAAACAAGCAAAAATATAGGATAATTCATTATAACATCGCCAAACGTAAACCCTTCGTGAGATTCAACCGCTGCGCCATCTATGCGCGGGTTAAACATAGGGAAGGCTAAAATAAGCACAAAAGACAAGCCCACAAGTATATTTACAAAGGTCAGCCGCGGCAAAGAAATTTTTGTTTGGGTCTCTAGTTGTTTAGATTTATTTATACTGCGGTCTATCCCCGCAAATAATACGGCAAGTTTTTTGTAAAGGTACATAGCCAAAAGCGCGTTGGCTGTTAGTGCAATAAGGTTGAATGGCAAAATCCCCACAATCATAATGTGCCATATTGTGTACTGACCGTTTCTTAAAACCACATTGTCAAACGCAGCCGGACCAAGCACGACTTCCCTATACAGCGGAAAAATTATAAGCGCGTTAGATAATACTGCAACAAAACTTCCTATTAATACGCCCGTTAACAGCGCAATTACTGCGCCTTTAAATGTGCGCATTCGCCTATAAATTAAAACTGACGGCAATACAAACGATATCCCTATTATAAGGCTAGACATCTCACCAACATACATCGTGTTAGAGCCTGTCATAGAAAACAGCCCAACCCTAATAACTTCGATAGCAATAGCCGCAACCGGACCCATCAAAAAGCCACCAATAAGCGCTGGAATGTTAGAAAACTCTAGGCGTATAAAAGGTATAATAGGCAGTATGGGAAAACTCAAAAACCTTAGGTAATACAACAAAAACGCAATAGCGCCAAGCATTGCTATTTTTACTAGCGTCTCTGTACGCAAAAGGCTGCTGCTTTTCTCGCCCCTTTTTCGTGGCGTTAAGTTTGTTGGGTTAGATTGTTGTTCAAACCCGCAATCTGTGTTTGTCTCGAATTGTTCTTTGCTCATAAGTAAAATCTCCTTTTGGAGTTTTTCGGTTGGATATTACATAATTGTTTTGCTTTTGCCTTACCTTGCAAATTGCTTAAGGTTAAAACAAAAAAGCCCCGCTTGGGTTTTTGTTTTAAAAAAAGTTACGCCTATCTTTTTAAAAACAAAAACCCCGTACAAATATACGGGGGCAAATTACTACAAAAATGTAATAAGTTTTTCTTCATACCGGACTATAACCGTTGGTATAGGCGTTACCTATTCGCTCTGTAAAACAGAATCGCAGACTTCTACTGCCAGTGGGGAATCTCACCCCGCCCCGAAAAACAAAAATATTTAGTTTTATTTTTGTAGCGTAAGCCTTAGAAAATTTTTTGCCTACACCACTTTTACTATTATACTACATATTACAAAAAAAGTAAAGCATTTTAACACACTTTTTATCGCGCGATAAATTTAATTTTGAAAAATAGCCTTTCTAACCTAACTAGGTAAAATGCCCGCCCCTTTTATGTGGCTAGCAACTGCTTGCAAACTTATGTAATAACTGCCGGCACTATCTACGCTTATTTGAAAGTGTACGCTCTCGTCCGAGAGTTCTGCGTGGTTTTGAAGCACACCTAAAAGGTCTGACTTTAGCACTTGCAGTATGCGCGTTGGGCTTGCAATTTTATCTGCCATTAAAACACGTTGCAAGCGCTGCAACGATATTTGCGACAAGTTTTTTTTCCGTTTTCTCATAATAATTAAATTCCTAAACTCATTATTCTTTACACACCATACCCAAAAAGTTTGGGAAAGGGGGTTCGGGGGAATAACCCTTTACAAAGGGTTTTCCCCCGACTATAAACCACGTTTCAATCCTCTTCTAAACCTACCAAAAAACCCCCTATACCTATGC
>WQRI01000010.1 GCA_009786825.1 Bacillota bacterium
ACACAATATTACTAATAGCCACGCCAGGCGAACGCAACCACGAAATCGCCGCTTGACGATTAGCATTTCCCGTGGTATTATCTCTCATTCTAGGCCACATAAAATTATAACCAACAAGCGCTTGAGAGCCAGCAGACCAACCACTACTTCCAGTTAAAGCATTAGCAGAGTTAGCGTATCTTAGCCCCAAATTATCTAGCGCTTGCGTTTGTTGCATATCTAAAATAAATACTGTGTCGCGATGTACGTATCTGTGAGATGTGCCGTGTGTATGACCATTTCCGCCCGCAATGCCAGAGTTTGTAGCCCACGTAGGCGACGCAGCCCAGCCCGCACCATCTACAATAGCCTCTATTTGCCCAGCAGCCAAAGCAGTAGTATATCTAGCCGCAACGCCCGCATTTGTTCTGATTGTCTCTAGCCTTACGTTTGGTATAATTGCCGCACTTTCCGCCGCACTAAAATTACTTAAAAAGCCACCAGCACTAAAATTGCCAGCGCCCAAATCAGCCCTGTTGTTCAAAAACGACCTTAACTCAGATGTAGCCCAAAAGTTAACATTACTAGAATGAAACCTATTACCGCGGTTATCCCCCAAAAGCGTTGGGTGTGGCGCTTCTAAACTATCAGTCCTTAATAGTGGCGCGCCCGGCATACCCGTAATCGAGCCATTAGTGTCAAAACCAATCACTCGCCACTTCCTACCACCAAAATTCTGTATGTAGTCGCCAATAGCCATATAGCGCGACTGCATTACACTAGCCTGCCCCAACTCACCATTACTCTGACTGTCAGACACCAACATAACAGCCCCAATAATACTTCCAACCGATAACACCAACCCCATAGCCAGCACCATCAACCTACTAAACCACTTAGATTTAGTTTTCCCACTTTGTAAGCCTTCGCCCACAAACTTTTCAATTTGTTTTCCCATAAACTTTTTCCTCCTTTTAGTTGTCATACTGAGCGTAGCGAAGTATCTAGGCGTAGCCGAATTCCGCTTCGCTAGACCCTTCGACTTCGCTCAGGGTGACACTCACGGGGACGTTTTAACTGACCCAAAATTCTAAGGTCAACCTATCCCCACCCATTGTATTTTAAATTTTTATATATATTTTTACATATATTTTCTTATTGTTTACCGCCAACCATTTTATAAAGCTTCTCTTTTTTAGTTGCAAATAATTACAAATTATGTTACAATGTTTTAAAAAGTTAATGTCAAGGAGGTCTTATTAAAGGAGGTCGATTTCGACCTGCTTTAATAGCAAAAGTATGAAACAAAAAATAACAATTGATAATAAAATGCTTGTTAAAGATATTGAAATATCCACTAAGGGAAAGAACAAAATCACTTATATATCCTTAACAGATATTGCAAAAATTAAAAACCCTGCCGACCCACGCTTTGTTGTTATTAATTGGCTACGCTCAAAAGAAACTTTGTCTTTCGTTGGACTTTGGGAAATTTTAAATAACCCAAATTTTAACCGTGTCGAATTCGATACGGTTAAAAACGAAGCCGGGTATAATGCTTTTTCTATCTCGCCTAGCCAATGGATAAAGAAAACAAACGCTATTGGCATAATATCCACAGCAGGCAGGCATAATAGCGGAACATTTGCCCACCCAGACATTGCTTTTGAATTTGCTAGTTGGGTCTCTTCTGAATTTAAACTTTATCTAATTCTAGAATTTCAGAGGCTTAAAGAACACGAACAAAAACAATTAGAGTGGAACGCACGCAGAGAAATTGCCAAACTTAATTATGCTTTGCAAACAGATGCAATTAAAGAACATTTAATTGTGCCAGAATTAAAATCTCATCAAATTTCTTATGTATATGCGAGTGAAGCAGATATGCTTAATGTTGCACTATTTGGACAAACTGCTGCAGAGTGGAAAATACAAAACCCTACTTTAAAAGGAAATATGCGCGACCACACCACTATACAACACTTGCTTGTCCTTGCAAATATGGAAAGTTATAACGCACAAATGATTAAGGATAAAATAAGTGCCAAAGATAGACTGATTAAATTAAATGAAATGGCAAGGCAACAACTTAAAACATTTAGCCAATCTAAAAATCCATTATTCATAGAAAATAACGATAATGAAGTTTAATAATTTTACATTTTAAATTATATTGCATACTTCTTCCTATCCGCATTTATAAACGCACCCAACAAATTTTTACAGTCCGTAAGCAACTTTACAACTTCTTTGCCCTGATTAGATGTAAGCGCATTATATTCCATAGCAAGCGTTATGTAAAAGTCTAACAAATTAAAATGAGACATTGCCCTAAACGAATAACCTAATCTAATTTGTATATTGTCTTCCAACTTAAGTCGCTTAGCCATTTTTAATTGAAATTGTTTTTGCAACTCAAAGTCTGTTAAGCCAACACCACCTTGCTTATTGTCATCTACCTTATCGTTCGTAAAAAAACTTTGTTGCCCCGCCAATTCGTTACTTAACACCGCTTGCTCATTTTGCAAAACCGCTTGTTTACTCTCGCTCTGCTTTTTAGCAAGCGCACTAAGCGTCCTTTCCATATCTTTTATTGTTTTGGTCTCTACATATGTCGCATTAGCAAAGTAAATGTTCTCTAGCCCCTGACGCGCCGCATTTATTAAATCTGCAACAATCGTATGCCTATACTTTTTGGGCGAAGCCTTAGTGTAAGTGTGCAAAAGCCTAATCAAATCTTTTGTCTTAGTAACCACACTTAAACCACCACCACCCGCACTATTTTTCATATCCCTACTAACTAATATCCTAATACCACCACCCCCTTTTCAAGCCCCACCCCCAAGCAACATTTTTATATTTTTTATTCATTAAAGCATTTTCTAATTCGCTTCTCTTTCAAAATGTTTTTAATCTAAAGTGTTGACTTTTTACCTAAAATGCTATATACTAAATACAAAGTAAATTCTTAAGGGGGTATTTATTATGACAACAATAAACATATCAGAAAACACAAACTGGCAAGAAGTTCAAGATGTATTAAAATCTAAAGGCTCTAAAGTAGTTGTTATGTCTGAAGCAGAACTAAAAGAACACACAGAGAAAGAACTAGCAACAAAGTGGTTAATGGCAGAACTAGCAAAAGCCGAAAAAAGTTTAGCACAAGGTCATTCCACAACTTATACAATGGCAGACCTTAAAGCCGGTAAATTTAAGCAAGATGTTATTAAAAGGCACGCGGCAAATCTAAAAAAGCAAAAATCTTAAAAAATCTTATGAAAAAAATCGTTAATTCAGTAGATTCTGAAATAGATATTGATAGGCTTTATGCGTGGATTTATGTAAACAGCCCTAAAAATGCACTTGCTTTTTTAGATAAAATAGACAGCCATTATAAAACTATCGGTATGTTCCCCAAAATCTGTATGCCTTTAACAAATAAAATAGATGTACAAACAGATTTAAAGTATTCAATTTCTAGTCCTTATGTAATTATTACAAAGCACTTCCCAACCTACATAGAAGTTTACAGAGTGTTTCACGGAAAAGAAGACTACTTAAATAAACTTTTTTAATAATGAAAGCAGTTAAGCGGTTGTCTTAAGCGGTTATCTCTAACCCCAAAACGTAAAACAACCACCTGCTTTTATATTCGAGTGCAACGCCCTAAACTTTTATGAGCCGCCTTTTCACTAAGCACCCAAGCAAATCTTGCCCGCGCCAGCGTGCAACCATTGTTCAGTGTTCACTGTTCAATGTTCAATCAAACAAAGCGATACCATAAAATCTACAAACCCTACACTTCTGGGATAATGCTCCTCTCTAAACCTCATTCAGCACGGGGCTTAGGCACTTGCCACAGCCTATCTCGCTAGTGTAAGCAAAGCCCACACTTGTTCGTGAGAGCGGGCGCGAACGACCGGACGCCATTATTAGTATTGAATGTATTCGAGGCATTATCATTATTCACTTGCCCATCGTGCGGCCACAGAATGCATACATTATTACTATTAGCCACGTTAGGCGAACGCAACCACGAAATCGCCGCATATTCAGCATTACCCCATTTTAATGTTAAATTGTAAATGTTTAATGTTAAATTATATTAACTAGCAATTGTAAACTGTTCAAAAGTAAAGCATCAAAAGAGTTTAACAATTTAAAATTTAAAATTTAGCATTTAACATTTTCCTAACTTGCCAACTTTTATGCCTTAAACTAACAAAATCTCTCTTACCCGCTAATTCTCTTAAACTTATAAAATCTAAATTTTTATGCCTTTTACGCCTTTTTACTTTTTCTGCTTTTTCTAAGTTAGTTTTTTTGGCATTTGGTATTAGTGGGTGGTTTTTTAAATTAACTTTATCTATAACAAATCGGCGTAGCCTATAAGTGTTACCCCACCGCGCGTGTCCAAGCCAACCCGCAAAACTAGCACGTATCTTTTCCGTAAGCAAGTTGTGCAAAGCCACATCTTTACTCGTATAAAACTTCTGCTTACCCTTATCGCTGTTCCCTGCCCGCTGTTCGCTGAGCAACTTGTTGCTCAACTTATCGCTGTTCCCTGCCCGCTGTTCGCTGAGCAACTTGTTGCTCAACTTATCGCTGTTCCCTGACCGCTGTTCGCTGCGCAGCCACAACTTGTTGCTCAGTTTATTAAATATCCGCACCTTGCGTTTAACATTCTGCTTAGACTTTTGTCTAAGTTTTTTATATATTTTGCCACTCTCGGTAACAAAAAATCTAAACCCTAAATAATCTACACCTTGTTTGGCAGGAAAAATCTGCGTCTTGTCGTTTAACTTCAACTTTAAATGCAAATCTAAAAAAACTTTTATTTTATCTAAACATTGTCGCAAATGTTTTTTGCAAGGGTGTATAATAACAAAGTCGTCCATATATCTGTTATACCACTTAATTTTTAGCACTTCCTTTATGTATCTATCTAACTTGCTTAAATAAAATATTGCAAACAACTGGCTTGTAACATTACCAAGCGGTATGCCTATATCACCCGCCGTGCTATCTAAAATCTCATCTAACAACCACTTTGTATCCGCGCAATTTATATGCTTGTATAAATTGTGTTTAAGCGTTGGCTTGTGTATGCTGTAAAAATACCTTTGTATATCCGCCTTTAATATGTAAAAGTCTAACCCGCTTTGCACCTTGCTACCTTTACTACCCTTAGCACCCTTACTACCCTTACTATAATTATACGCTTGCCTTAAAAACTTCTCTAACCGCCTCATTCCAAAATGTGTTCCCTTACCAACTTGACAAGCCACATTATCCCTAATAAGCAGGCTTGCAACTTTTGGGTAAAGCACCTTAAACACAGACATCACAACTACGCGGTCTGAGTAATTTATTGCGCTTATAAGCCGCCGCTTAGGCTCACTCACATAAAAATCTCTATAACCACTAACCTTATAAGTTTTAGCAATAAGTGCAGAATGTAAAGCGTAAACATTACTGTTTAAATCAAACTCAAACTCTTGCACACTTTTTCTAAAACGCTTACCAGCCCGAGTCAACTTACTAGCCCTAAGCAAAGCCTTAAAACAAACAATTTTATCAAACATAAAATTCCCCTATTAAGTGTAAAGTGTAGAGTGTAAATTGTAAAGTGCCTAAACTCATTAATTACAAAGCGTTTGAACAGTCTGCGTTATGCACTTTTACACAATTTGCTATTAATTTTTTCCCGCGCCAGCGGGTGCAACCACTTTACACTCTACACTTTACACTTTACACTTTACACTATTTACCGCTTCCCTTTTAACACTTTGTTAATTTCTTACCCACTTCCCGCGCTACCCATATGAACATTCTATTAAAGTGTATAAGTATATTTTATCAAAAAAAAAAAAAAAGTCAAGCATATGAACAAACTTTTAACAAATATTAACCACAAACTTTCATATGCAAAATCAAACACATTTTTCCTTGTCAAAACTAAACACCCAAACCCACAATTTTTTTTCAAACCTTGGGTCACGGGGACGTATTAACTGACCCAAAACCCCAACCCCCGCGGTCAAGGGGACGTATTAACTGACCACAAAAATTCCACAAAAAAAAGCTCTCAAAATTTTGAGAACCTTATCTACTAAACTTTAAAACTCACACTTTAAGCCTTTTTTATTTCGGCTTTAAAACCCCAGCGTTTTTATGTATTCACTTTTAGAAGGCAACACCCTTAAAATATAAACTGTTTTATCTATCACTTCGTATATTGTCACATAAGGATATTTACTGTTAAACAATGCTCTAAAATTGGTATCTATACCAAATTTACCTTTTAATGCTACGCCCATTTTTGGAAATAGCGTTAAATTTCTCATTGATTTAACAAGATTATCTGTGATTGCCTTTGCATTTTTAGGACTATTAAGTGCAACCCTACTCTCTATACCGAGAATTTCCCCTTCCGCAACTTCGCTAATTTCTAAAAGATAATTCATTAAAACCCGTACTCCTTTGCAAATTCTTCAAATGGTCTTGATGGGCTGTCCTTTCCTTTTTGAATTTCCGCCATTAGAATTTCTAAGGCCTCTTCCTCTGTCATTGCTGGTTTGCTATCTGTGTATTCTGTCCAATTGTAATACTCATCTTTTGGTATAACAATGACTTCGCCCTCTTTTACTTTGAATACTTTGGCTTTTTTAGTTTTTAGCACTTCTGCTGCTACTTCAGTTAGATTTGTGTTTTTGGTTAGTGTCATTGTCGGTTCTTTTAGATTTGTATTTTTGGTTAGTGTTACTGTTGACATAGTGTCACCCCCGTATGTTTTTGTTTATATATAGTATATATCATTTTTGGTAAAAAGTCAACTATTAAGGGTAATTTGCTAGATAATAAGTTTGTTGTTATTGGTTTTTATATGCTGTATTGTTAATAGCAAACTAGTCGTATATTGTTTGTAGTATTTGTTGTCTGATTGTGGCTAGGGTGTTGTCTGTTAGGCTTCTGTCTTTTCTGTTTGTGGGTATGTCTAGTATGTTTTTTATGCCCGTGCCGCGCTCGCCCAGTATTACTACTTTATCTGCAAGAAGTAGCGCATCGGATATAGAGTGGGTTACAAATATTACTGTAAGTGGGCTTTGGGTCGGTTGGCGGTTCTCTACGGCGGTTGGTGGTGGGTTGGCAATTGGCGGGTTTGTTGTGGGTTGGTCTGGGGTTGTTGGCTGTGCGTTGTCTGTTAGGTCTATAATATCTATTATAGAGTTGAAAATTTGTTGGGCAATTTTTGTGTCTAGCGCGTTAAAGGGTTCGTCCCATAAGTGTAGTGTAGATGGGTATGCAAAGGCTCTTGCAATTGAAACCCTTTGTGCCATACCGCCCGACAGTTGTTTTGGGTAAAAGTTTTTAGACTCTAGTATGCCGGTCATCTCTAGGTATTTTTCTATTAGTTGTAGCCTTTGGGGTTTGTCTGGATATTTTTGTTTAAGCACAAAGTCTATATTGCCAAAAACTGTTTTAAATGGCAAAAGGCGAGGCTCTTGAAAAATGTAAGATATGTCGTTTGGCACGCCCGTAACTTGCCCAAAGGTTATCTCTTGCTGGTGTGGGGTTATCTCTTGCTGGTTTGGGGTATCGGGCAAAGTATCTGATTTGCTTTGTTTGGTAGTTGTAAATTTGCTGTTAGTTTTGCAGTTGTCTATTTTCTCTAAGCCTGATAGTATACGAAGTAGAGTTGTTTTTCCGCAGCCGGACGGACCAAGCAAGGCGGTTATCTTACCGCTTTCAATATCTAAAGAGAAGTTTTTAAAAACCTCTAATTCACCAAAACTTTTTGTAATGTTTTTAATTTGAACCATAGCGATTTTAGCAGTCAGCAGTCAGCGGGTAGCGACAAGCGAGAAGCGACAAGTCCTTTCGCTCTATTGAAGCACAAGGTTGTGGTGAGACGTGGGGCGCAGATATACAAAATTTTTGACCTTTGGATTTGCCGTCAGGCAAAACAACCGGCAAAAATTTTATATATCAAGCCGGTATTAAGCCTGCCACCTGCACGCGAATTTCTTTACAAGGTCGAATGCGAATGCTATTGCAAACGACAGTATTATTACAACCAAAGCCCACGCGAATACGTGCGTTACTTGTATTACTTGGTTGTGCAAAAATATAATTTGCCCTATGCCATAAACTGGGTTTATGATAACTTCTGCCGACACAATGGCTTTTAAATTCATAAGTGTTGCTACTTTTGCGGTAGAAATTATATGTGGCATAACGCTGAATATGTAAATAGTTGGTATGCGCCTAGGTGGCGGAACATTAAAAACTTTAGACATTTCCAAAACCTTTTTGTCTACGCCCTTAACTGCCGACAAAACCCCTTCGTAACAAAGCGGAAAAATCAGCAAAAAGCCAACAAAAATTGGCGCTGTTTCTCTAGAAAAAAACCTTAGCATCAGCACCGCTATAACCACAACGGGCAAGGCAATAAGCACGTTTATTATAGGCTTAAGCGCATACTCTACCTTGTTTATGGTTGATAAAACAGCCAAAAGTGCGGCAACTGAAAAACTAATTATAAAAGAGAAAAATACGCGCCAAAGCGTAGCCCTTAGGTGAGCGAAAAAAGTCTGCGTTTGAATTAATCTAAAAAAGGTTATAAAAACGCCGTCTCTCTCAAAGCCGTTCGCATCAGTTGTAGAAAACGGGCTGGGCATTACAAAAGCGTTTGTGGTTGATGCAAAAAGTTGCCAAACTAAAATAAGGACAATAGTAGCATAAACTACTATTGCCCTATTTGAAGTTGCTATTTTTTTTGCCTTTCGCAAAACTTTGTCTAAAGTTAGATTATTCATATTATTTTGAATTTTTAAGTCATAAAAAAGGCGGCTTGCCGCTTCCCTCGCTTGAGGCTCGGCTTTTTTGGCGAGGCGGTTGTACTAGGTTCTCAAAAACGATATTTCCTAGTGCATAAAAAAGTTATCTGCTGGCAGTCTGCCACCTATAAGCGCCGGGCTTAAGTTGTATACCATTTGAAAAAAGTCGTCTAGTTGCGCCCTACCCTCTGCCGCTGTCACAAACCTTATATGAGAATGCGTAAGGCTTTGGCGAAGCGGTGCTTCTGCCGCTGGAAGCCCCCAGCGTGGCGGTGTGCCTGTGTTTTGAGACATTATGTATGCTATCGCCTCGTTTTGTATAGCGGCATCTGCATTAGTTACCCACTCTATGCTTGCCTTTAGTTCTGCCAAAAACCTTGTTACAAAGGCTTGGTGATTAGTAACAAAATCTGCACGGAAAAATACGCTTGCAAATGGGTGGTCTATTTTGTAGTCTTCAGCTAAATGCTCGTTAATGTCTACTCTTTCTAGCCTTGCTGGGTGGTTTTGAGCATTGTTTTGTGTTATAATACCAGTTATCGCCGGCTCTGGCAAAAGCGCCGTTACATTCGTTCCATCTATTGTTAGCCCTAATATATAGGCGTTAATCTCGCCAGTAAAGTGATAAACTTGTACAGCGTTTGCTATGTGCGTGCCGCCCGGCATTGTGTAAAAGGGTATGTTTTGAGAAGCAAGCACGTGGCGAAAACTAATTGAGGGTATGCCTGTCGCCCCGCCCGGCACTATAACGCGCCTGCCCCTTAGGTCTTCTAGCGTAGTGATAGGCTGGCTTGTTGCTATGTTTGTTAGCCCCCAAGTTATTGTGGCTGCAAGCCTATAGTCTGTAGCGTATGGCGAGTGCGTTATCATAGCGCCTAGGTTTGTTGGCGCAATAACTACTTGCGGTGAGTTTGCTAATTGCATTTCTGTTTGAATTGCTGGCGCGCCGCCCGCTAAAACATCAAAACTGATGTTGTATGTTGCACCGCCAACTGTTTGCTCGCCTGAAAAGTCGCGCATTAGTTTAGCCGCCGCCGCAACTGGTATTTGGTTTGGAAGCACTACCCTTATGTCAAATTCGTCCTCATCTGCACAGCAAGCAGCAAATACAGCAAGGCTTAAAAACGAAAATGCTATAACGCTAGTAATTTTTAGTGATAATGCTAATTTTTTGAAAAGTTTTCTCATTTTATTGTTTCTCTCCTAAAATTTTTTCGCAAGGCATTTATTTGCACAATTAGTATAATTTTGCAAGATAACGCTTGCGTTCTTGCTTTAATTATACTATAATATAAGCATAAGTTTTGTTGGAAATCCAACAAACATAGAAGTTTATGGATAATATTTTAGAATTAAGTGAGAGCGTTTTATTTGAAGGCTTTTGTAAAGATAGTTTTTATAGCATACTTAATTGTATTAGCAACAAAGTAGTCTGCTATAAAAAGGGTGGCTTGATAATCTCGCAGGGTCAGCCGGTTAAGTCTATTGGGCTTTTGCTAAGCGGTGGCGCTTTAGCAATTAAGTTAGACGAGGGCGGTAACGCGAGTATAGTTTTAAAGTTAAAGCAGGGTGATATTTTTGGTGATGTACTTACAAGTGCGCAAATGAATGTTGCAGAAGTTAGTATAGAAGCAACGGAAAACAACACCCGCGTATTATTTTTAGACTATAAAAGTATGGTGTCGCCTTGCGCAAATTTATGTAATATGCACAACCGACTTATAATTAATTTGCTAAAAGTTATTGCTAAAAAAAATTATGCGCTGAATAAAAAAATAAGCATTCTGTCTAAGCGAAGCACGAAAGATAAGGTTTTGGCTTATTTAAAAATTGAAAGGGAAAAGCAAATTGGTCTGCACGCTAAAGAAATAAAATCGCCGGCTAAAAAAAGTTGCTATAAAAAGGTTGATGCTAAATTTATAATTCCCTACTCCAGACAAGAGTTAGCAGATTATTTATGCGTTGAGAGAAGCGCCCTGTCTGCCGTGCTGTCTGATATGAAGCGCGAAGGGCTAATTGCTTACAAAAAGAACCGCTTCGAGTTATTAGTTCAGTAGTTGATAGTTAGATTTCATTCAGCGATTGCTAATGCGCGTTACTTCCTTAATCTACGTCTAAAAGCAATTAGTGACAATACAAAGCCTACTAAAAATATGCCGACTATCCAAAGTGTAGCCTCTAAAAGCCTTATCTCGCCTATGCCCAAAAACAAATAGCGTAAACTGTCTATTATGGGTGTAGCGGGCTGATAATTTGCGAAAGTGCGTAGCCCCCTAGTCATAGTTGCGGTTGGTACAAACGCGCTAGATAAAAACAAAAGCACTTGTGAGATTCCCGGAACGGCAGTAGAACCCTCTACTGTTTTTATAAGCAAGCCAAACAATACGCCTAGCCACGATATCGCAAAAATAAACCCGATTATAAGGGCGGCGGCAACTAGCCACTCTGCTAAACTCGCGTCCGTCCTAAAGCCCATTATAAAGCCGATTACAAAAAGTAAAATTACTGCAATTAATGTTCTAAGCGATGCCGCCAAAACGTGACCTATTATAAAGGCAGACCTTGCGATTGGCAAAGACATAAACCTATCTAAAACCCCTTTAGATACATCAGATGTGACAACAGTCGCTTGAGTCATAGCGCCTTGGCAAATTGCCATTGCCATAACCCCAACGAATATAAAGTTAAGGTAGGTAGACTCGAAGTGGTCTGTATCCATCGCTCCGCCAAAAAGGTTGGTAAACAAAATAAGTATCATAGCAGGCAACATAATTGCAACAACTAAAGTTTCTGGGTTTCGCCAACTAAGTTTCGTACATCTAAAAAACATTGTCTTGCTGTCTTTCAAAAAGCGTCTTCCATTACTCATTTTCGCCCCCCTTGCTGTCTGTATTTTGGCTATCTGCCCTTTGGCTGTCTGTATTTTGGTCTGTACTTTGAGATGTGCTACTTACTTTGTCAGCATTATTTTGCGCGCTACCACCCTTGTTCACGATAGACAAAAATACATCTTCTAAAGTAGGCAAGGCGTTTTCGTATTCTGCCACACTAACATCTTTAAGCGCTGTTTTTAACTCTGAAGGCGTTCCGCCTGCAACAATAACACCGCCGTCTAAAACCGCAACGTAATCTGCTAGCCTCTCTGCTTCTTCTAAATACTGCGTTGTTAAAAATATTGTCTTGCCCTGATTTTTTAAGTTCTCTATCATATCCCAAAGCCTTAGTCTGCTTTGCGGGTCTAGCCCTGTTGTTGGCTCGTCTAAAAATATAATCTCCGGCTCGCCCAGTAAAGACATCGCGATGTCGGTCTTCCTTTTCATACCGCCCGAGTATGTTTTTACTAGTTTGTCTGCGTGCTGAGTTAACTCGAACATCTCTAGTAAGTCTTCCATTTTTTGCGTGTAGTTTTTTAAGTGCCTTAAATTTGCTACAAGCCTCAAATTCTCGCGCGCTGTAAGCATCTCATCAACCGCCGCGTACTGCCCCGTTAGGCTTATAACTTCGCGAACCTTATTTGGTTGCTTAACTAAATCTGCCCCGCAAACGCTAACGCTTCCGCTTCCAAGCGTAGTGAGTGTAGCAAGTATGCGAACAATGGTTGTTTTGCCCGCGCCATTAGAGCCAAGCAAAGAAAATACCTGCCCGCGCCGCACGTAAAAATTTACACCCTTTAAAACCTCATTGGCTTTAAAGGCTTTTTTTAAATCTGTTACTTCTATAATTTTTTCTACCATTTTTAACCACCTATATCCTTGTCACATTAACCTATGATTAACATATGTCACATTAACCCCTTGCTACCCTGTTTTTATTGTTTTACTAGCGCAACTTCTCTAACACTCGCTTCGTACCTATCTAGCGCAACCTTTTCCACAACGCCCGCAACATAATCTAGGGCAGACTGGTTAAACAAAGATGGCACAATAAACTCACGCGTAAGTTCTGTGTCCGCAACACTTTTAGACAGCGCAAGCGCCGCCGCCAGCATAACATCTGTGCATATTGGTATGTTTGCGCTCGTCTTTTGCTGAGCGTTAAGCACGCCCCTAAAAAGTGGCGGAAACACAAGCGCGTTGTTAATCTGATTTTTAAAGTCAGAGCGCCCCGTTCCTACTATGTAAGCCCCACCTTTTTCGGCTTCAACCGGCAGTATCTCAGGGATAGGGTTTGCAAGGGCAAACACAATAGGTTGCTTTGCCATCTGCTTTATCATATCGCCGCTTACAATTCCGCCAACAGACACGCCTATAAATACATCTGCGCCCTTAAGTGCATCGGTTAGGTTGCCCACCTTGCCTTGCAAATTAGTTATGTTTGTTAGATAACTTTTTAAGTCGTCTAACTTCTCGGCCCCCAAAGCCGACAATCTGCCTTTATGTAAAATGCCGAACTCATCACACATTATAATGTTTTTAGCGCCGGCGGAAAGTAACAATTCGGCAATTGCAACGCCCGCCGCACCCGGTCCGTTTATCACTATGTTTATATCCTCTAGTTGCTTGCCTACTAACTTAAGCGCGTTAAACAATGCGCCTAGCGTAACAATTGCCGTGCCGTGCTGGTCGTCGTGAAATACTGGTATGTCTAACTCACTTTGCAGTCGCTTCAAAATCTGAAAACATCTAGGCGACGCTATATCCTCTAAGTTTATCCCGCCAAAACTCTGTGCTATGTTTTTAACAGTTGCAATAAACTGCTCTGTATCTTTAGTGTCTACCAAAATCGGAATAGCATCTAACCCGCCAAACTTTTTAAAAAGCGCAACCTTGCCTTCCATAACCGGCAAACTTCCCAAAACGCCAATGTCCCCTAGCCCCAAAACCGCAGTCCCATCAGTTATAACGGCAACCAAATTGCCTTTTCTTGTGTATTCGAAAACCTTTTGCGGAGCAGCCTCAATCTCTTTGCAAGCCGCCGCAACCCCCGGCGTATACGCAAGGGATAAATCGTAATAGTTGTTAATTTCTGGCACAAGCTCTATGCTATATTTGCCCTTCCACTTTTTGTGCGCTTTAATCGCATCTTTAGAAAGTTTATCTGTTGAAAGATTTTTTTGCATCTCAACACTTTTTTTGTAAGTAGATTTTTTTAGTTTAACCGCGTCCAGAAATTTTCCATACTTCGAAATTAATCCTTGCATAATATATAACCCTCCAATAAAATCTTTTTACGTATTCACCTAAACAATTCGCGAAAAATTTTCTAGTATATTTCTAACATACCATAGTCTAATTTCCAAATTGTAAAACCTAAAAACTCAGCCTCGCATTCTTTATCTGTTGCGTACATAATATTTTGTCCGCTAGCGCTTAGGGCTTTTATAACATCTAAAATGGTCGTATTATGGGCTTCACTCTCAACCAAACCTACCCCGCTCTCAAGCAAACTTTCCCCGCTCTCAACCAAGGTTGCCCCGCTTACGCTTGCAATATTGTCTATTAAAATTAGGTTTGGTCGCCTTACAATTGCCCTTGCAAGCGCCACAAGTGCTTGCTGGTAGTCTGTTAAATTTTGCACTCTCTCAACCATAAGGCTTTTAAAATCAACACCCGAGTAAGTGCTAATTTGCCTGCTCGCGTCTTTTACGCTTTCACTAATTATATGCGTATCTACTCGCCTATATCTTAGGGGATAAGCAATATTATCAAAAACTGTTTTGTTTTTTTGAAGCATCAAGTCAGTCGGAATGTACGAAAAAGGTAAGTCTTTTAAGTGGCTTAGTGGTACGCCCTTATAACTTATATGCCCGCTAGAAGCCTTTAAAAGCCCCGTAGCAAGTTTTAACAGCGTAGTCTTGCCAGAGCCTTCCCCACCATAAAGCGCAATAGATGTGTTAGACAGTTTTAAATCTAGCGCAAAAGAAATGCCTTTTATAGCATCAAATCTACGCTTGTCGTAATTATAAAAAACATTGTCAAACTCTAACATTCTCTACCCTTTTAGCGCAATTGAAGTGATGTATGTAAAATTTTGAACCGCGAAAAATTTTACATATCGCGCCTGTAGCCCACACCTTGCATTGTGTCTGTTTGATATAATTTGCGCAAGTGGCTCATCAAAACCGGGCTTGCGGTTATTAAAATTGCCACAAAAAATACCACCGACATATCTATTAAAATTATAGAATTTACGCTTGCCGAAAGCCACACCGCACTCCAAAATTCTGCTGGTGTAAACTCTATCCAAAAAATTATGCCCGCCAAAAAGTGAGAGAAAAACCTAAAAAGGCTAACAACAATAATGCCTATGTATAAGTCTAGTCGCCTTAAAATATTGTCCTTGCTAAGTATACCCCTTTGTCTTAGGGCTGTTAAAACGCCGCAAAGGGCAATAGTCATAGATGGCACGATATAGTCTAGCGCTATTTGAATTGGGTGTAAAAGCCACGCCGGGTTTGTAGTAAGTAAATCTAGTAAGCCATACGCAAGCCCTGCAACAAGCCCCCTACGCCACCCGTATACAAACGCATAAAGGCAAAGCGGCAAAAAGGACACTATAGTAATAGAGCCACCTTGCGGCAGCTGTGCTAGTTTGTAAAAATCTAAAATAATGGCTAAAGACACCATCAAACCGCCCATAACCGTAGCCTCTGTTCTGGTGCGCGTACTAGCCGCTTTAAGCCTAGGCTTTTTATTAGTCTCATCTTTAGTAGTAACATCTTGTGAGAATTCTACTTCGCTTTCAAACTTAGCCGTAGAGTTCTCGTTTTTAATTTTTTCCATACTTCAATTATAAAGCAATTGCTTAATAAAGTCAACTGTGTTGCTAAAAGTTTTTAATTGTCTCAACTATTTTTTTTAGCGCCCTGCCCCTGTGAGATGTCTGCTGTTTTTGCTTCAAACACATCTGGGCAAATGTTAAGTTAAGCGGCGGATAAAAAAACAAAGGGTCGTAACCAAAACCATTATCCCCTGCCTCTTTATCTAAAATAATGCCATCAGTTTTTGCGCTTGCATTTATTTGCCTATCAGCCCCTAAATACAGCACCAAACAACACTCAAAGTATGCAGACCTATCAGCCTTGCCCCTTAAAGCCTCTAACAACTTTTGGTTATTTTTTGTATCAGACGTCGGCTTACCCGCAAAGTGTGCCGAGTTTACCCCCGGCTGCCCTTCAAGCGCACTCACAAATAAACCGCTATCATCAGCCAAAACCGGCAAGCCTAAATGCTTATACACAAACTCTGCCTTTTTAAAAGCGTTCTCAAAAAGCGTATCCCCCGTCTCAATCTTGTCTAAACAAATGTCTAAGCCAGCCTCTCTCACAGAAACAATATCACTAAAATAGCCACCTAAATAAGTTTTAATCTCTAAAATTTTCCCGCTGTTATTGCTTGCAATAACCAAAGTATCGTATCTCATATTTTTAACCCATATATGCCTTTATATATTTTTTGCCGTTTTAAAAATTTTTTTGCTAAATTAGTTGACAAGTTAACACAAAAAATGCTATACTATTTAGTAGCGGTAGGCTGTAATGCCTGCCTTTTGTGTGTGTACAATTTGTTTACAACAAAACGTAGTTAAGCATATAATAAAAGTATCAGGGCAGTAACAGTAGTTGCACTTGAAGTATGGTGGGTATAGCTCAGTTGGTTAGAGCGCCAGGTTGTGACTCTGGAGGTCGCGGGTTCAAGTCCCGTTATCCACCCCATTACTTTTTTATTATACACTATTTTGCAAAGTTTGTAAAACATTTACGCGGGTGTAGTATAATGGTAGTATCCCTGCCTTCCAAGCAGGCCGCACGGGTTCGATTCCCGTCACCCGCTCCATTAAAAACAAAGTTCGACCTAGTTGTTTTGTTTTATAATACCAATCGATTAATCTTTTTATTTTTGCGTGTGCCTGTAGCTCAGCTGGATAGAGCAACGGCCTTCTAAGCCGTGGGTCAGAGGTTCGAATCCTCTCAGGCACGCCACCCTACTTAAATTTTTCACCGCTTGAGTTTTATTTTCAAGTTGCACTAAAGTTTATCTGCAGATTGCACTAATAAAACAAACTCTAACTGCTGAAAAGTTTTGGTATTAATGGGCTTAACCATTCTCAATTCTTAATTCTTAATTCTCAATTTTCGTTGGGGTATCGCCAAGCGGTAAGGCACCGGGTTTTGATTCCGGCATTCCCAGGTTCAAATCCTGGTACCCCAGCCATATACGATCCATTAGCTCAGTTGGCTAGAGCACCTGACTTTTAATCAGGGTGTCCCGGGTTCGAGTCCCGGATGGATCACCAATTAAAATGCGGCTAAAGCGCTTATGCTTTAACCGCATTTAGTTTAAATATATAAAGTTCTAGGTTACAAACCTAAAGTCTTTAGGTACTCACTACGACTTGGTAAAATTCTAACGACATCTATCTTTTCCGATACTACCCGATAAGCAGTAATATAAGGATATTTGCTATTAATTAAAATTTGCAAATCAGTATCTATGCCGAACTTCCCACTTAACTTAACCCCCTTATTTGGAAAAATTTTCAAGTTATCTGCCTTCTTTAACAAGTCTGTGATTATTGCCAAAGCATTTTTAGGACTATTTTGAGATACGCTTTGATGAATTTTAAGCAAGTCTTTATGTGCCTCGGGTAAAATATCTAAAACATATTTCATAACTTTACTCCAAACTCCTTTGCAACTAACTCAATTGGAATGCCTGCTCCGCTATCTAAACCTTTTTGTAATTCCGCCATTAATGTTTCTAACGCTTCTTCTTTTGTCATTGCTGGCTGTATGCTCGCATCTAAAATATGCTTCGCTTCAGACTTTGGCATAAGCAAAAACTCTTCATCGCTATTACCAATGAATTTTACTATTTCTTTCAAATCTGTTTTCTTTGTTATTGTTATTGTAGTCATATTTTGTTACCTCACCTAAGTTTGATTTCTTTACTTTAGTATATATCATTTTCCGCAAAAAGTCAACTAGTTTGTTAAAAACATATAGTCAAGTATTATTTTTTCTTTTGGCTCACTTTTACTTTGTTGAGTTAATTAAGCACAATATGATTATTAGTAAATAAAAAAGGCGGCTTCGCCGCTTCCCTCGCTTGAGGCTCGGCTTTTTTGGACGAAGCCTTTCGCACTCATTCAAAAAATGATATTTCCTAGGTCATTACAAAATGCTTTAAGTGAATATGAAATTATGCCGATAACCGAAAGTAATTACGAGACTGTTTTTGATGTCTACGACACAAACCAAAGTTACTTTCTACTTACCGAAGGCAAGCCAATTACTTTATCTGGCGTATTACAATCTATTTTAAGTGTGCCTAAAGGGGTTAGCCCAAATAACAAATATTGTTTGGGATTACAAAAAAAGCAAAGCGCAACCGCAGATGTTATTAAAAGTACAACCGCAGATGCTAATACTATTACTCACGAAACCGCCAACTCAGAACCTAAGATGATTGCTTACTTAGAGTTTTACACCAGCCTACCTTCCCCCGAATGTATATGGCTAAGTTTGCTACTTGTCCACGTAAAGCATCAAGGCAAGTCTATTGGCGGTGAGATTGTAAAAGCATTAATAAAAGCCGCACGCGCCACAAGACACAAAGAAATTCGTTTAGGTATAGTTGCCAACCATTTAAAAGGTGTTAGTTTTTGGAAAAAAATGGGCTTTGTAGAAATTGACAGAGCCACAACAACACAAAGAGACGTCACACTTGAGATAATTATTTTTAAACTAAATTTAGATTTTTAAGCAACTAATTTTAAGCAAATATTATTGGCTTTTTGCTTACAGGCAAAGTGTGCAAGAAAAATGAAAGCGTGAATCAAAAAAGGAGTTTGAAAACCAAAACCCATAGTTAAACAAAGAGCCGTGTGGAGCGGCGTGCAACGGCTATACCGCCTATATGCACCGCCGCTTTTTCCACACGGCTTTTTTTATACAATCTTATTACTGCACAAAAGTTTTCTTTGGCTACTTTCTATAAAATTTTCCATCTGACTTAGAATCATCTTTTGAATTAGTCTGCTAAACGTGTGTCAATACCTGCTCCGGCCCAATATCTAAATGTTACACCCAATCCACTTCTTTCACCCATCCCTCTAACTGCACTTAATAAACTGCCGTCTAATCTCCTCCTTACCATTAACCATTCTCCATCTGGTCCGCTCCACAATTGTTCAGCTCCAGTTTCTAAGGCTGTAAAATCAGCATTCCACTGCCGTATATTATTTGTTTCTTCCGTGAGTTTCCAATTAGGACTTGATTTCCAATCAGCCAGCATCTTCTCTACCTTGGCTGTGTCATTGCCACCTTCTACATTTTGTGCTTGTTCTTTAGTCATCGCCTCTCCTTGAGATGGCACAACTAAAGACTTTAGTTGGTTTTGAGTTTTTTGTTTTTTTCGCATATTTTCTCCCCTTTGCCCATTCGGACACAATTGTTTTTTTAGTATAGGTATAATTCTAACATAAGTTTTAAAGCCTATATTTCTATTCGCCTGCTGCGCGGCGAGCGCGTGCGTTCTCCCTTATGTGTAAAAAGCCGTTGCCTAGTACAGCACCCGTTACTGCGCCTATTCCAGCGCCTACTGCGCCGCCTACTACAGCGCCGATAGGTCCGCCAAAAAGCCCTATTGCTGCTCCTTTTTTTGCGCCGTACTTAGCCGCGATTGCAGTCGTAGCCTTAACCCCTATTGCAACACCGCCCGTAGTGGAGCCTCCAAATATTGCGCCCGCACCTATCGTGTCTATGTTTGGCGTTTCGCTGTGAATTGGATTGCGGAACTCTCCTGCGCCGCTTCCGCCTTCAATTTTTTGCATCTGAGCATAGTTAAGCTCTAGCCCACTTGTTGGTAAGTTTAAGTTTGTTTTCATAAAAACATTCCCCCTTAATTAATTATAGTTAAATTTAACTATATACACTAATTTGTTTTAACATTATCACGTGTTAAATTACAAATTAGTGTCAATTGTTAATTTATTGTATCACAAAATTAAAAAGAAAGCAAGCGTTTTGGGCAAGTATCCACAAAAAAATCAAATTAATTTTGTTTGCTTTTTATATGTAAATGTGGTATAATCTACTATATGGAGAATTTACAAACACTAAAGGTGGCAGACAGCAAAGACGAAGCAATTTTAAACCTTGCTAAAGCCCTTACAGATGCGGGTCTAGAAGAGTTTGCACAAAACTATTACACTAGGGGTGGTAACCCGTTTTTTAAAATTGAAAAAGCAAAGGGCGCATTCAGAACTATTTACATAGACAGCGAGTTTGATGGCTACTCTGTACACGGAAATTATGGTCACGAGCATACTCTAAGTTTAGAAAACACAATGCGCTATGTGTCGGGTCTAATAGACGGCACAATCTGTGATATAATTTTAGTAGCCCCGCATTTTGCCGCTAGCGCTTATATAGAAAACACAAATGACATTGGCGCTATGGCAAGCGATTTTTTCGACACCATCGGCGCATACGTACAAATGCCTACTTTTACTATTCCAGAGAGTGGTCACTACCACATTAGAGCCGCCGGCGCACTTTCTATGATAAAATTTGTGAGCGGTAGTTTCCCAAAAGAGATACGCGGCGAAAAGCAATATATTGTATATATCCGCCTAGCAACTTGGGGTAAACACGAAGACGTCTTTTTAATACAAGAAGGATAATATATAGCGGACAGCGATGAGCGAACAGCGGACAGCATTTAGGGGCTATTAGCAGACGGCATTGCATAGAAACCATTGCCATTTCTCAGCCAAAGTTTATCGCAATATGCTTGATACCCTAGCGTTTGAACGCCTACACTTTGTTAGTGAAAAATATAGGTGGCTTTAATGCTAGCCGTTCAAAAGTAATTGTATATAATGAGTTTAAAATTTGTAATTTGTACACTGTAATTTGTAATTTGTACACTGTTAATAATCTAGCGGCAGCACTTGCGTTACTTTATCGCTTTGCCCGCAACAATCTGCCCTTAGTTGCTCTTGCTCTTCTTCTGTTAGCTCTTGATTCTCGTCATCTTTTATTATTTTATGAACAAGGCGGTTAATTTGCTTTATAAACACCAATAATATAAGCGCAGTAAAAAGGTTAAATATAAGCGTAAACACAGAGATTTGCCAAACAGGGTTTGGTATAAGCCTTTCGTAAAATGGTATAATCGTGCTTTGAAGCGGCCACACAATGCTTAAGAATATAACTGCACCAAACACATTAAACATTAAATGAACTAGTGCGGTTCTTTTTGCGTTTTTGTTGGCTGGTATGGACGCGAGAATTGTTGTAAGCGTTGTGCCTAAACTTGTGCCAATTACTAAGTATATTATGCTAGAAAAACCTATTACGCCGTTTGCCGCCATAGTAATAAAAATTGCAGTTGCGGCGGTTGACGATTGTATTATTGCCGTAAGCAAAAATGCAAACAATATTAAAAGAAGCGGAAACTGAATTGTTTCAAAAAGATACTCAAAGCCTTCCCTTAAATAGTCGCTATCAGAAAAAGCGCCACTCATCAAACTTAGCCCCACAAATATTATACCAAAACTGATAAAAACATCAGATAATTTGTTAAGGCGCGGGCGACGCGTTAAAAGTTTTGTAAAAGCCCCAACAAAAACCAACAGCATAAAATAGTATCTTATTCTAAAGGCAGATAACGATAGCAACAAGTTAGAAAGCGCGCTTCCAAAGTTTGCCCCAAAAATTACGGGGATTGCTTGTGAGAGTGTTAGAATACTCGCGTTAACTAAACTCACCGTTATTACTGTTGTTGCCGTGCTAGATTGTATTACAGTAGTCGTGGCTGCCCCCAAAGAAAAATTTACAAAGCGGTTCTCACCCACCTTTTCAAAAGTTTTTCTCACGCTTTCTTTTTGCTGTTTCATAAAGTTTGTAAACTTTACGATGCCAACTAAAAAAACGCCTATCCCAATTAAAAGCGCCAAAACTGAATAAAAAATATCAATAAACATACCAAATATGCCCCTACTCTAAATTTCTACCTACCTATTATACTAATTTTTTATAAAAATTGCAAGAAAAACTAATAGGCAAATCCGATATTTTTGCACAAATTTATCACCCTAAAAATATCATAGAACATAGGTTTAAGTCTATAGTGTTTGGTCTGTTACCCGCTTAGCCTGCACTTTTAGTTTATACTGTTTAGTCTGCCAAGCATAAATGAGCATAGAGATTGCTCTGTACAACAATTATGGTTTTTCCCGACATTAGTTTATATTGGATAATTATATCGCAAATTATTGGCGTTGTTGCAATAGTTTGCTATTTTATAAGTTGGCAACAAAAAGAAAAGCGCGAACTTCTAATGTGGCTATCCGCGGGCAACCTTCTGTCCGCCACTATGTTTGCTATTGTTGGGCTACATCTAATAGCAATATTCAGGGTAATTGCCTTTTTAAGAAACATCACATTCTACTACACAGATAAACACCGCGACAATCTGCACACCCTAATCCCGCTGTTAATTCTGTTTGTGTTTTTCGCCCTAGCAGGCATAGGCGCATACTTAACGTGGACTACACCCTACGACGCTATCGTGCTTGCAACTTTCTTACTATTCATATACGGGCTTTGGATGCGCGGAACACACCTTGCAAAACTAACACGCGTAGCATACGCACTCGCGCTATTCATACCAAACCTACTCATTCTAAACTTTATGGGTATGGCAATAGAACTAACACTAATACTCTCCACAATAATATTCTATATCCGCCTTCACAAACAACGCAAAAACAAACAGCAAGAAAGCGAACAAACAAAAATACTACCGCGCTAAAATTGCGCGGTAGTATTTTCAAAAAAGGAGAAAAAAGTTGAGAACTATTTAAAGTTTATAATAGCGTTTTACGAGCCTGCCCTTACTGCTTGTAATTGCCTTAGTGCGTTGTATACAACTTCTACTTGGTAGATTGTTGCATTAAGCCCGCCTATTACCATATACCAACTAGGGCAACTAAGTGGTATTACTAAGTTGTTTTGAACCGCGGACAAATTTCTGAATAGCGTGTGCGTTTCTAAAATTACAGGAGATGGCACGCCGTCCGTCATAGAGCCTCTGTCTACTACAAATATAATATCCGCATCAACCCCCGCAAAGAAGCCCGGTCCTACATCTGTTCCGTGTGGGTTTGCGTTGTTAGCAACTGTGTGAGATGCTGCTGTGTCTTGAAGTAGTGCTTCGCCTACGCCAAACTCTCTGTGTATAAAAGAGTATCTACCAGATGCGCCAAATAACGCAACTGTCTGAACATTTAGTTGAACAATAAGCGCATTAGCGTTAAGGCTAGCAGCAAGTGCGTTTGTTGCTGCTATACGGCTTTGTAAATTATTAACTAAACCTGCCGCAACATCGCCAACTTGGAAAATTTGACCTAGAGTATGAACACTATCGATAAGACCAGATATGTACTCATCTCCGCCCGTTCTTGCCGTTATAAATATTGTTGGCGCAATGTAGTTAAGCCTGCTTATGTGACCATTTCTCGCCCCACCCGCTGCCATTCTTGGACTTGCTATAATTAAATCTGGTCTAAGCCTCATAACTGTCTCAAAGTTTGGCGTATGAGGTTCGTGCGCGTTAATGTTTGTTAATGCACCCGGACCACTTTGTGGGAATACTTCGTCTAGGTCTGGCGTTGCCGTTATGTAAGATATACCAACAACATAGTTTTGAAGCCCTAAAGTTTTCATAATATCTAGTATACCGTGACACCCTACTATAACCCTTTGTGGACTAAGCGGAACGCGTGTAAACTGCTGAAAACGACTGTAACGTTGACCCGCCGGAATAGGCTGGTTTGCAATTGCTTGCCAGTTAACGTTTTCTACAAACGTGTAGCCAACTTCTCTATCAAATATAGCATTTAGCGCCGCTTGTATACGAGCCGTGTTCTGCGCTGCTATATCTAGTTGCATATAAGCCGCATTTATAAGCACGTTTATTCTATTACGCTCTGCCTCTACTGCGGCTACACTTATTGTATTACCCGGTAATAAACTTATTAGGTGAGCCTCTGCCCCTGTAAGTGCATCATTTGAAGCCGCTAAAAACGCATTTAAGTTATTTTCTAAAACTTGCTCTGCATTTTCTATTCTGCCTAAAAGCCAAGCAATGTGTGCTGTAAAATCTCCCGCCAACAAAGCGTGGTCTAGCGCAACCCTAGCAGTATTTCTAACTGCATCTGTTGTTGCACTAAAGTAAGCATTTGAAAGCCTTGAAAGCGCAGTAGCATAAGCAGTAGCCAATTGCGACGCGCTTGGCGCTGCTGGTGTAAAAGTTACTACGCCCGCCGCATTTATATTTGCGTTTAAACCTGTTATGCCTGCATCTGCCAAACCTGCTGTTAAATTAGTCTCTGCTACTATCATAGCGTTTACGCTATTGTTTATAGCATTACCTAAAGCAGTCGTGGTTAATACCGCTCTTGCCGTTTCATTTGGGCGTGTAGATGGGCTTGCAAAAAGGTTACGTGTGTAATTCCATCTATCTGCCAAACCCTCTTCTTGAACTAAAACTCTTGTTATATTTGCATTAACAAAAACTTCTGCACTAGTTCTCGCATCTGCACGAGCGCCTGTTGACTGCTCGTATGCTGTGCGTGCATCGTTTCTAGCGGTTGTTAGCCCCGGTATACTAGCCTCTAAAGACGTTTTTCTAGCCTCAAGCCAAGTGATAAGTTGCGCCCTAGTATAGCCCATTGCTAAATTTAAATCTGCACGAGCATCATCTCTTGCTTGAGATGCAGTCTCTGCTGCCACCCCTGCTTGCGTTAGCGCAGTTTCTGCATTGTTGCGTGCCGTAGTTGCTGCTGTAACTGCCGCTCGCCTTTGTGGTGTTTGTATAGCCGCATACTCTGCTTGCGCGTCGTATAAAGTGTTCTCAGCATTTGTAAGTGCCGTAGTTGCTGTTTGAACTGCTGTAGTTGCAGTTCTGGCTGCGTTTGCTGCTGCTGTGTATCTTGTTCTTAATTCTATGCGAAGTAAGCCTACTCCGTCCGCTTCTATGTTAACAAGTTCTAAATCTAATTCGGTACGGGTTATGCTCGCGTTAGCATTTGTTAGTGCAGTTTGCGCCGTTTGATATGCGTTTCTAGCATTGTTCTGTGCCGTTGTTAAAGCGTGAGTTGCTGCTGGCAGCCTATTGTTTCTTAGTGTAGTAACTGCAGTTTCTGCTGTGTTAAGTGCTGTTAGTTGCTCTCTTAAGCCTGTTATAACCGCACTTCTTGCTACTTCTACTTCTCTTGCCTCATTTAGTTGGTTAGATAACCTTGCTACTTCTGAAGCAACTGGGTCGTAATCGTCATTAGACGAGCACCCTACAAATGTAATAAACGCACCCAGCGTTAATACACTTATGATTAATAAAGACATTAATCTTTTTTTCATTTTGTTTACTCCTTAGGCAATTTATTTTGCCATATGTAAAAATTTATTTTTTTGTTTGCTGTTTCTTTGGTTCTTAAAGTTGTTTAGTTATTTTAAAGTTGTTTGGTTCTTTTAAAAGTTACCCTATGCTAACTTTAATGCCATTTTAAAAGTTAGCGTGCGCTAACTTTTGTTTATAGTATACACTATTTTTAAACTCGTGTCAACTATTTTTCATAACTTTTTTTAAAAATTTTAGACATTATGATAAACACACATTCGTCTACCGCCAGTTTCAACAATCTTACACTTTACATCAAAAACTTCACCTATAACGCTCTCTTGCATAATTTCATTAGCAGGCGCTTGCAAAACTAACTTACCATCTTTAAGCGCTACAATCTCTTCTGAATAGCCCGCCGCACAATTAATGTCGTGTACAACGATAATAATAGTTTTTTGGGTTTGGTCTACAAAGTCTCTCAGCGTTCTCATTATTGCCGACGAGTGCTTCATATCAAGGTTGTTAAGCGGCTCGTCTAACAAAATGTGGTCTGTATCTTGCGCTATAATCATAGCAATAAAAGCACGTTGACGCTCACCACCGCTTAGTTGGTCTATAAACTTATTTTGCATATGAGTTAGGGATAGCCACTCTAAAGCCCTATCTATAATCTTTTCATCATCTTTATTAAGCCTGCCTCTAGAGTGCGGAAACCTACCAAAAGCCACTAACTCTCTTATCTTAAGCCTTATGTTAATTGTATTGTTTTGGCGAAGCGTTGCTACTTTTTTTGCAATTTCAGAATTTTTATACTCGTTTATGTTTTTGCCTTCAAAGTATACACTACCGCTATCTTGCTTTAAAAAGCGTGCCATTACAGATAACAAAGTAGACTTACCCGCACCATTAGACCCAACAAGGCTTGTGATTTTTCCTGTTGGAAAAGTAAGGGACACATTGTCTAAAACTTTTCTAGTGCCATAGGCTTTTGTTACATTTTTTATCTCAAACATATCTTTATTCCTTTTTTTGTAATTTACGATTTACGTACTTTCTATTTGCTGTATGCTTTACGCACTTTTCTTTCTCTCCCTTAGTAGTAAGAAAATAAAGTATACACCGCCCACAAGGTTTATTATAACCGGCAATTGCATTTGCATTGTAACTATGTGATAAATTAAAAACTGACCAAGTGCTACAAAAATGGCTGCAACTAAAATGGCTGCCGGTATTGTGTATTTATGGCGGAAATTTTTAATAAGTTGGTAAGCCAAATTAGCGGCTAGTAAACCCAAAAACATTATAGGACCAACCAAAACTGTAGATACCGCAACCAAAATAGAAACAATAACTAAAATTCTTAAAACAACAATTTTGTGGTTAATGCCAAGCCCTATAGCATTTTCACGACCTAAACTTAATACATCTAAAACCCTTGTAGACGGCGTAAATAATATGGCAAGCACCGCCGCAACTGTTGCCCCTATCATAACGCTTAAATTAGGGTTTGTAAATGAAGCAAACATTCGCCCTTGTATAATGTCGAAGTCGTTAGGGTCTATTAATAACATCATATAAGATGTTAAAGAAGCAAACAATGTACTTAAAATAATACCTACTAACAGTAATATAAAAACGCCCTTAGACCCCCTTGTTAAAAGCGGTAAGAAAACTAGCAACGAGAATATAACCATTAGCACAACAGAAAAAGCGTAGTTGGCGTTGCCTTCTAAAACATAAACAACACCTACAAACTGGCTAGCCATTAAAAAAACTAGCGCTGTTTGAATAAACATATATACGTTTTCAAACCCTAAAACGCCGGGCGTTAAAATTCTAGCGCCTGTAACTGTTTGAAATATAACCGTAGAATATCCCACACAAACAGCAACTATAATTATCGCAAAAATTGTGGGGTATCTATTTTCTAAAGAAAACCTTAAAATGTTTAAGTAAAATTCGTCTCCCGTAGCACGATAATCAAAAACATCTGCTAAAAGCCCATAAAAAAGATACGCTACCAACAGTATAAGTAAAAATACGCTCAACAAAATTAAAAGCGTTTTGGGTCTTTTTTGAAGGCTTTCTGTAAACGCTTTAAACCTAGTAAAAAGGCGCTTGAACCAAGGTGGCTCGTCTTTATAGTTGTCTTCTACTAGCCCCGCATTTGAAGGCTCTAGCGCGTTTGGGCTGGTATCAAGTGGGCTAGTTTCGTCGTTTGCAAGGTTAACTTCGTTTTTATGCACTGCCTGCCCTCCTTTTTGCTAGTATCAAAAACAAGAAAACAATGCCGCCTAAAACGCCAACCGTAAGCCCTACAGGAATTTCGAAAAGCGGCCACAAGACAGCCCTTGATATAATGTCGCAAATAAGTAAAAATGTTGCTCCGCCTACCATAGTTACAGGTATTGCTCGGCGCAAATTGTCCCCCATATACATAGACACAATATTCGGAACAATTAGTCCTAAAAAGGCAATAACACCCGCCATTAAAACAATTGATGCAGTTATTATAGCAACAATAACCAGCCCTATGTTTACTGTAAGCCTATAGTTTAAGCCCAAATTTTTTGCTACACCCTCTCCAAGCCCCGCCATCATAAAAAAATTAGCAAATATATATGCTACAACTACAAAAGATGAGGTGATTAAAATTGGCGCCCAAACTGCCCAACCCGACAACTGCCACGCAAAAGATGCAACAAACATTGTTTGAGCAATCTGTACGCCCGCTGCAGTTTGTAAAACTATAAAAGTTGTGACGGACGCTATTACACCGCCATAAACAATACCAATAAGTGGCACGAATTCTGCGTTTTTAATTTTAATACGCTCTATCAAAAAGATAAAGAACATTGTGGTTGCAAGGGTTAAAGCAAAAGCAAATGCCCCTTGCGTTAGTGCTGCCGCTCCCGGTATTAATATCATAGCCAAAACTGCACCAAACCTAGCCCCATCTAGTGTACCCGCAGTCATAGGGGATACAAACTTGTTAGCGGTAAGTGTTTGCATTATAAGCCCGCATATGCTCATACCAGCACCCGCAGCAATTATGGCTAGCGTGCGCGGCACAGCAGTATGAATAAACAAATCGTATGCCGTAATAGGTCTGTCGTCCGACCTAGAAAAAATATCTCTTATCGGCATATTTGGTATTAAAAAAAGCGAAACCACGCTTGAGGCTACAAAAAAGAAAATCAACAGCCCTAAAACAGTTCGGCTATCACTTATAAAACGCACAAAGCGGTTGTTATGCTTTTTAGGTTTTTTACTAGCAGTACAAGTATCGCTCTCGCAAAAACTCTCGCAATCAGTTGCGTTATTTGTCAATACTATTGCACCCGCCGCCACTAGTGTTGCGCCCGCTGTTTCTGCGCCTGATATTGCTTCATTAGTCTTTGGTGTATCTGATTGTGTTTTCAAAATTTTCTCCTTACTTTATAGTGTCGCCTTATTTACATAGTATCGCTTGAAGTCAAAAGTTAGCAAATGCTAACTATATGATAGCACAAATTTATACTCAAGTCAAGCATTTTCAAAAAGATTTGTTGGACAAAACAGAAAAAAGGCTGTTAGAGTTACAGCCTGCTTTGATAATTTTCTCAGTAAGAAAAAAGGGCTTTGCAATATGTTAGAGTTAGAGCCTACTTGAGATAATTCCTACAGTAAGAAAAAAGGGCTTATGAAAAACCCTTTACTTCTAAACTTACTGCCCTTTTGGCAGACCTAAATGCTTGCATACTTTCAAGGCAAATTTCAACGCTGTCGCTCAAGCCTTATCTGTCCACTACCCTTATCGCTGTTCGCTCAACGCTCGTCGCTACTTACTACCCTTATCGCTGTTCGCTCAACGCTTATCGCTCTTTAAGCCATTGCGTAAGACCAACCCCAGCCTTGTGGTCTGTGGGTGTGACCCGCAAACTGACCAAAGCCCGCAAAGTAAGACCACGCGTAAGAGCCATTTTCTATTACGGCAACCCTTAGTATGTTGTCGTTTCTGTCGCGCTGAATAAACACAGCATCTACGCTACCGCCACCACCGCCAAAAAATGCTTGGCTTCCTACAACCGAAATTGTACCGTGGTCGAAAGACAGCATCCTATGTTGCATTGTTCTAGCCCTTCTGCCCGAATGCGTCATTGCATAATTTTCCCACACATTAACACTACGCCTAACATTTTGCGAAAACGCATCGCTCCCACCACAAACATACTGCATCTCATTGCTATCAACAAAAACGCCAGAAGTCGGCAAAACCAAATTCCTTTCCATAATCTTCCCCCATTTCACTTCCCCAAAGAAAGCAAATTCCCCTAATATTTTTTTTAAAGCCTACTGCCACGCAACAAGACTTTAAAATTTATACTTACATTTTAACAGAAAATAAACAAAAACACAAGCATTTTTACAAAAAAAGTTTTTGAAAGCCTTAAAACTCATTTACGTAACACTAAGGCTTCAGCCTTGTGTCTTTGCCATCTTCACCTGTTTTTTTGATTTTTCTAATTTTGCGCTCGCCCGTTACGCAGTAAATTACCCATTGGGCTACGTTTTCTGCGTGGTCTCCTATTTTTTCTAAATACTTTGCTATCATCATCAAGTAGATTGCCTCATCTGCTTTTTTAGCATTTTTTCTGATAAGCGCAATTAGAGCGGCTTTTGCCTTTAGAAATAATTCATCTACTATGTTGTCCATTTCTATTACTTCTTTAGCAATCTCTATATCCATATTAACAAAACTTTCTATACACCTAGACAACATTTGTTTTGTGCTTTCTGCCATTTTTCTTATATCTGTTGGCGTTGTATAGTCTTCTTCTTCGCAAAGGTTTATAACAATTTCTGCAATATCTTTAGATTGGTCTGCTATGCGCCTTATATCTGTAGTAGCCTTAAGCGCCGTTGTGATTTTTCTAAGGTCTGAGGCTACGGGTTGTTGCATAAGCAATATTTGCATACTTTGTTGCTCTATTTCGCTTGCAAGCATTTTAATCTCTCTCTCATCTTCTATAACAGACAAAGCCTGCTCTACATTTTGGTCTACTAACGACTTTGCAGAGGCTGTCATAAGTTGCTCTGTTTTTGTGCCTAATTTTATAAGCCCCGTATTTAATTCTTCAAGTTCTCTTTCAAATCTCGAACGTGCCATTGTTTTTATCTCCTAAAGTTATGTAATTTTTAATATTATGTTTTTTACTACCGCCACGCTATTCTGAATGTTAAATTTTAAATGTTTAATGTTAAATGTTTTCACCGCTAGCGCGGGCAAATTTTTATTTGCTTGTATTAGAGTTTTTAACAATTGAAACTAGTAGTTTAACAATCTCAATACAGTCTTTATAAATACTGTCAAATTGCTCATCAGTTAAATAATCTGTTTCGCGCAAAAGTTCAAGCCAATATTTAGTTTCGTTTGCTTCCTTCGATGCTATAGCCATTTTATTAGCAAAATCTTTCTTACTTGTAGCGTGCTGAGCCTCCGCAACATTTGCTCCCACGCTTGTTGCTGATTTTAACAACTGTTTAGATAATATAAATTCTCTCTTATCTTCAGACAAATACTTGTACAAATTGACAACTCTAATTGCGAATTTAAAACTTTTATCTTTAACTACGTTATCTCTCATAAACATTATTTTAACTTCTAAGGGCTTGATAATATTCTCTATGGCGCAGACATTAAACTTTACAAATTGCCGCAAAACAAATCGCAAACTGTTAAAACGTATAGTAATTATGCGTTTAACAATTTAACATTTAACATTAAAAATTTAACATTTTTTTAGCCGAAACGTCCCGTTATGTAATTCTCGCACTTCTTATTTTTTGGCTGTGAGAATACTTGGCTTGTCTCGCCAAACTCTAACATCTCGCCTAGTAAAAAGAATGCCGTCTTATCTGATATGCGCATTGCTTGTTGCATATTGTGTGTTACTATAACAATTGTGTACTGCTCTTTAAGTTTGTCGCACAACTCTTCTATCTTGCCTGTAGAAATTGGGTCTAGCGCGCTTGTAGGCTCGTCCATAAGCAAAATTTTTGGGGACACCGCCAAAGCCCTTGCTATACACAAGCGCTGTTGCTGACCGCCCGAGAGCATAAGCGCCGACTTATTCAGCGTGTCTTTAACCTCTTCCCATAGCCCCGCTTTTGTAAGGCTGTCCTCAATTATATGCTCTAGATAGTCGCGCTTTTTAACGCCGTGCGTGCGCGGTCCGAACGCTATGTTATCGTAAATAGACATCGGAAAAACGTTGGGCTTTTGAAAAACCATACCCACTTCTTTTCTAAGTTTGTTAACGTCTATCTTGCCGTAAATATCTACGCCGTCAATTTCTATAAGCCCTGTAATTTTACAACTTTCGATAAGGTCGTTCATTCTGTTAAAGCAACGCAAAAACGTAGACTTACCACAGCCCGACGGACCGATAAACGCAGTAATCTCTTTTTCAGCAATATCCATAGTTACAGATTTAAGCGCTTGATGCTCGCCGTAAAATAAGTCTAGATTGTCGACCTTAATTGAAATATTTTTTGTTTCCATACATTTTAATTATATCATTTTGCGCATCTTTTAGCAAGTGTTTGCAAATATAAATCTAAAACATTTACTAATTCTTTACAAACAGACTAAATTATTCTTTAAAAGCAAACTAACTTCTACTAGCCTATATTGCAAATCTATTCAGTCTATATTGCAACAATTCGTACGCTAAACAAAAAACTAAAACTACAGAAACTAATACTAGCGCCGCGCCGTAAGCATATCCCGCACTACCACCCTCTCTCATTAAAGCAAATAGTGCTACTGACAGGGTCGTGCCACTACTCGAATAGCCCGTTGGCAAACTGCCTAGGCTTGCGCCCATTGTAAACAAAAGGGCTGCGCTCTCAGATAACTTACGCGAGATTGCTAGCACAATGCCCGCTAGTATGCCCACTAGCGCTAGGGGCAAAACCACTTTAACAATCACGCCCAGTTTAGAACAGCCCAGAGCGTAAGCGGCGCTCTTTACTTCCGCGCTTACATTCGATATGCTATCCCCGCTTGCTTTAACGACAATTGGCAGAACCATTAAAGCAACAGTAAAACAGCCCGCCAAAATGCTTACCCCAAAACCCAAAAAGCCTACAAAAAAAACCAACCCAAAAAGCCCAAACACAACACTCGGTATGCTCGATAATACGCTTAAGCACCCATCTATCAGTTTGTAAAAAGGGCTGTCAGGGCGCGAATACTCAGACAAATAAATTGCCGCCATAACCCCAATCGGCACAACCAACAGCAAAGTTAGCCCAACAAACATCAGCGTAGTAACCAGCGAAGAAAGTAATGTTGGCGCGCCCGAAAACTGAAAACTGCCAAAAATCAAGTTGATGCTTATATGGCTTGCGCCTTGTAAAAAAATATAGCCCACTATTGCGGTTAAGGCTGTCACCAAAACAAGTGAAATGGTTTGGCTTAAGCGCTTGCAAATTTTGGCTATGCTCGCGCGCCCTAGTATGTGGTTTGGGCTTATAGTTTTTTGAGTGCTAAAAAGCCAAATGCTTGCGGCAAGCGCAACAACTATAATCAAAAGCACCAGCCCGCTTGCGATTAAAGCGCCTTGCTGCAGAGCACTAGCGTAAGACATCTCTAGCGCTATGTTAGAGCTAAGCGTTCTGAATGGTATAAAGGGGGCGTAAGGGATATTCGTGTTTCCGCCGCCCAGTAATAGTACTATTATGGTCTCGCCAACTGCGCGCCCAGCGCCAAGCGTTAGGGCTGTAAAAATTCCTGATTTGCTTGCGGGCAATACTACCCCGAATACTGCTTGCTCGCTAGAAAGCCCCAAGGCGCGCGCCGTTCCATAAGTGCTGTCTGAGCCACCCCGCGCGCCACCAACACCACCACTACCCCCTGCATTCATCTTGCCAGCAATAGCAATTTTAGACAAAACAGCAACTGTAGGCGCTATCATAATACCAAGCATTATGCTAACAGCCACAATGCCCGAGCCATCTCCCGTTACGCTAAAAACCCCAAGCGCCGACACCACAACCCTTACGCCAAAAAAAGCAAGCACTATGCTAGGCATACAAGCCAGCACATTTACGCAAACATTCAAAATCGCTCTAACCCTACCACTTGCAAAACAACATATGTAAACCGCAACAAATACACCCAAAACCCCGCCAACAACCAAAGCACCAACAGCAGAAATCACACTAGCCAAAACAAAATTAAAAATACCATAACTGCCCCACTCACTAGAAAACAAAAACTGCAAAACCCCAATCTCACCCACAGCCTGTCCACCGCCCACAACCAAAAAAACAAATATGCTAACAACAGCAACCCCCGCAAACAAAGCACACACCAAAAACACAACCCTAAAAACCACCCCACCAACCCAACTCTGCAAGAAACTAAAACTTCCAACCCGCTCACACAAAACAGAATTACTGCCACTAGCCCGAACTCTAAAAAAACCACCCATACACACATCTTATGTTACCCAAAACCAAAAAAGTAGCGCAACCAAAAAAGGTTTTTCGGAAATTCCCGAAAAACCTTTTTTGGTTGAATGAATAATGAATATTGAATAATGAATAATGAATAATGGTTACAAACCATTTAATGCTTTTACATTTGAACAGTTAGAAATTTGTTTTAAATGTCATTCTGAGCGAAGCGAAGAATCTAGGCGTAGCCGTGTTTCCGCTTCGCTAGACCCTTCACTTCGTTCAAGGTGACATTATATGCTTGTGACAGTTTAATTAGTCCATTCCCCACTCGTCAGCTTCTGATTTTCTACGTGCTCTAATTTTGCTTTGGGCTATGTAGCCCGCCGTTCCTGCAGCCCCAACACCTGCTACGCTTAGCGTACCTATTATTATGTTGCGTGCTAGGTTGCTACCACTT
>WQRI01000011.1 GCA_009786825.1 Bacillota bacterium
AAGTGTATANTNTATAAAAAAAAAAAAAGTCAAGCATATGAACAAACTTTTAACAAATATTAACAACAAACTTTTATAGGTAAAATTAAACACAATTGTTTGTGGCAAAATTAAAACTTAAAATTTAAAAAAGTTTGTTAAAACGCTTGCTTTTTTATTAAATTTATGTTAATATATATGTAATAATTAACGAAACCGCTCTTTTAAAGCGGTTTACCTTACTTGATTTGAAGCACACTTTGTGCGTTTAGGTTAAAAATACAAATAACGAATATACAAAAGGGGGATATTATGGAAAAAACAAAATTAATTTTACCAACAACTGGTGAAGAAATGGAAAAAGAGTATATGGCCAACATAGATGGTGGCTCTGGGTTTATGAATTTTATGAGCGGAAATGGGGGAAAGGCTGTCCTTGCTGGACTTATGTTGCTGCCACTTGCAGGAGCATCATTTGGCGGGACAGCACCTGGTATGGAAAAAGTTACTGATAAAGGTGATGCTCTGCAGCGCTTTGAAGGCTTAAGCGCTGGTCAACAAGCGCAAGTGCGAGAGTTGACAAATCCTGTCAGCGGTGACGTAACAGGTTGGGCGTTTCCTACAGAGGGTACACCAGGCACAAGGGGTGCTTTTTGGAAAGAAATCCCTCGGCGTCGCGGCGGTGGCGAATAGTAGAATCTGCTTAAATGCCACTTATAAAAAATTTAAAAGACAGTTCAATTACGAACTGTCTTTTTTGATTTGCTTTGTTTTAAAAGTCGTCGTCATCGTCGTCTTCTTCATCTTCGTCGTCGTCTGCGCCGGCTAGGGCTTCTATTTCGTCGTCATCTAGGTATTCGAAATCGTCTTCATCTTCGTGTACGTAAATTAATTCTTCTTCCTCTTCTTCTTCCTCTTCTTCTTCAATTTGAGATAGCAGTAAGATTTCTTCGTCATCTTCTTCTTCTGGAAGTTGGTCGTCGTCTAGATATCTGCGCCATTCGTCATCTTCTTCTTCTTGCCTTTTTAAAAGTTCTGCTTTTTCGCGCGCGCGCTGGTCGCACTTTGTACACATCTCTTCTTCTGGTGCCATAAAGCCACGCTTACAAACGCCGCAAAGCACCTTTTCTTCTTCTTCTAACCCTAGCGGACCGGAAGTTTGAGCAACGCAAACAGCGCAAACCTTTCCTTGCCCTTTAACCATATAATTTAAGTCGCACCTTGGGCATTTTACAAACTCTTTTGGCTTTGTATCTTTTTTAGCATCTTTTTGCTTAGCATCTTGCGGTGCTACCTTAGGTGCTACTTTAGTTGTAGGCTTTACAGCAGATGCCTTAGTTGTAGGTTTTGCTGTTGTTGCAACCGCCTTTGCCGTAGGCTTTGCTGTTGTAGTAGTTGCCTTTTCTGTTGGTTTTACCGTAGGTGCTTTTGAGGCAGGGGTTGCTGATGCTTTTGCCGTTACTACTTTTGCTGTAGTTGTTGCCTTTACTGCTGTAGTTGCCTTTGGTGTTGCTACTTTTGGCGCTGGTGCTTTTTCTGCGCTTGTAGGTGCTACTTTATCTACAACCTTAGTTTTAGTTGCTGCTGCCTTTTTGCTTTCTTTTTTGGCAATTTTTTCTGCCTTTTTTTCTTGCTTTGCTTTTTCTTTTAATGCCTTTTTGTCTTCTTTAGACATAATTCCTCTATCCCGCATAGTGCTTTGCTATCTGCTTAATATGTGAAATTTTAGATATGCACACATCTAACACTATGCATTTTAGTACAAAACTAAAAATTTGTCAACTGTTTTTCACTACTTTTTTGTAGAAATTTTGATAGTACAAAAACCTATTGGTTAGTCTCGCCTTTGTCGTCTTCGTTTTTGTCTGACTTTTTTTCGTCCGATTTTTTTATTTTTACTGTTACTTTGGTTTTGTTTGTAGCATCTTTAGCGCCTTTGGTTGCTGAGCCATCTTTTTTTGTGGTAGTCTTCTTTTTTTGCTTTGGCTGACTTTCTTGCTCTGTGTTTTGATTTACGCTTTGATGGTCTGCTTGCTGGCTCGCGTTCTGGTCTGTTTGCTGTACTTGCTGGTCTACCTGCTGTACGCTTTGGTCTGGTTGTTGCTGTACTTGGTGCTGAGCCTGCTCTCCCACATTATTTTGTTGCCCTACTTGTTGGCTTTGTTGGTCTGCTTGTTGTTGCCCGAAATTATTGTTTTGCTGTTGCTCGTTAAACCAGTTTTGCGCATTAGGGTTAAAGTGCGGTGGGTACTGATTATTGTGTGGTTGATTGCCGTAATTTTGATTGCCCTGATTATTATTATATGGTGGGAACTGTCCTTGATTTGTATTGTTGTAAGGCGGGAACTGCCCTTGGTGATTGTTACCACTATTGTTAATGTTATTATTTGGTGGTGGTGGGAAGCCGCCGCCTTGTCCGCCGCCAAACTCCCACGGCATTTGACCGCCCATTTGCTGAAGCCTTTGTTGCTCTAGCATTCTTCTATGTTCGTCTTCGCGCCTTCTCTCTTCGTCTCTTATTCTGTACTCTCTTTCTCTTTGCTCTATAAATTCTATAACCTCTGTGTGCGTTTTGCCATCCATTAAAAGTTGAATTTCTTCTTGGAAAATTGTCTCTTTTTCAACCAGTACGCGCGCCATATTGTCCATTATCTTACGCTTTTTAGTAAGAATTTCTGTTGCCCTTTTGTGCGCCGCTAGTAGTATTGCCTTAACCTCTTTATCTACAATGCCGCTTAAATGCTCACTCATACCATTGCCTGAAACAAAGTCGCGACCTAAGAAAACCTCTTGCCCGCTGTTTAAACTCATAGGTCCTATAATGTCTGACATACCCCATTCCGTTACCATAGACTTAGCAATTTGCGTAGCACGCTGAATATCACTTACAGCCCCCGTGGTCACATCTTTTATAACAATTTCTTCTGCCACGCGCCCGCCAAGCGTCATTGCTAGCATATCGTTAAGTTTGTTTTTAGACATATGCATATCATCGCCCTCTGGTCTGAACATCGCATAGCCTGCCGCCATACCGCGCGGAATTATGCTTATCTCGTGAACCGGGTCGCCATACTCTACACTCATACCAACAATCGCGTGACCTGCCTCGTGGAACGCCGTTACGCGCTTGTCTTGCTCTGTTATAACGCGAGACTTCTTTTTTGGTCCCATTAACACCTTGCCTACTGCATCTGTGATATCTTCCATTGTGATTGTAGCACGCTCTGAACGCGCCGCAAAAATTGCCGCTTCGTTTAAAAGGTTTTCTATATCAGCGCCCGCAAAACCCGCCGTAAGCCTTGCAAGCTGGCGGAAGTCTACCGTTGGGTCTAGTGGCTTATTTCTTGCGTGAACCTTTATTATAGCCTCTCTGCCCTTAACATCTGGCTTGTGAACGTAAACTTGTCTGTCGAATCTGCCCGGGCGCAAAAGCGCTGGGTCTAATACATCGCTTCTGTTTGTTGCCGCTAAAACTATTATGCCCTCGTTTGTCTCGAAGCCGTCCATTTGTACTAGTAATTGGTTTAGGGTTTGCTCTCTCTCATCGTGTCCGCCACCCATACCCGTACCGCGCTGTCTACCAACCGCGTCTATCTCATCTATAAATATAATGCACGGAACATTCTTTTTTGCTTGCTCGAATAAGTCGCGTACTCTAGACGCACCAACACCAACAAACATCTCTACGAAGTCTGAGCCACTTATTGTGAAAAACGGCACGCTTGCCTCGCCCGCAACCGCTTTTGCTAGTAATGTTTTACCAGTACCCGGCGGACCGACAAGTAAAACCCCTTTCGGAATTCTAGCGCCCACGTTTAAAAAACGTTGCGGAACTTTTAAAAAGTCTACAATCTCTTTAAGCTCTTCCTTCTCTTCATCTGCGCCCGCTACGTCTGTAAACCTAACTTTTGTTGTGTCTACTTGGCGCGCCTTAGTGCGCCCGAACGACATCGCTCTGCCCCCGCCCGCGTGCATATTTCTTATAATTACAAAAATGATTATAAAAAACAACACGGCTAAAAGCAACGGGAAAATATTCCAAAACCAACTGTTTTGAGTTGGGTCTATAAAGTAGATTTCTAGGTTGGCAAAATTTGTCTCTGCTACGTTGTATGTGTCGCCGTACCAATCGTACTCGCTTGCAAACCAATCTAGGCGGTCTCTTATAATAATTCTGTTTACGATAACAACTGCGTTGTCTCTGTTAGAATCTAAAAAGACTATGGTCGTGCGCTCTGCCGCTACGTTAACCCTTTTTACGCTTCCGCTTTTAATTTGGTTTTGAAACTCTGAGTAAGAAATTTCGTTGTTGCCACTTGGGCTAAATAATACAGACAGCAAGTATATAATTAATACTACGCTACCTACTATAAATATAAATCTTAATACGCCTCTTCTCATTTATTCTCCAACACGCTTGCTAGGCAAGCGAATGAATAATGAATAATTAATAATGAATAATTGTTGCACCGCTATCGCTTAAATAATTTGCAATTACCCATAATATTCACATTGTCAATCTCTATATAATATCACAAACTGATAAAAATGTAAAGCGTATAGCAAAATTTCTTAAAAAAAGTCGAGTGCCTAGTTAGGCTCTAAACTTATGTCATCTAACGCTTTATCTTTATGATACTCTAAAAAATTGTGGGCTATGTCTATAAAATTGTTATAAAGCCTTATATATTCTTCAAACATAATATCGCGCTCTCCCCCGCTTTGTAAGTATAACTTTGTAAGCGTGTTTAAGTTAGTAAAAAAAACATTTGGCGGGCTATTTTGATTTGTGTGGTTTTTGTATGTGTTTTGAGAGTTGCCGTGTTTTAAAATATAGTCCGTGCCAAAAAATAGTTTTAGTTTGTTGTTAATAGCGTAATAAATACGCGTGCGCTGTTCTATGGTTTTGTTGCTTGCTTTAGATACACACAAATAATCCAGCGTGTCCCACACTATGCTCTCTAGTTTTTCTAGCCACTTTTCTTTTTTAAGTCGCTCGTGCATTGCTTTAAATTCATCTTTTTGACCCTTGGCTTGCACCTTATGCGTAAAATACACTCCGCCAAATGTAGCAGCCCCGCCAACGCAAGCGCCCGTAAAAACCAAAAACTGCTCTGCCGGCAACCCCAGCGCAAGCCCATAAAAAATATAATAAACCACAACAATACTAACAACACTAAGCCCTACAATCAAAAGCCAAGTAACTATGTGCTTAAACACACCCGCCGAACTTAAAAAACCCTTCAACTTACCCATTCACCTAGTATTCCCAAAACACAAAAAAAATTGCCCACCAAAAAAACATTGTGAGCAATTTTTTTATGACCTAAGAAATATAGTTTCCTCGTACAAGAAAACCGAGCCTCAAGCGAGAGACTAAGAAGTCAACTTTTTTAAATACCACTTTTACCAATGAGCCAAAAAAGCTCTATGCGCAACCGAGTAAAAAAGTGCTAGGTGCAAGGCAAGACAAGGAGAGTGGCGGATTTTCAAGGGAGCGTACTAATTGTACGTGACCGCAGAAAACCGTAACGCTCGACGAAGTATTGCGCCGCACATAGCGCTTTTTTAACTTTTCTTCTCGATAACCCCTAATATCTTTAACACTTCGTCTGGGTCTACTGAGGCGCCGCCTACTAGTGCGCCGTCTATGTTTGCTACGCGTATGAAGTCTGCTATGTTGTTTGCTTTAATGCTTCCGCCGTAAATTACTGGCACTACTACAAACGGATACATATCGTCTGTTATGCACTTTATGTGGGCTATAACATCGCTTGCAACTATTGGCGTAGCCGCGTGACCCGTGCCTATTGCCCATATAGGCTCGTACGCAACAACAAGCGTCTCGCCCGCTACTCTCTCATCTATGCACTCTTCTAGTTGCTTTTTAAGTACGGCATTTGTTTTGTTAGTTTTGTATGCCTTTTCATCTTCGCCAATACAAAGTATTGCTATAAGCCCCGCCTTTTGTGCAGCTAGAATTTTTTCTTTAACATCTGCGTTTTTAAGTTTGTGGCGCGCCCTAACTTCAGAGTGACCAATAATTGCATACTTAACGCCCATACTTGCCAAAAGTTCTGCACTTACTTCGCCCGTGTGCGCACCAACCGGGAGCGCCGACACATCTTGCACGCCAACTTCTATGTCCGTGCCTTTAAACCACTCTATAGCGTCTTTCAAAATGGGATAAGGCGGACACACAACAATTTTAGCATTAGCGTCTGCCATAGTTTTTACGGCATCTAACAAATTTAAAGCCGTGTCGTAAGTAACTTTGCTTTTCCAATTAAGAATAAGGTATTTTTGTTTCATAATGTTGTTCTCCTGTTGGGGAAAACTTTTGAAAAAGTTTTCCCCAAACCCCTTTCAAAACTTTTTGAAATGTGGGTAGTTTATATTACATTTTTAAATTTAAAATTATTTTAGCGCGGCGAAGCCGGGTAGTTCTTTGCCCTCTAGGTATTCTAGGCTTGCGCCACCGCCTGTTGATATGTGATAGAAGTAATTGTCTAGTTTAAATTTTGTTACTGCTGCGGCAGAATCACCACCGCCTACTATTACTTTTTTTGTTGTAAACTGTTTGGTGTTGGTTGCGCCCTTGCCGTTTGCGTTAGCATTTGCCACATTTACACTTGCCCCTTTGAAAGTTGCTTTCTTGCCCTTTAGTTTGGCTAGCGCTTTTGCTATTTGTTTTGTGCCGTTTGCAAATTGTTTAATCTCGAATACGCCCATCGGACCATTCCAAAATACTGTGTTTGCATTTTTGATGTGGGTTTTAAAAAGCTTTACTGTTTTTTTGCCAATATCAAGCCCCATATACTCTGGCGGAATGCCTGCCTTAAGTTCAAATGTTTTTGCCTTTGCATTTTTATTAAACTCTACAGCGCACACAAAATCTACCGGCAAAACTATATTAACACCCTTTTGCTCTGCTTTTTCAAGTAGACTGCTTGCTAGTTCTAACTTATCGTTTTCTACTTTAGATTTGCCAATACCCGCGCCCCGCGCCTTTAAAAATGTGAACGCCATAGCGCCACCAATTAAAAGCGTGTCTGCCGTATCTAACAGCGCATTAATAACACCTATCTTATCAGACACCTTACTGCCACCCAAAACAACCACAAAGGGCTTTTTTGGGCTTTTACGCAAATGGTTTAGTATGGCTAACTCACGCTCTATCAAAAAGCCTATACCCGCAACGTGTTCTATGTCTGCTTGCTCTGCCTTTAATTGCGCGTTTTCTTTAACATAGCCAACCATTATGGCTGTGCTTGCGTGCGCTCTGTGAGATGTGCCGAAAGCATCGTTTACGTAAATTTCTATATCTTTTGCTAACTCTTTTGCAAAGGTAGGACACGCCTCTGTCTCCCTTTCGTAAAAGCGTACATTCTCTAAAACTAAAGCCTCGCCACTTTGCAATTGTTTTTTTGCTTTGTCTACCGCCTCGCCATAACAATCGTCTACAAACTGTACGTTATAGCCCGAGTAAGAATTTTGTGTGGGTTGCGCGTATACAGAAGTTGCTTTTTTAGACTTTTTACGCTCACCATCAAGCGCATCTTGTATATACAAAAACACCTTATAAAGCGAATATCTGTTATCCTTACCCTTAGGTCGCCCTAGGTGAGAGCATATAACAAGCCTAGCCCCATTTGCAAGCAAATACTCTATTGTTGGCAGGCTCTCATCTATGCGCCTTGCGTCCGTTATGTTGCCTTCACTATCTTGCACAATGTTTAAATCTAGGCGCAAAAACACAAGTTTATTTTTAACATCTAATTGTTTTAATGTTACCATACAAATTTATTATATCAAAAAAATAATATAAAGTAAAGTGTTGAGCCATACTAAATTTATGAAGGGCGAAACGAATATTTCAACAGAAAACAGCATTAATGCCGCAAGTGTTATGGAAGTTACAACAGACACCGCAAAGAAAGACTTTTTAAAAGGTGCTTCCGTTTTAACAATTGCAGGTATGGTTGTAAAACTTTTGGGGGGCGCTTACAGAATACCACTAACCAACATTATTGGTGCTGAGGGTATTGGACTTTATCAGTTGGTTTATCCCGTTTTTTCACTTATACTTATTGTATCTAGCGCGGGCTTGCCCGTTGCTATATCTAAGTTTGTGGCTGAGAGTTACGCCATAGGCAACGAAGAAGAATGCACCTTTGTATACCGCTGTACGCGTTATTTACTATATGCGCTTGGGGCGGTTGGCAGTATAATTTTGTTTGTGTTTGCGAAAAGTTTAGCCGCCATTCAGGGCAACTCTGATATTGCACTTTTGTTTATGGCAATAGCGCCCTCAGTTTTGCTTGTTGCTATAATATCTAGCATACGCGGATATTTTCAGGGCAGACAAAAGATGTTGCCTACTGCCCTATCACAAATTATAGAGCAGTTTTTTAAGATTGCCGCCGGGCTTACGCTTGCAATAATTTTGTTGCCTTATGGCGTTATGTGGGCTGCGTTTGGGGCTGTGGCGGCCGTTACAATAAGCGAAGTTTTGGCGTTTGTGTTTTTGCAGGTGTGGATAATAGTATACAAAAAAAAGCGTAACTTAACGCCTAAAACACAAAGGCTACTGAGTGCCAAACAAAATAGTGCCAAACAAAAAGCTAATGGTAAGCACGAAATAGCAAAAATAGATAACAGTAAAAATTGCAACGTAGTACCAACAACAGCAAAAACAACAGCAACAAACTGTAACGCAGAACCAACAACAAGTTGTGCAAAAAAAGAAAACCGACAGCGCTATTTTACTTGCTACAAGCGCGTTTTGCGCCTTGCGCTTCCTATAACCCTAGGCGCTATAATACTGCCACTTACACAGTTTGTAGACAGCATACTTATTGTAAACACACTTACGCGCCAAGGCTATACAGTCTCAACCGCCACCAAAGCATATGGTGTGTTTGCCGGCGGTGTATCTAGCCTTATATCTTTCCCAACAGTAGTCACGCTTGCAATTGCCGTGTCAGTTGTTCCTGCAATTGCCGCCGCCCTTACACTTAACAAAAAAGAGCAAGCCAACGAAAAAATAACAACCGCTGTAAAAATTGCCTTTTTACTTGCGCTTCCGATGTTTGTTGTGTTTACGTTTGCCGCCCAAAACATTGTAGAACTCACCTACTCTAAACTAACATCAGAGGAACAACTTCTAGCAATTGCCCTACTTCGCGTATCAAGCAAAACGCTTTTTTATATGGCTTTGCTTCAAGTTTTTGTAGCCGTTTTGCAAGGCATCAATCGCCCCTACACACCACTTATCGCGCTTAGCATAGGGCTTGTAATAAAGGTTATTCTCACAATTATTCTTTTACGAATACCAACCATTCACATTTTTGGCGCAAGCATTTCAACCGCAATATCCCTTGCCATAAGTTGTATAATCTGCTTGTTTATGCTACGCCGCTATACTGGCTTTTACTTTAAAAATAAAATGCTAGCACTAAAAACAGTTGCTAGCATTATCCCACTTGCACTAATTATTATTTACCTGCCGCGCCTTTTAACATTCTCGCTAGAGCATATAACATCTCACGCAACCCTTATAGCCATTATCTCAACAGTAACAAGCCTAATGCTAGGCATAGCCACCTACGCCGCACTAATTCTATTCTCAAAGTGCTTCACAAAAGACGAACTTGAAGCACTTCCCCTAGGCAACTTCCTATCAAAAATGGTCTACAAAACTAAAGAGTAGACACTATAAAGTCTTTTAGTTGGTTTGTGCAGTTTAGGGTGGTTGCTTGGGCTTTTAGTTTTTTGGGTAGGCTTGCTTTTGCGAAATACCAAAGTATGTGTTTTCGCATTGTGAGTACTGTGTAGCGCTCGCCAAAATGCTTTAGGCTTAAATCTATGTGTTGCAAAATTGTGTCTTTTAAAAGTGTAGCGGGGACTGGGTTGTCTTTTAAAAGTTTAGGTGATGTTTCTTTTTTAGTGGGGTTTGGGCTGTCTTTTATTTTGGTCGCGAAAGGTGAGTTGTTTGTAGGTGAACAATTCTGAACTGCTGAAATTTCAGCAAATATAAACGGGTTGCCAAAACTGCCCCTTGCTATAAATGCGCCGTCTGCGCCCGTTTGGTCTAAAACATCGAAGTACGCTTGTGCGCTGAATATATCGCCCCTTGCAAAAACTGGTATGTCTAGTGTCGCTTTAACGGCTTTAATTACACCCCAATCTGCCCGCCCTTTGTATAACTGCTGTACTGTACGCGGGTGTACGCTTATTGCCGCTATGCCACAGTCTCTCGCCATTTTAGCAAATTCTACTGCCGTATTGCTATTAAAGCCCGCCCTTGTTTTTATTGTGACCGGCTTTTTAGTTGCCTTAACAAGCCGTGTTAGAATGTTTTTGGCTTTGTCCCAATTCTCTTTTTTTATAAGCGCGCCGCCATCTCCGTTATTAACAATTTTTGGCATAGGGCAACCCATATTAACATCTATAATATCGTACTTGTCAAAAATATCGTAGCCTACAATCTCACTAATAATATCCGCATCTGAGCCGAAAATCTGCACCCCTTTAATATCTTCCGTATCCGAAGTTTTTAACAAGTCTAGCGTTTTAAAATGCTTACCACTTTTATAGCCATACCAAACAGCCTTAGCGCTTACCATCTCACTAAACGTAACACCAGCCCCAAAACCCTTGCACAACTCTCTAAACGCCACATCAGACACCCCCGCAAGTGCCGCCAGCGCCGGCTTCTTAAAAGCCCCACGTATATCAAATTGTTTTTTTTGCTTAGCCTTTATTGCAACATCTTTTTTGTTACCCATATAAAAATCTATATTCCTTTCAAAAAAGCCCGCATAACCAGCGGGCTTTAATTCTAAATTGTGTTAAAATTTTATTAGCGAAAAAGTATTGCATTTCATACTCTTTTTCTCTACAGCGATTAAAGGTGTAGATGCAAGCAAGACGCGGAAGTCTGCGGCTTTGCGAAGGCGCGTACCACTCGGTACGTAACTGAGCAAAACGTAAAGACTGACAAAGTATTGCGCCGCATATACGCCTTTAATCCCCCAATTCCCTTAAATCCAGTCATTGAAGTACTGCCTAATCACCCTATTATATCGCCTTACCGGGATATGTGGTATGCCCGCTAACTCTGCCGAATTTATGTTTGCTGTAATGCGCTCGCCCCCGCCAAAATCGTCTAGATGTATTGCTATTTGGTTTTGGAAAATTGCGAACCTATCTGTTGCGTGCTGTTGTAATACTCTGTCTTTTAGCACATCGTAAACTGTTTGAAGCCTCCACGGGCTTAGCACAGTATTACCTCTTTCATCTCTTTGCACTATCATTAATGGTCTTGCACCTGCTGGCACCGGAACATTATCTACGCCCACAATCTGTATTACATTACCCTGCGCATCTCTCATTACGTAAATTGGTCTGTCGTAGTTTGGGTCTGTTGGGTCTTCTACGCGCGCTTGAACACGCACCGGGTCGCGCCTCATTCTAAACCCATACTGACATTCCAGCGTAAGAATCTGACCCGCGCCAAAACTCTCACTAACAAATATATAGTGCAAACCAAACTGAGAAATTACCGGTCCGTACAAACCGCCCGTTCTGCTTGCTCTCCACGCGCCCTCCGAAAAGGTTGGGTACCAATTTAGCCCCGCCGCCCTATCTTCTGGGAACATCGCATAACCGCGGGGGGAGTTAAACATACCCTCGTCTTGATTCCACCTATGCATTAAGTCTAAGAAAGCATCTTGCCTATCACGCCTAGAAACCCTAGGTACTGTCTGATTTGCATCATTTACCATCCAATTCATCGTGTTAAAAATCTCTTCCGTAACACGCGGGGCTGGTAGTGCTTGAGTTAATTCTAAGCCATTTACACGCGGGCGCGCCCAAATATTGTTAGCCTGTGCTTGCCTCCATTGTCTGTAATGTGCGTCCGTAACGATAACGCCTAAGTCCCTTAGCCTTGCTATTTCTGCGTTCTGAGCGTCCGTAAACATTATCAGAACGTGATTAACATAAAAGTAGCCACCAAATGGATAGTAAAGTATAATATCTTCGCCAGCGCTAAAAACAGTCTCAAAAGCAGTTTGCGCCGCGCCTATCGCTTCTGCGCCCGCGCCGGTCGGAATACCGAATTGGTCTCTATTTCTTTGTAAGATGTTTGTGTAAAGTTGCCTTACCTTTGTGTCTAAATCCCAAAATAAATTGTCTATGTGATGTGGGTTGTTTGCTTCGTCTTCGTTTGTTATGTTAAGATATTCTTCTAACTTTCTTATAAGTCGCGTTTGAAGTTCCATCTCGTAAAGTAGCGGTATTGTTAAGTTGATGTCGTTTAACTGATTTTCAAAACGCCTTTCCGCCTCTCTATGAACACGCCTAAGTTCAGTATTAGGCTCTGTTGGTGGAAGTTCGAAAGGAGTTAAAAAGTCGTGCTGAGAAAACTCGTTAAACTCTCTCACGCCCGTCTCTCTAATAGGCCACCTGCGCGGCGGCGTAAAAGCAAAATCGTCGTCTTCTACTTCATCTACTACAATTCCCCAGTCGTCCTTAACTTCGCCTAGGTGGCGCTCTAACTGCCCCCTTACCGCTTCGTTAATTGCGTTTCTTGCCTCGTTAATCTCGTATATAGAGAAAAACTTCTCATCCGCGTGCTGAAATACTACTCTAGACCTTCTGTTGTTTTGTTGGTCGTAGTAATAGATTGTGCCGCTCTCTTCGGCACGCCTTAGTATGTCTGCAAGCGAATTATAATTACCGCCAAAATTTGGGTGCGTAAAATTAAGTAGGTTAGGCTGACCATCTATGCCTTGGCGAAAACTGATTGTAAATGTCTGACGCGCTTTAATCGCAAAAAGTTGCTGATTAACAAGTTGAATTACAACTTGGTCCATAGCCTCTCTCTCTGAAGAGCCTTGCTGTATAAGGCTCTGACCGGCTTGTCCGCGAAAGGCTTCTAACATCTCGCGCTTTGTAATCTCAAAAACACCAACCGCAGAACCCCTATAGCCAACGCGCGCTACAACCTGATTTAAGTCGGCTTCCTCGTTTCTAACAATAAAAACGCAACCCGCCAAAAACACACCGAACATTACTGCCGCCGTTAGCGTTGCAAATAGTCTAAAAATCTTAGATTTTTTTATGCTTAAATTTTCCATAACTTTTCAGGTGACCGACTTTTGATAAGTCTGCCAAAAAACCCTCCGCAAAGATTTCAAGTTAAAATACTTACTAATTTGTCTAAAGAAATTATGTATGTTTGTATATTATATATTACCTATAACCTTTATTATACAACATACATAAAAAAAATGCAACTATTTGTAAACAATTTTTTTTCTACAAAGCCAAAATTTACAATTATTTTCGCAATCTTTATACTTGCTGGTTGCTCAATTTGAACTATTCGGAATTTCCTAATAGTTCAAACTCGCTACAACTCTAGTAAAAATTCTAGTACTTGTCTTATGCCTTGTTGAGTGGTTTTTGCGTTGAAGTAGATTATTGGCAAGTTGCCTTGTTTTAGTGCGCAAGTGTTTTTAAACTTTTGAAGTGCGTCTAAAAGCGCTTCGTTTTTAAGGTTGTTTACACTTGATAGTTGAATTTGGCATTTGTTTTGTCTGATAGTAATTTTAGATGCGCTTATTTTTGCCGCCAAATTTTTAAGTAGGGCAATTATAATTAAAGCATCTACAGAATGCGGCAGTTTGCCGTATATATGCTGAAGTTCGTCCTTTAATTCGCGACGCTCTTTTATACTTGCAACATTTGCTATGCGCTTAAACAGCCTTATCTTTTGAGCCTCATCTGGCACATATTCTGTTGGAATATTAGCGTCTAATTCTATATCCATTGTGGCTGTTACTTGCTCTGTAAAGTCGTTAAGGCTTGCACTTAGTGGCTCGCCACTTAGACCACCCGATAGGTTGCGCACACGAGTCAGTTCTTCTTGCAACAAGTTAAAGTATAAGTCGTAGCCTATGCGCTGTATATGACCACTTTGCTGAGCGCCAAGTATGTTGCCCGCCCCCCTAATTTCTAAGTCTTTCATTGCTATTTTAAACCCGCTTCCAAGTTCGTTATATTCTGTTACAGCCATAAGCCTTTTTTGGCTAGCCTCTGTAAGCACTACATCTTTTGGATAAGTTAAATAACAATAGGCGAGCTTGTCAGAGCGCCCTATTCTACCCCTTAACTGATATAACTGAGACAAGCCCAAACTTTGCGCGTTAACAATTATAAGCGTGTTTGCCCGCTTTATATCTATGCCGTTTTCTATAACTGTTGTGGCAACTAGTATATCTGTATTCCCTTTAAAAAAGTCGGTTATGTTTTTTTCTAGCGCGTCTTCCCCCATCTGCCCGTGGGCTATGCCAACCCGAGCATTCGGCACTAACTTTGCAATAGAGCCAGCAAAAGCCTCAATCCCCAAAACCCTATTATATAAAACGAATACCTGCCCATCGCGAGAGAGTTCGCGCTCTATCGCATCTCTCACAAAACTCTCGTTATACTCTAGCAAATAACTCTGAGTGGGCAGTCTGCCAACAGGTGGGGTTTCTATCACGCTTATATCCCTAACCCCTATCATAGACATATAAAGCGTGCGCGGAATAGGCGTTGCGCTTAGCGTAAGCGTATCTACTTGCGTTTTTAAAAGTTTAAGCTTTTCTTTGTGTGAGACACCAAAGCGTTGCTCTTCATCTAAAATTAAAAGCCCTAAGTCCAAAAACTGAACATCTTTAGAAAGTAATCTGTGCGTACCAATTACTAAATCTACCTTACCCTTTTTTAAGTCGTCTACAATTTTTTCGTTCGCTTTTTTAGAGTTAAAACGCGATAGGTGCGCAACACTCACACCAAATGCGCCAAATCTATTTTTTGCCGTGTTGTAGTGTTGCAAACAAAGTATTGTTGTTGGGCATAAAAGCGCAACCTGCTTTCCATCCATTATCGCTTTAAAAGCAGCCCTAAAAGCAACTTCAGTTTTCCCGTATCCAACATCTGCACAAAGCAGTCTGTCCATTACTCTACTGCTTTGCATATCGTCTTTAATCTCGCCTACTGCTGCTAGTTGGTCGTCTGTTGGGGTATGCTCGAACGCATTCTCAAACTCTGTCACTAAACTGTTGTCGTAACTAAACTTAAAGCCCTTTTGCGCATCTCTTTTAGCGTAGAGTTCCATCAAGTTAAACGACAACTTTTTTATATAAGCCTTTGCTTTTGCCTTTAGTCGCTCGAAATCTTTCCCGCCCATTTTTGATAGCGCCGGGGCTTCATCTGCGCCTGCATACCTGCTTAGCATATCCGTATTTTCTACCGGCACAAAAAGCGTATCGCCATTTTTATATTTTATGCGCAAATAGTCTTTAACTACGCGCCCAACTTCTTTTTTCTCTATTGCCTCTAAAAGCCCTATGCCGTGTATGATATGCACAACATAGTCGTTTACTTGCGGGCTAACAAAAACATCTGTCTTGTGCTTCCGCGCCGTTTTGTTTGAGGGCGGCGGCACGCTAGCAAGCCTAGTAATTATATTATCTGTGCCTAAGATAACTATTTTTGCATCTTTAAAAATTAAGCCTTCCGGTAAAAGGTGCGGGATAATACATACGCTTCCGCTCTGTCTTTGGCTTTGGCTTTGACTGCCACTCTGGCTTCCGCTTTGACTACCACCTATACCTACATTCAATTCATCTAAATTTGTGCTTACGCCAATATCATTCTCTCGTAAACTATTACTTAGTGCATCTACATTATGCTGTTTGTTTGCACATAAAATAACCTTATAACCCGCCTTTTGCCACGCTAGTATATCCGGCGCTAAATTAACCGCGTTAACGCCCGTATAGTTTCTAAGCGGTGCTTCTTTAACTATAAAAGCGCTGTGCGACTTGCTATTATCTTTTGGCGCGTTGCTATTACCTTTTAACGCGCTATTAGATGTGGTATTATATTTTTCACTTGCAAACTCTATAACTTGTTTAGGCTTAAGTAAGCCAAACATCTCATCGCTAGTAAAAAATAAGTCCTTAGCACTTTTTGGCACTTCATATGTTTTACTTAAATTGTCAAACCTATTTTTATGTTCACTCTCTAAAAGCCCTATCTTTTGCCCTAAAAGTTTTGGGTTATCTACCGCAAAAATAGTGCCACCCGTACCTACATCACCTACATCACCTACATTACCTACATCACCACCAACACCACCAACACCATTGCCCTTATCCCACTTGCTAATATAATCTAAAATACTCGCCCTACCAAACAAATTTCTTATAATGCCCAAACTTGCATTATTGTCACCCTTTTGCAGTCTATCTAAAAGCGCATCTAAGTTGCTAAATTTCTCACCCGATAAAGCCTTGCTAATACTCTCACCGCCACTAACGGCAGTTTGCTGAATATACTCACTGCAAGGTATAACCTTTGCGCTGTCCAAAACACTTGTGCTTCTCTGCGTGCTTAAGTCGAAAAAACTTATTTTGTCTATTTCGTTCCCGAAAAATTCTACCCTTATCGGCGCGCTATAAAGCGGACAAAAAAAGTCTACAATATCTCCCCTTACAGAAAACTGCCCTATGCTATCTAACAGCATTACCCTCTCATACCCCAAGTCTACAAACTTACCCGCCAAACTTTGTAAGTCGAACTGCCCACCCACGCTAAACTCAAAAACATTTTCAAACAACTGCTTTGGGCAGATGTAGTGTGACAAAAAACTTTTAGCGTCTATAACGCACACGCTAAAATCCCCCGTATACAACTTATATAAAACCCTAAGCCTTGCGTGCATACTTGCGTTAGAGGCAAAATCTTTATACACTAGCCAGTCTTCTGTGTTTTGCAAATGTAGTGTGTCTACCCCAAACCCCGCAAACTGCTCTGTAAGTTTTTTGGTGTCTACTTCGTCCGTTAAGTACACAACCCTTTTACTAAGCCCATTTGCTAGAGACGCCAAAATATGCGCACGACCCGCAAACGACACGCCAAAAAGGGTAGTGTTTCGCGGCTCGGCATTTTTTATGCCACCTAAACTACCCTGCAAATAAACTTCTTTGTAAACACCGCCTAGTTTTTGTAAATCTAAAACATTTTTAAGCATTCAGTTTGTTTATCCTGTTCATAAACTTATCTAGGTATTGTGGTGAGCCACCAACAACAAGTAAGTCGCCCTCTTCTATTTTTGTATCTCGCTTAACATAGTGCATAAACTGCTCGCCCCTTTTTATTAAAAGCAAAGTTATGTTATACACATCTCTAAACGAAATTTCTGCAATGCTCTGCCCCACCCATTCTTCCGGCGTTATAACTTCTATTATGTTGTAGTTCTCGAACAGACTAAATACATCTACAGCATCTGGGTTTATAAGGCGCGTTGCCAACTTTTTACCCATCTCAAGTTCTGGTATAATTACTAAGTCTACCCCTATGCGCTCTAAAACAGTTTTGTGAGAGAGCGACTTTGCCTTAGCAACCACCTTAACCCCCGCCTGCTTTGCCATTAAAGAAATCATAACGCTAGCCTCTAGATTAGATGCTGTGCATACTACTAAAACGTCAAAATCTTTAATGCCTAGCGCATTAAAAACCTTTTCATCTGTGGCATCTGCCGTAGCCCCGTATGATACAAACTCTTTAACCGCCTCTACTTTGTCTTCACTAGTATCAACCGCTAAAATCTCAAACCTGCCCTGACTTGATAGTTGTCGGCATAAAATGCTTCCAAATATTCCAAGCCCTATTATAGCAAATCGTTTAGGTCGTGCCATTGTAAAACCTCCTGTGTGTTTTTTATGAAAGTAAGTAGTGTAAAGATATGTAGTGTAAAGTGTAAAATGTAAAGTGTAAAGTGGTTGCACCGCTAGCGCGGGCAAAGTTGTTTTGCAAATTGCGTGAGAGGCGAAACTTGCGACTGTCAAAAGGTTTAGGCGCTTATGAGTATAAACACTCTACACTTTACACTTTACACTCTGCACTTCTGCACTCTACACTCTACACTCTACACTCTACACTCTACACTTTACACTCTATTATCCTACTAATATTTTTGCTTCTGCCCACTTAACTTTTGGGTCGTCGTACTTTGAATTATAAAACGACATTCCAAAAGTTAGTATGCCAATACGCCCAATAAGCATTAAAAATATAAACAAAATTTTGCCTATATTAGATATATCTGATATAACCCCAACACTTAAGCCAACAGTACCAAGGGCTGATGCTACTTCAAAAAATAACTGACCTAAATAAAACTGCCCATCTGTCCACGTTAGTATAAAGGTTGCCGCAAACAAAAGCATAATAGCAAACACAAAAATTGTAATTGCTTTAGACAAGTGGCGGTGTGATATGGTAGACTTATTTACGGTAACTTCACGTCTTAGCCTTATTGTAGACAAAAAGTATACGAATATTAAAAACGCTGTTGTGGTTTTTATACCACCACCAGTAGATGCGGGAGATGCGCCTATAAACATATTTGCTATTAGTATAAGGCGGCTACCCTCACTTAACGCGTAAGTGTCTACAAACCCAAACCCGCTAGAGCGTGCGTTTATACTTAAAAACACGCTATACAACAAACTTCCGCCAAACCCCTCTTCAGAGAATGCATAGTTATACTCGGCAAAAACAAAAGTCAAAGTAGACACTACTATCAAAAATACGCTTGCGTATATTACAATTTTTGTGTGCGTGGCTAAATAGCGCCACCTAGGTAATAGTCTTTTTTCTCTCAAGCAACTAACCCAGTTTTTGCCTATATCAAATATTACAAGGTATCCAAGCCCGCCCAAAAGCGTAAGGCACGTTAAAATTATTTTTAAAAGTCTGTATGCGGCAATCTCAGACAGCGCAAACCCACTAACACTTACACCCGCATTACAAAAGGCTGCTACGCTATAAAACACAGCGTAATAAACACCGCGCCACTCTGCAACCGGCACAAATACAAAAAGCAAAAACAAAAAGCCTATAAACTGTACAATAAAGGTTAAAATTATTACGCGCTTTATAACGCTAATTATACCGCCGAAACTATCTTGATTCATCGCCTCTTGCATAACTAGTCGCTCTCTTAGCGATATGCGCCTGCCCAAAAGCAAAAACATCAAAGTCGTAATACTCATAAAGCCCAGCCCGCCAATTTGAATAAGCACAAGTATTACAATCTGACCAAACATTGTGTAATAGTTTGCAATATCGTAAAGCAAAAAGCCCGTTATGCAAACAGCCGACGTCGCATCGAAAATAGAGTTTAAAAAGTTGCCACTTGTGTCTGATTGGCGCGCCGCAGGCAACCAAAGCAAAAACGCCCCAACAAGTATTACTGTGATATATCCTAGCACAATTATTCTTGCAGGGGTTAGAAGTTTGCCCTTTTTTTTACTAGGCAAATCTGGTTGCAGTTGTGTATTTTCGCTCGCCATTTCTTTTTCGCTTTTATTCAGTATCTATTACGTTTTTCGTTTTTCGCTAGTCGTTTTCCATTTACTTTTTCGCTCTTTATTCAGTATCCATTAAAATTTCTATTTTCCGTTAAACTTGTTGCCTAAACTCTCTATCGTCTCGCCCTTAACAAAGCCCTTTATTATCTGCACGCAAGTGTCGTATGCCGCCCCTAGTAGTGCCATATCATTTGGCTTTATTTGGCTTAGTACAAATCTATCTAGCGGTATGCCGGGTGGTCTGCCTATGCCTACCCTTACTCTAGAAAAATCTGTTGTGCCTAATTCTGATATAATTGAACGCATACCATTGTGCGTGCCGCCAGAGCCGCTTTTTCTTATTCTTATTTTGCCAACGTCTAAATCTATATCGTCGTATATTACAAGCAAATTTTGTAGCGGGATTTTTTCTTTTCTGAGCAAGGCTTCCACAGCCCTACCACTTAAATTCATAAAAGTTTGCGGATATGCAAAAAGCACTTCACCCACTCTAAACCCACCACTTGTTAGCCCACCCGCTACTTTCTTTGGCTTACCAACCTTACTTACAAGCCCATTATCCGCACAAATATCCGCGCTAGCAATAAGGCTCTGCGTACGCGAGCGCTTCAGTTTTAAGCCCAACTCATAGGCAAGCCTGTCCAAAACCATAAAGCCCACATTATGATATGTGTTTTTAAACCTATCCCCATAATTGCCTAAGCCAACGATTAAATATCTCATAGTTTCAAATTACAAATTACAAATTATAAATTACAAATATTATACTCATAATAGTCCAAACTTTTTGACAGTCTCAATAGCGGATTGTTCAAAAGTTTTGGTATTAATGTGTTGAAACATTTGTAATTTGTACATTGCAATTTGTACACTTATATAAGCGTAAGCAACGCGTCTCTATCTACTAGCCATACATTTGTGCTTTCTGCTAACTCTTTGGCTGAGTCTGTAAAATAACTGTTTGTAACAACCCACGCCTCGTCTGCTTCGTAGTGTGCTTTTGCCGCGTAAATCTCTTGCACGGAAGTATTGCCTACCGCCTGCATATAGCGCTTTGCTTGCACTACTATAATAAGGTCGTCTTTTTCTAGTATTAAGTCGCACCCTTGGTCGCCCTGCCCGCCTATCCAAAAAACGCTATAGCCATAATCTGTAAATAATTCGCCTAAAAACTCTTCAAACTCTTCGCCAGTTAGCGTATCCATAAAATGCAGATAATCTACATTTTTTGGCGACACAAAAGCAAAACCCAAGCCCCTTAAAAAACCCCTAAAAAGCCAAAACATAAAACCAAAAGGAAGCAACAAAATATGTACAAAAATATCCGGACGTCTTTTCATAATCTAATTAATGTTAAATGTTAAATGCTAAATGCTAAATGGTTTCACCTGCTTCGCAGGCAGTTATTTCGTTTTTGCATATTGTAAAGAGTTTAAAATTGCGACCGTTCAAAAGTTATGTATATTATGAGTTTAAACATTTAACATTTAAAATTTAACATTTAAAACTATCTAACAATCTCTCCCCTGTTAACCAAGCCTAACTCTCTTCTTGCAAACTGCTCTATAAATTCTATAGACTGAAAAAATTCTGCGTTAAAATACTCTTGTTCTTTAAGCGTTTGAACCTGCGCCACCTGCGTTTGCAACTGGTTTATCTGTGTATTTCTATTAACGCGCATAATAACTTGCACGGCTATAATAACCAACAGCGTAGCCGCTAGCAAAACCGCCCAAAACATAATTGTAGAACTCTTTTGTGTTGTATTCTCACCCATAAAAAACCTCCCAAATGTTTAACTCAAACCCCAAACTTCCCTAACCCCCATCGCTCACCCCTTATCGCTCATTCCACTAACACTCACCCCTTATCACTTATCACTCACCTCTTATCCCTTATCCCTGCTCGCTGTACGCTATTTTTTACACGCCGACTGAAGTTGAACTTGCGTGTGGTGCGCCCTTAACTTATTGTTAGACACAAGCGCAAAGCCAAAGTTTCTGAAATAGTCTTGTTGCGGTGCTAGGTTTTCTGCCTCGCCATTTATGTTTACCGAAACAAAAAACTTGTTCTCGTTTTCTAGTTGTTGCTTAGTTTTACCGCGCCTTGTTTTATACGCTTTGTTAATTGCCCTTATCTCTTCTTGCAAGGCAAGGTCGCTTGCTATAGAAATTAGTTTGCGCGATAGCATATCATCATAGTTTTTATCGCGCTCTTCCGGCACTACGTAAACAGAATCTATTATAATCTCGTTACCTTCTTTAAACAGTCTGCCACTTGCTAGTACTTTTTCGTCTCTAAAAACTGCGTAGTGGGTTGCGTATTGGTCTTTTAAATCTAGCACGCCCCTATCGTTTTGGTCTGCCGTTTTACGCCTTGCCTGCGCAACTACTGCTAGATTTTTAATTTTAGATAAACTTATCATCGTATCCCCATCCTCCGAGAAAAACTGTGCGGCAAGTTGCCTCTCAAACTTTTCTAAGTCTTTTCGCGTTAGTGTATATTGTGCATAAAGCCTTGCCCCCGCAATTAAAACCACAGTAATACCAACTATAGCAATTAAGCCAAGCCCGATTTGCGTGCCGAAAGATTGAATGGGCGGCGGCTGACCCGGCTCACCCGAATCGAACCTTATTAAGTCTAGCATAACGCCCACGATTAAAACCGCAACACTCTGCGCAACTTTATATGCAAGGGTCATAAAACTTGAATAGGTTGCTGTTTTTTCTATGCCCGTCTCACCCTTTTCAAAAGTAATAACATCGCCCATCATAGCGTTAGGAACCATAAAAAGAGAGCCAACACCAAAACCTATAACAAGCATAGCCGGCACTAAAAACAAAACAATGTTCCAACCCCTATCATCTAAAACCGGTGGAAGCATACCATACATATGCGCAAAGAAAACAAACGTAAAAAGCACAATCCCTATAAAGCATATGATTATACCAACACGTAAAACGCTTCGCTTTTCCCATCGCCTTACTGCCAAAACCCACACGGGCTGAGAGAATATTGTTGTTACAAACAGCGCACCCATTACAAAGAACATCAAGTCTGGTATTTGAAATGCAAAAGTAAATATATGAAAACCAACGCTTGTTAGTATAGCCGCCGCAATAAGTGTAGCCGAGTAGCCCATTATTACAGCCCTGTGGTTTGGCTTTTTAAGTGTTCTGCCAAAGTCTACAAATATACCCGTTATGGTTTTTTTCTCTGCCTTGTTGCCTGTAATCTCTTCCATACGCTGTTTTGCTTGAAGGCGCGGCATATGAGAGTATGTTCCAAAAAAGCATAAAACACCAAGCGCTACTGAAACTGTTGCTGCTATATATGCAAGTTCTATATACGGAAAAACTGTAAGCGTGCCATCTACCACATTGCCGTAATAATCTACGTGCGTGTGTGGCGCTGCTAAAAAGCCCATTAACACCGTGGGGGCTATCATACCTATTAAAAAGAAAACTGTGCGTACGCTCTCCATTGAGGCGCGCTCGCGCGAGTTACCACTAAGTTCTACCCCTAGGGCAAAAAGCGGCGTAGAATATGCAGTAGACATTAACTGGAACAAGCAAACGCAAATTAACAGCCAAATAACCATTTGCATTTCGCTAAAGTTTACGCTTGGTACATTCCAAATAAATATGTTTATTATAGCAGTTGTAAAAACGCCCGTTAGAATATATAAGTGGCGACGCCCTAGTAACCTATTTTTAGTGTGGTCTGACATATAGCCAACGATTGGGTCTGTAACCGCGTCCCACATTATTATTATAAAAAACATCAGACCCATCAGAGTTCCCCTAATACCTAAAACTGATGTTCCAAAAAACATCAAAAAGGTTGTTAGGGTTTGTGCTACCATTCCGTATCCTAAATATGCACTGCCGTAAGATACCTTTGCTGGAAACTTAAGCATATTTTGTGTAGAACCCATTAAGTTGTCTGGCTTTTTACTCACTTATCTATATATTATATAATACCTAAATTCAAAAGTCAACCACCTACACCAACATACAAAAAAAAAGTTAGCAAAAATTGTTGAAAAATGCGGGAAAGGGTTTTTTGTTTGTATTTTTGGTGTGTTAAAATTAGCGTATTGTGGGGTTGTCTAAACCCTAGCACAAAAAAATAAAACACAAAACTACAAAAACAAAAAGCATAATTGCAAAAAACACAAGCAAAACTTCAAAAAACAAAAAGCACAAAAAAGGAAACACTTATTATGAAAAAAGAATTTTGGATTGAGAGGCGGGTAGATAACACCGCAAACAAAACAAGCACTAGTGAAAAAAACACTAGTTTGCAAAAAGAAATTGTCAGCGATATTGTCACAGATATTGATGCCCTGCATAACTGGAATGGTAACAATAGCAACGCTTTGCAAAGCGAATATTACTTATGTTATGGCGATAGTGATAGCGGGATAATTCAGTTTCAAGTTTTTATTACAGATAGTTTAGAAATTGCAATTGAAAGAACAAAAAATTCTCTAGGGCTTAAAAGCGTAGAAATTACAAAGATGCCACCCGCAAAAGTATCAGATAGTGCAACAAAAATAGCGAATAAACCAAAAGCCCCAAAAGCCCAAACAAAAGCCTTACAGCCAAAGAGTTATGGTAACGTGCTTGCAATTATAAGTATTTGCTTAAGCCTTGCGTTTTTAATTGTAAGGCTGGTCTATACATATAGCGCAGTTACTAACGATAGCGACTTAGGCGGCATAGAACTAGCACTTCGAGTGCCTTCTGCGCTTGCCCTAATACAAATAATATTTTACTGTGCGCTAGTGCTATCGGTTTTATCTACAACGCTTAATATGTGCAAAAGTACAAATGACAGCAAGGGCAACACAATAAAACTTTCTGCCTTGTCTATAATTATTGCTTTGTCCGTTTTATTGCTTGTTTCTGTACTACACCACATTCAGATAAATTCAATTTTAGATTAGTAACTTAGCGACTACATTTAAGTCGCCCACATAACAAATTTTTAAAAGCAGCGACTTTTTTTAGTCGCTGCTTTTTTTGTTTTTTTATTAGCCATTGATAGTAGCCTTAATCACTAACCCCTATTAAACCTTTTAGCCATTCTTTGTTTAAGTAGTTTTTGCCTAGATACTTTTCGTAGGGCGCTAGGCTGTCTTTGTCTTTAGAGTTTAGCGCCGATATAAAGGTTTGTTTGTTAAATAGTTGCTTGTACTCGGGGGTTGGTTGTTTTGGCTTTATGTGTGCGTTTTTGGGACAAACTGACTGACAAATATCACACCCTAAAAACTTATTGCCCATAACTTTTCTGTGGTGCGGTAATAGATTTATCGTAGTGCTTTTTGGGCTTCCCTGAGTTTTACGTAAGCAACTATCTACAAACAACTCACCAGAATGAAGCGCCCCAAAAGGACAAGCCCTAGAACACTTGCCACAAGTAAAGCACTCTAATTGCATATGCTCGTTTAAACTATGGTCTATTTCCACTTGTACATCTACCGCTTGAAGCGCAAAGTAAGAGCCGTAGTATTTGTTAAACAGCAAGTTGTTATGCCCAACGCTTGCAAGCCCCGAGTAAACAGCCAAGGGCTTATAACTATCTAGACGCGCTAGTTTTGCGCTTATGCCCGCTTCGTTTAGTTGCAAAACTATTTGCTCTGCACATTTTCGTAGCGCGTTAGAAGCCTCGTAATAAGCATCTACAAACAAAACACTATCAGTCTGCTCATAACTAACACTAGCGCCCTTCTTACCACCTTTCTTACCGCCCCCGCTATTAGTTTTACCTTTGCTTTGCCCCACATCGTATGGACTATAAGGCTTTGTCAACAAAATTACACTAGCGCTCTCACTTACAGACATAGCCGAAAACTTTAAACCACTTTCATTTAAAATTTCCAAAATTCTCATAAACCAACTCTGTCTTCAATGTATTTTTTCAAGCTTTTAATCGCTACGCGCTTTTGCTTCATACTGTCTCTCTCTCTTACAGTCACCTTACCATCATCTAGCGTATCGAAATCTACCGTTACGCAAAATGGCGTGCCTATCTCATCTTGTCGGCGATAAAGTTTACCAATAGCGCCACTCTCATCGTACGTTGCGCTAAAATGTTTGCTCAGGTCTGCGTAAATTTCTCTCGCACTTTCACTCAATTTTTTAGACAACGGCAAAACTGCCACCTTGTATGGCGCAAGCGCATTATGCAATTTTAAAACTGTACGCGTATCGCCCTTACCCAAATCTTCTTCTGTGTATGCATCTATCAAATACATCAAAAACAGCCTAGCAACCCCAAATGTAGGCTCTATAACGTAAGGTATAAAGCGCTCGTTCGTTTGCGGGCAGATATATTCTTGCGATATGCCCGATGCTTTTTCGTGCGCTTTCAAGTCGTAGTCTGTGCGGTTTGCTATACCGCTAATCTCGCCCCAGCCAAACGGAAACTTATACTCAAAGTCTATTGTGCGCTTAGAATAGTGGCTCAATTCGTCCGCGCTATGCTCTCTTATTCTTAGGTTTTCTGCTCTCACACCCAAGCTTAAAAGCCACTCGTTACAAAACTTTTCCCAGTAAGTAAACCACTCGGCGTCCGTGCCTTCGCGACAAAAAAACTCTAATTCCATTTGCTCGAACTCTCGCGTTCTGAAAATAAAGTTACCCGGCGTTATCTCATTTCTAAAAGCCTTACCAATTTGCCCAACCCCAAAAGGAATTTTCATTCTGGTTGTGCGCTGTATGTTTTTAAAGTTTACAAAAATACCTTGCGCGGTTTCTGGGCGCATATAAATAGTATCTGCGCTCTCTTCAGTAACGCCCTGAAAAGTTTTAAACATCAAGTTAAACTTTCTAATCGGCGTAAACTCAGACTTACCGCAAGGGCAAGGTATAGCATTATCCGCTATGTATTTACTTAGCAAAGCGTCTTCCATTGTAGCCACCGCCGCTAGCGCAACCCCGCCGTACTCGGCATTAGGCTTGCCCTTACTTTTGCGCTGTATAAAAGCCTCTACTAAATGGTCTGCCCTGTGGCGCGTTTTACAACCCTTACAGTCTATCAGCGGGTCGGAAAAACCGCCAACGTGTCCGCTAGCCTCCCACACTTTTGGGTTTAGTAAAATACCACTATCAAGCCCCACAACAAGCGCGTGCTGCTTAACAAAACTAGCCCACCACAACTTTTTTATATTATTTTTAAGTTCTACCCCAAGCGGACCATAATCCCACGTGTTTGCAAGCCCGCCGTAAATCTCACTTCCCGCAAAAACAAACCCGCGCCCCTTACAAAGCGCCACTATTTTATCCATAGTAACTTTAGTTTCTGTTGCAACTTTACTATCTGCTATATTTTTGTTACCTGCTGTGTTTTTAGACATATAAACTCCTCGAAAATTACAATGTACAAATTACAAATTACAAATGCTACATATGCTTAGTACCAAAGCGTTTGAACAGTCTGCAATTTGTTTTCTTTTATAGTTAGACTAAATAATGCAATGCTAGCCGTTCAAAAGTTTGGCATATTATGGGTTAAACATTTGTAATTTGTGTCAATGTAATTTGTAATTTATTTTAACTAAACAATTTTCTTGCTATTTGTTTTTTTAACTCTTCTACGCCCTCGCCCGTTAGTGCCGATATATATATTGTATTTTTGTTTTCTATGTTGTCTAGTTTTATCAGTTTTTTACTTAAGTGGCGACTACCCTCAAGCGCATCTATTTTGTTAAAAACCATTATGGTTGGCTTGTCTATAACGCCAAGTTCTGCTAAAACCTTGTCTACAACTTCTATATCTTTGTTAACATCTTTACTTGCTATATCTACAACGTGAAGTAGTAAATCTGAGTGGCGCGCTTCCTCTAGTGTAGACTTAAACGCCTCTATAAACTCGTGCGGTAAATCTTGTATAAACCCAACAGTATCTGTAAGCGTGTAGGTTGCGCCACCCGCGTCGCCCCCATCAATTCCCATACTTGTAAGGTCTGTCCAGATTTTTCTAGTAATTGGGTCTAGCGTAGCAAACAACTTGTCTTCCGCTAAAACATCTGCCTTTGTTAAAACATTCATAAGCGTAGACTTGCCCGCATTAGTATACCCAACAATTGCAACAGACTTCTCGTTAGTAAGCCTTTTTTTGCGCCTAACCTCGCGTTGCTCGGCAAGTTTTTTAATCTCTTGACCTTTTTCGAAAATCTTGCGCCTTATTACTCGGCGGTCTAACTCTAGTTTTGTCTCACCCGGTCCGCGCGTACCTATCCCCGCGCCTTGCTGAGATAAGACCATACCCTGCCCGATAAGGCGCGGAAGCGAGTATTTTAACTGAGCCAACTCTACTTGCAGTTTACCCTCTAAACTGCTTGCGCGCCACGCAAAAATATCTAGGATAAGCATATTTCTGTCTATTATGTTAACGTTCATCGCTTCATTTAAATTCTTTAACTGCCTGCCGGATAATTGGTTGTTAAATATAACAAGGTCTATACTAACTTGCTGTTCTGTTTCTATATCGTCTATAAGTTCTTTAATCTCATCTACCTTACCGCTTCCTATAAAAAACTCTTTATCTACGCTTTGTCTGTTCTGCGTAACAACTGCCATAACTTGCCCGCCAACTGTGTAGACAAGGCTTTCTAACTCGGCTAAACTGTTGGTAATATCAGCCCCTTCCAGCGCAACACCAACAAGCAAAACCCTTTGTATTGTTTGTGTATTACTACTTTGCATCTACGCCCCTCCTTAATTTTTTTGCATATTTTATAAGCCGAACTTTATTATTCTCGCTTGGGTTATCTATAACATAACTAAGGCACGCGTCTAAAATTTTGCCAATAGCCGCCCCCTTGGCTATGTTTGCATCTAGAATATCAAAGCCGTTAATCGCCAAGTCTTTAAGCGAAAATGCTTCGTTATCGGCTTTTATTTGCTTTAGAATCTGCTTAACTTTTTCTATGCGCTCTAACTTGTTTTGCGATAGTTTTAAAACCTTTGCTTTGTTGTCTGCTATTTGAAGTTGTAGCAGTAGCAAAAATATTTCTTCGCCCACCTTAGACAAAAAGCGCTTGACAGACTTTTTAGACAAATAGTGCATTCTGCCGTGGTGATATAACAGCGTACACACCAAACTTATTGTGGCGTTATCAAACTTTAAATCTTTTAAAATTTGCCTTGCCATATCAGCCGACTTTTTCTCGTGGTTAATGTACTGGTCTTGCCCGGTTGTTAGATTTGTTGTTCTGGTGTAAACCTTGCCTGTGTCGTGCAGAAGTGCTGCTAGGCGCAGTATAAACCCAAAGTTTTTAGCGTCACTCTCACTAGTGTTCTCAAACGGCTTAAAATATGGCACAACTTCTATACACGCTTTTAAGTTGTGGTCTAGTATGCTTAAATTATGATACTTGTTATTTTGCTCTATATCGCACAGTTTTAAAACAGGAAAAATCTCTAACAAAAATGGTTTTGCCTGCTCTAAATTTTGTGCTTTTAAGTTTGGTAGAATCTCGCGTAACTCTGTTTGGATACGCTCTGGCGCTACTTTTGCTAGTGTATGTTTTAGTGCAAGCATAGCGCTATACGTATTTTTCTCTATTGTAAAGCCAAAGCGCGAAGCAAATCGAAGCGCCCTTAAAATACGCAAGGCGTCTTCTCTAAAGCGCTCTTTTGCGTTCCCCACCGCTTTAACTACGCCGTTTTTTATATCATCTAATCCGCCGAATAAATCTATAAGTGTGTCGCCGTATGCTAGTGCGTTTATTGTAAAGTCGCGGCGCGCTAAGTCATCATTTATATTTTCAGAAAACTTAACGCTATTAGGGCGTCTGCCATCTAGATACTCGCCATCTAGTCTGTAAGTTGTAACTTCTATATTTTGGTATTCGGCACGCTCGCTCTCGCCTATATCACTTTTGCAATCAACCCCGCTATCAGCCCTAGTGCCACTTTTACTGCCCGAACACTCAACCTCAGCCCGAACCCTTAGCGTAATTGTGCCGTACTTCTCGCCCGTTGGTATAACCTTTATACCCTCTACCCCTGCAAAAACTTCTTTCACTTGTTTTGGACTAGCGCAGGTTGCTACATCAAAATCTTTTGGCTGTAACTTTAAAAATAGGTCTCTAACACAGCCGCCCACAATGTATGCAGAGTAACCAGAGACCCTCAGCCTATCCAAAATAAGTTCTACATTTTTAGGAATATTTTTCACGTTTAAATTAACCTAACTTCTATCCACATCGTCATTATTTTTGTTGCCCGCCAAAGTAATAATTGTAAGAATTAAAAAAACTATTACCGAAATTATCGCGCCCGATATCAAAAAGAAGTATAAACCCCTACCGCGCTCATTCGCCGCCGGAAAAATCCACGCAATTAAAAAGTAAACAACGCCCGCAATAAGCGCAATAAAAAGGTTACCTAATAGTTTGTCTTTGTTCATAGTTACAATGTACAAATTACAATGTACAATGTACAAATTTTTCGCCGCTAGCGCGGGCAAGATTAATCTTTGCAAATTGATTAAAAAGTGAAAATCTGACTGTTCAAAAGTTTTGTCAATAGGAGTTTAACATTTGTAATTTGTACATTGTAATTTGTAATTTCAAATTTTTGTAATTTGTAATTTCAAATTTTGTAATTTGTATTTTGGTGGTCTATCGCTTCACCGCGCTATAATTTGGTGCTTCTTTGTTTATAGTTATGTTGTGCGGGTGGCTTTCTAAAAGAGACGCCGATGTTATCTTAACAAATTGCGATTTCGTGCGTAAACTCTCTATATCTTTCATACCAGTATAGCCCATACCAGAACGCAATCCCCCTATCAACTGAAACACAATAGCCGACAAACTGCCCCTATACGGAACACGCCCCTCAACACCTTCCGGTACAAACTTATCTTGCCCCGTACCACTTTGGAAATATCTATCCTTACTACCAGCAGTCATAGCCGCAATACTGCCCATACCCCTGTAAGACTTATAAGACCTACCTTGATAAATCTCAATCTCGCCCGGGCTTTCTCTTGTACCAGCAAACATAGAGCCAAGCATAACAGCGTGAGCGCCACCGCCAATTGCCTTTACAATATCGCCAGAAAACTTAACCCCGCCATCTGCAATAATAGTTTTCTTTTTCTTGTCTGCTTCTTCTGCGCAGTTCATAATTGCGCTTAACTGCGGCACGCCAATACCCGCAATAACGCGCGTTGTGCAAATAGAGCCGGGTCCAATCCCCACCTTTATAACATCAGCGCCCCTAGCAATTAAGTCTTTAGTAGCCCCCGCGGTAGCAACATTACCAGCAATAATAGGCAAGTTAGGATATTTGTTTTTAATAGCCTCTACCATTTTTAAAACCTTTAAACTATGCCCGTGCGCCGTATCTATTGTAAGTATGTCTACTTGCGCATCAACCAAAGCCTTAACCCTATCCAGCGTATCGTCCGCCGTGCCTACACTTGCGCCAACCAAAAGCCTACCCTTTTTGTCTTTAGAAGAATTCGGGTACTGTATGTTTTTTTCTATGTCTTTAATTGTTATAAGCCCAACAAGTTTGTTGTTTTTGTCTACAAGCGGAAGTTTTTCTATTCTGTGCTGAGCCAAAATCTGCTTCGCTTGCTCTAGTGTTGTGCCTTGAGGCGCTGTTATAAGCCCAACTCGCCCGCCCGCCTCTGTGTCTGCCTTTGTCATAACATTTGAAATTGGCTGCTCAAAATTAGTCTCAAACCTTATATCTCTGTTTGTTAGTATACCAACAAGCCTACCATCTTTTTCAACAACAGGCACGCCACTAATTTTATATTTTTCCATTAAAGCCAAAGCATCTGTAACTGGTCTTGTTGGCTCTAGATAAAACGGGTCAGATATTACGCCGTGTTCGCTTCTTTTAACTTGGTCTACTTGCGTTGCTTGCTCTAGTATGTCCATATTTTTATGTATAATGCCAAGACCACCCTCCCTAGCAATTGCAATTGCTAGTTGATATTCTGTTACAGTATCCATAGCGGCAGAAAGTAGCGGTATGTTAAGTTCTATACCTGTTGTTAACTTTGTGTGTAAAGATACTTCGTTTGGTAAAACGGCAGACGCTTGCGGAATTAATAAAACATCGTCAAACGTCAGTCCGCTTTGTACTACTCTGCTATGGTAGCCACTTGTAGTCTCCGCACCTTTTGCTTTTGGCGCGCTTGTTGTTTTTTTACTCATCTTAACTCCTTTTGTTTTTGTGTGTGCTTAGACACTAAATTTGTGCGTTTAAACACTAAATATCGTGAGATTATTAAATTCTGTTATAATGTCTTGCCAAACGGCAATGTAGGCAGTTTGCCCAAAATGCGTATTAAGTAAGTGCATACTTACTGCCATCTCAAGCCCCCTATTTCTAATGTCTGCCCTTGCTTGCAACCTTTGTAAGTCTGTCATACCGGCAATTGTCGGTAGCCTTGCAAAATTATTTAGCATATGCTCAGACTGATAAACCGCCGATTCGTTAATGCCTTGCAGATTATCCTCTAAAAGCGCCCGCGCAGTATTGTGCCTACTTCCGCTACTATTTAAAAATTCTCTGATAAAAGCCCCCATAACAAAATTATACTTAAACGAATAAAACGCAAGCGGGTGCTGAACAAACAAACTGCCAATAATTGGGTTACGCAAATTTTCTAAATCTCTTTGCGCAAAAGTAAAAGCGCCATTAACCTGCCCTTCTCTAAACAACGCGCGCACATAAACACTTTTCAAAAAATTATCGTAATTAAACGAAGTAAGCAAGTTATGCGCCGAGTTCGTGTCGTCTAGCGCGTTTCTGTTAACAACAAATTGCGAGTAACTCTCGTGAGATAGCATATGGTTTGCAAAAAAGTATGCAAAGCGACGATGATTATTTGCGCCCGCATACCTATCCAGCGTAAAAGCCAAAAGGTTTATATCACCACTAGCCTGCCCACCCCTAGTAGAGCGCTCGAACGCAAGAGACGTAAAATAACCGCTAGCATTATCAAAGCCCATACTAAAAAATACGCGTCCTAAAGTGCGTGGCGAAAAAATTAAAAACGCCTGAAAAGTAATAGCAAAAATAAGCACAAAAGCAAGCAAGCCCTTAAGCCCCAAAGCAAGCATACTTTGTGGCTTGCTAGAATGGCGCAGACCAATGTCAGATAAGTCTGCGTTTGTCGGCTCTAAGTGGGCAATTTCTGCCTCGCTTAATTCGTTGTGCGGTGATACATTCTCCATAATTTATTAATTATATCACAATTAAAAAAAAAATGCAACAACATTAAAGGCAGAAATGGAAAATTTGTGTTCTAAGAGTATTTATTTTAACATTGCAAAAAGCCACAAATGTAGACAAGTTCATTCATATTTGTACAAGCACAAGCATAACTTAAAAAAGCAAAACAAAATTTATTTTATATACTAATTTGCTAGGCACGACCATAAAGCAAATTAGTATCAATTAGAGGTGATTAAAATGCTTAAAATTTTAAAACAAAGGCGCAATATGATTATTTCTGCGGTTGCTTTAGTTGCGGTTGTAGTGTCTGTTGTGTTTATTATTACAGCGTGCAGGCGCGACCCACTAAGAAGCGTGCTAAGGCACGTATCCGAAATTCAGTACAGCGTTTGGACAGGCTCTAACACAGACTACACAGTAAGCGTAGTTACGGGCAGGCGAGAGACTCCATTTAACATAGATGGCAGGTCTACAGCAACTATGACAGACTTCACAGTAATAACTATGACCCCTACAAACCGACCAGAAGCCGAGCAAACTTTTACTTTCACGCTTACAGTTGCTAACAACAACTTTAACGGCACTTTTGTAACAAACCCGTTTGGCGATAACTTTTTTGCAGACCTAAGCCAAATGCTTGGGCAACACGCGAGTATTGCAATCAGAATAGTAATGGGCGAAGACACTCAAAACATTACGCTTCAACAACAAAACACAAGCGAGATGATTACCGGCTACGAAGTTTTAGAAATAGCACAAAGAGAATTCTCTCAACTTTTCGAGAACATAAACTTCGAGATTTTAATAAAATTTGTGCAAGACCCACTAGGCGCAAAAGACACATTCTTTTGGTACATAGCCCTAGTAAATGCAGAAAACCAATTCAACGCCCTACTAATAAACCCAATAACAAGAGAAATTGTAGCACGCAAAACAACATAACCAAAAAAGGTTTTGAGCCTATGCTCAAAACCTTTTTTGGTTAATTCAGAATTATGAATTATGAATTCAGAATTGTTACAAACATTATATGCTTTTACATTTGAACAGTTAGAAATGATTACTTTTGTATTGTCATTCTGAGCGAAGCGAAGAATCTAGGCGTAGCCGTATTTTCGCTTCGCTAGACCCTGTCACTTCGTTCAGGGTGACAGTTACATAAGTACTCTCATC
>WQRI01000012.1 GCA_009786825.1 Bacillota bacterium
CGTCTATTGGTCTGTCTGGTGGTGTGTAGCCGTTTCCGTTACCGCCACCATAATAGTCGCCACCATTTCCGCCATTGCCGCCCCCGCCATAGTAACCGCTTCCGCCATTTCCAGAACCACCGCCACCGCCGTAGTAGCCACCACCGCTTCCGCCGTTTCCACCATTTCCAGTACCACCGCCCGAACCACCACTACCGCCATAGTAACCGCCACCACCAGAACCGCCACTTCCGCCGCCGCCCGAAGCCCCACCACCGCTGTTACCATTACCATTACGACTTGCTCTGCTAAATAAAAATGGCGTGCCTGTAGCCAAAGAATATATTCCTAGTGCAAAAATAGTAGCACCAGTTATACCCGCCGCAACGCCTAGTGTTCCGCCGGCTATTCTTAAAGCCATCATAGCACCACCGCAAATCTCTTGCATTTGCCTAGCGCAAGTTTGCACACCACTTGGCAAAACTAACCTGCTTTGCCTCAACTCGCTTCGCGACAATGCGCTTTGGTCTGTTTGTCTAGCGGGTGCAACATTTGTAATTTGTACATTGTAATTTGTAATTTGCGCCTTGCGCTCTACTTTTTGCGCCTTGCGCTCTACTTTATAATCTAACATAAGCCCTACACTCCTAATCTAAACCCAAAATCTAAGTAATATATTCTAACATATTTCCCAAAAAAATGCAACTGTTCTCAAACAAAAAAAAAACAGAACGGCTAACAAAACCGCTCTGTTTTTAAATTTGTAATTTGTACATTGTAAATTGTAATTTGGTTTAAGCGTATAACTCATCTGGTATTTCTCTGTCTGCTTTAAAGCCTGCTGCCCTTGTTGTAGACGAGTATATGCCCATTGCTAGTGCTAGTACAGATATTATAGGTAGTACCCACAATATTCCGCCCACCGAGTGAGGTGTTGGAACTGCCGCGCCGTACCTAGTTAAAAGGTTAATTCCGCTTAATGCATCTGTTAAGATTACTGCTGTTAGTAATATAGACAAACTTAATACTAGCATAACAATAAACCTTATTACGTTTGTTTTCATAGTGCGCGGAGTGTTTGTTAACAAGCACAGCACATCTATACCAATGTTTACAAGCGCAAATATCATAAAGATTAAAATTAACTGACCTAGTAGTATTGCGCCCGCGTGTTCCCACCCATAGCCACCGCTTCGTAGCCTATCTGCTATGTGTGCAAAAGTTCCATCACCAGCCCCCCCAGAAGTTAAGTTTGCGCTGTTAGTGAAACTTCTGATAGCCTCTAAGCCCGATACAGACACATCGCCATTAAGAACCGGCAAGATAGATGCTGGCATAAGTAATGCTATTAAACCAATAGTCATTAATATAACCGAAGCAATTACAGCAGCCGTACGGCTAAAGTCTAGCCCGTCGTAGTAGTCTATCATATCGTGCGCTACTACTCTCTTTTTGTCTTTAACTTTGATGTCTTCATCATCTAGCCCTAGTTTTGCGCGCCTCTTTGCTTCTTTAGCCTCTAGTTTAGCAAGTTTTTTGTCTTCTTTAAGTTTTAGTTTTTCTAAACGCGCCCTTTCTCTTTCTGATATTTCTACGTGAGTATGAGCAATTGGTGCCGCACCAAACTGATGCGCAACAAACTTATCGCCAACCTTATACACAATAGGTGTTATAGGCTTTAGCGCTAACTCTTTAAGCATTTCTTGCTGAGATTGCTCTAGTTCGAATTTATCTGCAGTATCTGCCATAAGTAACTTAGTGCTTGCTGTCTCCATTAAATTGTTAAGCGTTTTTGCAGACTCTGCACTTACTTTGCAAATCTCTTGCGCAAACGCACCTTGTGCTTGGTGAGCAATGCTATGCTTTTGGTCGAACGCTTTTGCAAGTTGTGGGTAAAGTTCGTTAATTTTGTTTACAAGCCCTTGCGTTTTGTGATGTATAACTTCTGCCGTGCTTTGCATTGTTATAATAGAGTTTTGCTTCTCGCCACCACTCTTTATGCGCGCGTTACCGTTTGTGTAGATGTCTATGATTTGCTTTTTAATCTGTTCCATACTGGTTACTTCTGTATCCAGCTTGCTACCTTGTGCTGTAGACCACTCTCTCTCTGCGTTTGCCAACTCGTTAGCATAAGATATTCTGATGTCTGAACGCTTGTTTGCCGCATCTGCACGTGCCGCCTCGCGCTCTGCTAGTTTGTCCATATACGCCTTTTCTTTAGACCTAACATCTTCCCCTGCATTCAAAATATCTTTTTGATACTTTTCTAGCCTTACGATGTCTGACTCTATAGTAGCCGGCTGAACAATCATATTCTTTTGAGTTTTTGCGGCTGTAAGTTGCATATCTATTGCTTTAAGTTCGTCCGTCAAGCGCGCCTCTGTTGCCCTTGCATCTGTGTCTAACTTCTCTAGTTCTTCTTTCTCTTTTGCCTTAACTTCTGCCCTTGCCCTATCTAAGTCTGCCGCTGTTAAACTTTGCGCATTAGCAAAGTCGCCGCGCAACTTAACCATTTTAGCAATAGCGTCGTGCTTGTCTTCTTCTAGTTTGTTAAAGTCTGTAACGATGCCATCAAAGTCTGCAATCGCTTTTTGAAGTTGTGGCTCGTTTGCCTTAAGCGTATTTTGTAAGTCGTCTACTTGCGCTATAAGTTGCTTTATTTTGTTTGCGTAAACATCGCTACTTAAGCCTAAAATATCTAGGTCTGCCGTTATAGCCTCTTTAAACTTTGTGTCGTTTTCTTTAATGTAGTTTGCTAGCGCATTAACAGACTGCGAATATCTATGCCTTACAGACTCGTCCTTAGGCTTTTCGTTAAATGCTTCGTGATGTTCTGCAATCTCTTTTATCAGTTTGCTAACATCTCTTTTAAACTCATCTAGCCCCTTTCTTGCTGTATCTAGGTGTGCTTTATTAGCAGCATTCTCTTGCACGTTTAACTGGGCTTGCCTTATTTGCTCATCTAAAAGTTGCATATTAGCGTCAAACGCTTTTATGTCGCTCTCTTTTTGCGCCCTAGTATAGCCCGTGTGCTGAGCCTTGTCGCCCTCTGAGACTTCTATTGTTGCCGCGCGCTCTGCTTCTAACTTCTTTAAAAAGTCGTCTATTTCTAAACTAAGTATGCCCGCCTTGTCTGATAAGCTGTTTATAACCCTTTGCGCCTCTAATGCACGAGCTTGCGCTTGCAATTCTAGTTGAGACTCTCTTGCTACAATCTCGTTTTTAAGCGCTAATTCTTTGTTTGCAAGTTCTGCTTCTTTAAGTTTGCGCTCGTACTCTGCACGTGCCTCATCTGCTAGCCTTCTTTCGTAGATGTCTTTAGCAGATTGCTTAGCAATCGAGTTATCGCTAGAGTGTAGTGGCTGTGGCTGTTGCCCTACCGCTTGCTGAGCCGAAGGCTCGTTTAAAGTTGCCGCCCCGCCTAAGTGCGAAGTTGCCCCCATTTGCGAGATTAACGGCTGAGAACCCTCTACAAAACTACTTGCCGGCGCAAACTCTGTAGTAACAGTTGCTGGCTTAGTGTTTAAGTTTTGTGGCTCTAGACCCTCTAGTTGACGCGCCGAATTATAGTTGTCGTTTCGCTTTTTGTCTTCGCTTATAATTTGGTCGTACAACTGCCTTAGTTGGTTAGCGTATAGATTGTCGCGCTGTGCATCTTCTTGCTTAGCGCGCGCATCTAGCGTTGCTTTATTTTGCTCTAGCAAAGCCTCTAAGTTTTTAAGTTGAGTGTCGTTTTGCGTAAGTAGAGCCGTCTCGCGCTGAGTTATATCGCTTTCTTTTTGCTTGTTTTCTGTATCGCGCCTTTGCTTGTCTGCGTTTGTAGCAGCCAAGTTTTGCTCTAAATTAGCAAGGCTTGCTGGGTCGTTCGCCTTTTTAGCAAGTTCTATTTGCTGAGTTAAAATATGCTCTCTAGCCTCAAACTGCTTGTCGTTTATTTGGTTTGCGATGTCGGACTGCAAAGCCTCTTGCTGAAGTGAAGCAAGTTTTCTTGCCGTATCGCCCTGAATATTAGCCTGCTGATTTGCCGCATCTAACTGCAAAGCCGCTTGCTTTTGTGCAATTTCTGCACCCAAAATAGCCTTTTCCGCTTCTCTAGAAGCCCTAGCATCGTCAAGCGCTTGCTGATTAGCCTCGGCAATACGCTTGTCTAACTCTGCCTTATCTGCCGAATTTGGAGTTGAAGCAAACTGCTTATTTAAGTTTTCTAGTTGGTCTTTAGAGTGTGCAGCCTTTTGAACCGCTTGCTGAGCATCTTGCTTTGCCTTTGCTACTGCAGACTCTGCTAGCGCGTTTTGCGTCTCGTAAGCCGCTTTGCTAGTGTCTATATCTGCAAGTTTGCTTTTAAGGTTTGCTTCGATATTTGCAAGTTGTTGATTATATTCTGCTTCTTTTTGCTTTTGTAAATCTGCAAGTTCTTGCTCTTTTTGCTTTGCCATCTCACGCAACTGCTCTGCCTTGTTTTCTATGCCTTGCCTTTGCAGTTGTGCTGTCTGATTATCTAAAGCCTGCCCCGCAGAGCCTAAATCTCTTAAATCTGAGCCACCAGAAAAGTTAGTGTCTACGCCAATCTCAGAGTTGTTGCTGTCTGCCGTAAAGTCTTTAGTTTGTAAGTTAAGGTCTGAGTTTAAACCCCTGCTCATATCAGAACTCATAGCGCTATGTGGCTTGTTTGCCGTAATAACGCCCGGCTGTGTATTTGCTTGCTGAGCCGCAGCAACTTGGTCTGTTTGCTGGTCTGTTGTTTGCCCATCTGTATGCTGACCTGCTGTATGCTGACCCGCTTGCGCGCTTTGGTCTGTAGAACCTACGCCCGAATCCGTGTGCGAAGCACTATCTTGGCTAGCACCAGTTGCAGAACCTTGAGCATTATCTGCGCCTTGCTGCGTATTAGTATCTTGCGCCCCCATACTAGAGCCTTGAGCATCTTGCTGAGTTGCCCCCGTTTGCGTATCCTGCTGAGTTGCCCCCGTATGCGCATCAGTTGCATTTGCCGCCGCTTGTCTATCCGCTGCTGCTTGCATTGCTTGGCGCTCTGCCGCCTCTTGCATTGCTTTCCTTTCTGCTTCCTTTTCCCTTTCTTGCCTATCTGCCGCCGCTTTGTCGTAGAATGCTTTAATTTCATCATCAAAGCGCTCTTTCTCTGCTTTCTCAAACTTCTCTTGCTCTTTCTTTGCTTGCTCGTCCTTTTTTGCAAGTTCTTCATCTAGCGTATTTTTAAGTTGTGCAATTTGCTCATCTACATACTCGTTGCTGTGAGGCGTAAGCCCCGCATCTTCTCTCTCTTTTTTCTCTTCTTCTAGGCGCTGTTTAAGTGCATCTATTTGCGCTTGATAGTCTTGCTGAGCCTCTGCCTTTTGGTTCTCTTGCTTTGCAACTTCTAAATCTTGACGCTCTTTTTTCTCGTCTTCTAAACGCTGTTTAAGTGCCGCTAACTCGCCCTCGTGCTTCGCGCGCTCTTGCTCTTGCATATTAGCCATATCGCGCTCGAAGCCTTCTCTAAGTGCTGCTAGGTCTTCTTCTTTAGCCTTTGCCGCCGCCGCTTCAAACTCTTCTTTTTGGCGCAATAGGTTTTGCTCTTGAGCTTGACGCTCTGCCCTTTCTTTATCTAGGTTTTCTCTTAACTGTCTTATTTCTTCGTCTGCTTTTGCTTTCTCTTCTTCTCTTGCACGTAAAAGGTCTGCTCTCTCTCTTTCTTGCTGTGCTAGGCGCTCTTCTCTGTCGCGCTCTAACTTCTTGCGTAGTTCTGCAATGCTCTCTCTACCATCTCCCCTAGTAACATCTGCACGAGGCTTAGGGTTAGATGCGTCCCTTAACTTTGCTTCTTGCTCTGCCCTTACCCTTGCAATTCTTGCCTGCATATCTGCTTTTGCCTTACCCTCGTTAGGCTTTGCTTTATCTCGGTTTGCAGACAGGGCAGCCACCCTGTCTTGCGCCGATTTAAATTCTGATGCTTGAAGCGCCGCTAACTCTCGCCTACGCTTAGACTCTGCTAAACGCTCTTCTAGCCTTGTTCTTTGCTCTTCTATAACTTTAGAAGCGTCCTTAGATTTTGCAGGGCGAGGAGAAGGAATTTTAGTAGTTGCTTGCTTACGCTTTTTGTTTAAAAGCATATGCTGTTGAAGTTCGCGCGGGGAAGTAATTTCTTTATCCGCCACGCCTAAACTCTTAGAGCAATTTACGCAACTAGCGCGCGCTCCAATGTTCAACTCGCCACACGAAGAACACAATTTAACCGTTGTATTAGTAAACTCTGTACCTTTACAAGCAATACAGGCAGGTGATGCCATTTGGTTAATTGTGCCACAACCTCTACATAATTTCATAGTCGTATCTCCCCTTTTCTATTACTCAAACCTCTTTCTTAAGCGCTCTAGTAAAATTTGCTCTGTTAGTTGCTTTATACTTACTGTTTGAGATGTGTTTGTTTGTGTATTTGTGATTGTAATTTGTTGGTTTGTCGTCTCTGTTGTCTGGTCTGGGCTTAGTTGGTTGAAAAGATTTTGTATTACCATTTTCTCTGCAACCTGCTTTGCTAACTCTTGCGCTAGTGCCATATCCGTTAAGTCCATTGTGCTTGCATCTAACTCTATTGGCATATTTGGCATACCGCTTGCTAACAAGTTATCTATACTCTCTAGTGCGTGTGCTGTATCTTGGTCTTTCTTTTTTGTGCCACGCTTTGTTGTTTTAGGCTTTGCAGTCTCAGGTGTAGGCGTTACTGGTTTAGTTGCCGCCGCGCTTCTCGCGCCCCTAGCCGCCGAAGTTACCCCTACATTTTGAGCCGGCTCGTCTTTTTTAGCCGCTGTGCGCTTTCTACCGCCCTTTGCTGTGTCCTTTTCTGTTCCTGCTGCTGCTAGTTTTGCTAGTTGAGTTAAGTCTTCTGTCAGACCCTTTGTTAAGTCTTGTATAGACTTTGTAACCTCTTCACTCTCAGTCGTTGCCTTAGCACCCTTGCCCCTCTTAGTCGTTGGCTTTATATCTGCCCCCGCACGAGTTACTTGTCTGCCGCCCTCAGCGCCTGCTTGACCTAGTAAACTATCTGATAGCCTTGTAATCTCTGCTAATATAAGCCTTGTCTCTGCTGTTTGAACATTTGCAGATATTTCGTCTTTCATTTTAGAGATTTCTTCTAGTATTATGTTGTTGTCTATATCTGCAATTGATGTGTTTGTAGACCTTGCAATCTGGCTCTTAATTGCGGTTATCTCCGCAAGGCTGTCTCTAAAGTCGTACTTTATACCCTCAAGTTGTTGCGCTATACTCTCTAGCCTTGCTGGGTCTTCTATTTTGTTGCGTAGCGCTGCAATCTCTGATAGGATAGCCTCGTTTTTAGTGTTCTCTTTTTCTTTGCCTTGCTCTTCTATAACTTGCGTTATTTCTGAGAATAGTGCCATTGCACTTGCCTCGTTAGAGCGCGCTTGGATAAGTTCTTGCCTTAAAACTTCTATCTCTGTGTTATAGTCTTTTTGCGACGCCGCGTTTGCAAGGGACACAACCATATTCTCTGTCGCGTTAATCTGTGCGCTTATTGTTGCTTTTAGTGCTTCTACTTCATCTAGTACTCTTGCGTGAGAGTTATCTAGTGCCGTTGTAGTTATATGGCTTTTTAACTCTTGTATTGCTTCCGGCGAAACTGAGTCTGCGTGTAAGTCTGTAGATATTGTCTCTAACACGCTTAGTATATTACGCTGAACACCTTCTGCCGCACCCGCTGTCTCTTTTAATACTGCCAAGTCGTCTATCTTAGATTTTAGTGCCGCTATCTCTGCCGTAATTTCTAAACCTTCTGCTAGTGGTAGCAGTTTTTCTACAAGCTCTTGAATGTTTTCGTTAGCGGTTTGAGACGCTACGTATTCTTTAAGGTTTTCTATTGCGTTTGTTAGCCCATCTTGCGTTAGGCTTTGCGAAAGTGTAAGTGCCGACAAACTCTCTTCAATCTGCGTTAAGAAGTTTGTAAGTTTTTCTTCTGAACTTGCGTTATTTAAACCTTGGATAAGTTCTGATAGCACTTCTTCCGTGTGTGTCTTATACTGCGTAACCGCGCTTTCAAGTTTTTCAGAAAGTATGTCTAAATCTTGTGGCTGGTGGTTAGATACGCTGTCTAGAATCTCTTCTTTAGTCGCCCTTACAATGTCTGCGATGTCTACATTAACTTGGCTAGACACACGGCTTACTAAGTCGTCTACATCTAGGTTTATATCTAAACTAGACACAACGCGGCTTGCTAAGTCCTCTGTATCTACTGCTAGTGCTAGTATATCTGTTTGCAACACGTTTGCAACCTTGTTAGCGATGTCTGATGTGTCTACAGATATCTCTAGTGCGCTTACTATGCGCTGTGCAATATCTTGCGCATCTAAACCTAGCGCTGCTATATCTGTTGCTAGCGTGTTAGCAACTTGCTCTGCTAGAGTTTGCGTATCTACATTTGCCTCTATGTTGGACACCTTGTCTGCAATACCTGCTATTTGGTTTGAAATCTCGTGAGAGATTTTTTCTATAATATAGTCGCTCTCTACTGCATTCTCAGATATTGTAGTTGAAAGAGATGCTATAGTTTGCTCTGCAGATGTGCTGATTGCTTCAGATACAACCTTTGCAATCTCTTGCGTTACTGCATCTGAGTCTAACTCTACGTTTGCTGCGTTTTGTCTTACCACTTCTGCGATTTTGTCGTAGTCTAGCGCTATGTCTTGTATTTCTATCGCGCCCGATAAAGACTCGGCAACAGTACTTGCTATTTTATCGTAGTCTAACTCTACATTAAATTCTGTGCTTAGTGTCTCAGCCACCTTTGCAGCCAAAGCATCTAAATCGAATGATGTTTCTGCTATGCTTTGCTTTATCTGCTCTGCAATTTTGTCTGTATCTATGCTAAGGCTTGTTAAATGGCTTGCAATATCTTTAGAAATGCCTTCTGCCGTTAGCGGAACAGGCACATACTGGCTAAGTTCTGCCTTTATTTGCTCTGTTATAGCCGCGTTGATTGGCGCTGTTTTTTCAGCAATCGTTTGCGCTATCTCATCTACATTTATAGGCACAGGCACAACATTTGCAAAAGCATCTGCTACAACCTTTGCTAACTCTTCGCGGTTAATGCCACCGCCCTCGCCGTTTTTCAAGCCATCTAATAATGCATTAGATGCCTCTAACACCATAAGTGCGTTGTCGTCTTTCAACTCGTCTAGTTTGTCTAGTAGCCTGTCTAGTATAATCTCTTTAGCATCGTCTAAATCTTGATATTTAACTGCCGTGTCTGTTAGCGCATCAAACGAGCCTGCAATTGCGCCTATGCTCTCGTGCGTTGCATCTACAGCATCTGCAATCGCCACTATAGTATCAGCCGTAGAATCTACAGCATCTAATACTCTCTCAACAATAATATCTTTTGCTTCGGTTATAACACTCTCGTTTATAGCCTGCATTTCCTCTAGTTGAGTCTGTACTTTTTTCTCTAACTCTAGTATAGAAGCAACTAACACGTTCTCAATTTTAGTGTCTAAAACCTGTGCCGCCTCAGTTATGCTTGTAGCAATTTGCGTTAGCGTAGCCTCATCTATAGTGCCACCGCTAATACCACCGCTTACCGCCGCGCTTCCATTCTCGTTTAAGTTAGCAGCAATAGCCCTAGCAACCTCATCTAAGTTAAGCGGAATAGGCACGTATTGCGATAGCGCTGTAACAACTTGCGACACAATAGCCTCGTTAATCGGCGCCGTTCTTGTAGCAATTTTTTCTACAACCTCATCTAAGTTAATTGGTACTGGTGAGATATTTTGAAGTTCTTTACCCACTTGCTCGCCAATTATACCACCTAGCGCCTCGTAGTCTAGTGCGCCACCTACGCCTTTAATATCAGATAGTTTGTCTTCTATTATGTCTAGTAACTCTAAGTTTGTTAAGTCGTCTTTAGTGTCTGCATTAACACCTTCTTTCAACTCTTCTAACTTTTGCTCTACTAAATCTAACAACTCTAAGTTTGTTAAATCTTCTTCACCTATTGAGAGTGCGACGGTATCTCTAAGCTTACCTAATTCCTGCAATATCTCGTCGCGCTCCCCATTAGATACGTTTATTAAACCTGCCGTATCTTCTTTGATTTGCTTAATTTCCTCTAATATTGCAGTTTCAAGCTGGGGGAGTCTTTTAAACTCCTCCGACAAAACTTCTAAAATGTCTTTGATGTCTGAGATTTGGCTCTTTATAAGTTCTGTCTCGCCCCTGTTAGTTTTTTGAACATCTTCTATTCTGTCCTTTAACTCTCTTATCTGGTTGTTTATTTTGTCTTCGCGGTGTCTTTCGTTAGACCGGTCGTATGTATGCCTATCGTGAGTGTCACGCCCGTATCTGTCACCCCTGTCATCGTAATGCGTAGTTTTAGTGTGGTGGTCGCTTGGTCTGTTATCTACTCTGTGATAGTCGTGTGGTCTGTTGTCCGTGTGTGTTGTATGCCTTGTATGAGGCTCTGTATGCCTTGTATGCGCGTGATGAGGCTCGCTAACAGTTCTAGTAGCCGGCGACACTACTTGCCTTTGCTGTCTAGATGCTGCATTAATACTGTTTATAATATCAGCCTTAATGCTGTTTAAGACAGCAACCAAGTCGTTTCCCTGCGTCACGTTGTTATTAGCCGACTTAGCCATATCCTCCTTTAGTTTTGCAATTTCTGCATTCATAAGGTTTTGCGCCGTTAGTTTATTAACCTCGTCCCTTAATCTGTTCATCTCTTGCTGTGCTTGAAAATCTTGAGATGCTGAGATTGCTTGTGGCGAAAAAGAATTTTGCTGAACTTGTTGTGGGCTGCTGAACTGAGCCTGCTGTGCTTTTAGTTGGTTAATTTCTGCTTTAAGTTCGCTATTCTCTAGCCTAGCCTCTAAGCGATGCGCGTTTAAATTAGCGCTCTCTCTCTCTCTCGCTATTTCAAAATATATGCTGTTGTTATCTCTCAGCCTTAAAAACTCATTGTTTGTAATGTTAGACGAATTAATTTTTGTGTTAGTGTCTTGCTTTAAAAACTCGTCTCTTAGTCTGTTTAATTCTGTATCCGCTATATTGTTTGTGATACTCATAGGCACAGAAAACCCTCCATACGGATTTGGCATTGCCACAAGTGGCATACCCATTATAGTATGCGCCTGAGGTTGTGCCGGTGCAGGCTCTGCTGGTGCTGGTGCTGGTTCTGGCTCTGGTTCTGGTTCTGGCTCGGCTTCTGGCTCGCCAAACTTAGAGTTACCGAATTGGTCAAAACCATCTCTATCGTAACCCTCTCTGTCGTAGCCATACATATCGTATCCTTCCGCATCGTAACCCTCGCGGTCGAACCCATCGCGGTCGTAACCATTAGCATCGAAGCCTTCGTAGTCGTATCCTTCTGCGTCTATACCATTAGCATCGAAGCCCTCCGCGTCGTATCCATTCATATCAAAACCGAATTGGTCAAACCCGTCACGGTCGTAGCCGTTCACATCGTAACCAAATTCGTCATACCCTTCCTCGTCAAACTCCGAGTCTTCAGTCTCCTCGTTTTCTTCTTCAGACGTCTCGATAAACTCATCATCTTCGCCCTCTAGGTACTCTTCACGCTCTAGCGTTTGCTCTTCAAAATCATCAAATTCGTTGTAGTTAAACATAATCCCCTCCGTTTTTTTAGGTGAAAGACAACTGTCCCTCACAAAACTGTGCTAAAAAGATTTATCCTAATCTTTTTAATTATATCTTTGTTATTTTTTTGTTTTTTTTGTATTTTTGTGTTTTTGTATTTTGTTATTTTGTGTTACTCGTATACTCTTGTCGCTTGTAAGTTTTTTGTATTTTTATATTCTGAGCGCTGAAGCCTGTTATTCTGACCGCTGTATGCTGACCGCTGTATGCTGTATACAACTACTTCCTAGCCGCTGGTCTTGCTGCTGGCTTTGCTGCTGGTCTTGCCGCCGCTGCGCCCGGTCTTGCTGCTGCCGCACCCGGTCTAGCACCCGATGCCCCCGGTCTTGCCGCCGCACCTGGTTTTGCCATTCCCGGTCTAGCGCCCGCCGCGCCCGGTCTCGCCGCCATACCCGGTCTTGCTGGCATTCCCGGTCTAGCACCCGCCGCCCCCGGCCTTGCACCTGCCGCGCCCGGTCTTGCCATTCCCGGTCTTGCCGGAACTGGTGGTCTTTTAATTTGAGTGTTAGATTTATTTACAGTTTTTGTATGCTGTTTGGTTATTGTTTTTGGCTTAGCCTTTTGAGTAATACGCTCTGTTACCTTTACAAGTTTCTTTTGTGGCTTCGCATCAAACGTACCCGCTAGTCCCTTTTTAAGTATAAGCATCTGTTTTTGGTTATCTAGCCTATCCATCAATATACCTAAAGCCTCCGAAAACTCAGAGTGGCTCTTTGGCGGTATATTACCCCTTAACGAGTTTATCTTGATAGCCAGCATCTGTGCTTCTTCCGCCGTGTTGACCCCATCTATCTCTAACTCTATATCACGAAGCACCTTAACAAAATTGTTATACTCTTCGTCCTCTGCAGATAGTGTCTCGCTTGTAATTTCTTCAAAGTTAATCTCTTCGTACTTCTTTTCTATAAATGCCGCACGCGACTGCTCTATAGACACAAGCCTTTCAAACTCTGCCCTTAAGTCGTCCACCGCATTTTGAAGTTCCATTTCCGCTTCTAGTTGTAGTTGGCTTGCCGCTTTTGCCGCGTCCTCTACTACGCGCTCTGCCTCATCGAAAATATCTTGAGAGTCTGCCTTTGCTTTCTCTAGTGCCTTATCTGCTTCCTCTGCATCTAAAAGCGCAATTTCTTTAAAGTCGTCTGCCGCCTCATCAAACTGCTTCCACGCCTTTTCTGCATTTATTCTTGCGGTCTCTGTTAACTTAATAGCATTACTGCGAGACTCTTCCGAGAAATCTCTCGCTAGTGCTATCATCTCTTCCGCTTCTTTATTAGCCCTTGCTAAATTTGACCTTAAGCGCTCTATCTGAACGTCTGCTTCCTCTTGTCTAAACTTACGCTCTAGTTCTAGTTGGCTTTCTACTTTTCTAGAATAGTCTTCAATGCGTGCAAGGCGCTCTTGCGCAATTTTAAAATCTTGAGGAGTCTTAGCATTCTTTAATAGCTGTTCCGCTATTGCTAACTCCGTCGCTTGATAATTATTCCTTGCTATGTCATCAATTTTAACCATTAACTCCTCCAAATTTTGAGTATGCTTTACTTTTAGTGCTAGTTGCTGATTACAAACAGGCTCTGCTTCCGCTAGCGCTCTGTCTATCATTTTTTGTGAAAGCTCACTCGCTTCCTGCTTTGTTTTATCCGACTTTTCAAAAGCCGCTTTCTGATTTGCTTTTGCAAGTTTTAAATTAACATCTAGTCGCATCAGTTTTTGACGAACATCATATTCGTCCATATCTTGATTTTTTGTTTGTTCTATAATTTTTGCCGCCTGACTTTTTAGTATATTAACTTCTCTAACGGCAACTTCTGTCTCGTGTATAATTTCTTGTTGCGCTTTAAGTACTTCAAATTCTGCACGGCTTTGCACTTCGTATACTTTAAGCAACTCTTTTCTTATAGTCTCATTACTGTTTGCAATCTCACCAAATACGCGTCGCCTTACATCAAACAAGTGTAAGTGCTTATTTAATGCATCGGTATTTGCTTCTATAAAAAACTTTTGTAGTGCCTCGCCTAGTGGTTTAAGCCCTATAATAGAATCTATACCCTCTACTATGTTTGCGCAAATTTTGTTTTCTAACTTAGTTAAGTTTATTAGTATTTGTGCAAATTTAACCTCTATATTATCTATAAAGTTTTGGTTTGCTACAATTGTGCTTTCTGCTATATTTGTTTGCGCGCCGTAAGTTACTGTATTTTTTTGCTCTAACTCTTTAATAAGTTCTGATAGTCTAATCTCTGCCCTTTCTAAAACCCCCGAGTTTACATTATAGCGCCTTAACTTTTCTAACACATCGCGCTCTAGCCTTACATCTCTGTTTAATAGTGCCTCTATGCGCTTTAGCAAGTTTGTAATTTTAGTTTTAGTGCGCTGTGCAATTTGCTCGAATTCGTTAAACCTAGATATAAAGTTCCTTTTAAGGCTGTTGTTAAATGCTATTATAGAGTTTAAGTCTGATATTTCTGCAACATCGGTTTCTTGTCGCAAAGAGTTTTCCGCAACCCTTATGTTTTCTTCTGCTTCTATGCTCTTTTTTCTTGCGTGTTTTAAAAAACTATGTATTGCTATATATCTGCTGTATTCTTCATCTACCGATAAAAGTAACTTAACCGCTTGATACCACACTCTGTCTGCCGTAGAAGTTATCTCAAACAAATACTCAGAGTCGCATACGGGCGTAGTAATTGCTAAGAATTTATTCTTAAATGCCGATACTCTCGAACTTATTGCAAAACTAGAATTTTTGCTTGCCGAGGCTCTTAGTAAACTTATTGTGTCGTCTGCTAGTACTCTAGAGTGTGCTATTAAATCTATTTTAAAATCTGTGTTGACAGGTTCATCTATATATCTAGAAAAAACATCAGAGTCCAACCCCGTATAGCCGTGCCTTATAATAGGCTGTGGTAGTGTTTGTGTAGTTAAGGGTTGCCCAGCGTTAGTGTCCGTGTTTTGTTGAAATGCGTTTTGTGTATTTTGTAAGCCCCCTAATGTGCTGTCTGTTGCGCTTCCGTTACTATTTATACTATAAGGCATTGCACTTAATGTATTATCTGCCCCCGCGTTGCCGCTTGCATTATTGCCTATACTAGATATTGCATTTATGTTAGTTAGTGGCTGTGTATTAGCGCTAGTTGCCGTGTCGTTAGTTAGATTAGTGCCTACACCCGTGCTAGACACCCCGCCCGTACCACTTACACCACCGTTTGCACTAGTGCCAGCATTCCCCGCCCCGCTCGAGTTTGTGTTAAAAACTATTCCCGGGCTTGTCGGCTCGGCTTTTTTGTCTTGCGGTAGGTTGCCCGTGTTGCTCTCTCTTATAGCCGCTAAATTTTTTCTAGCATCTTCTTCTTGCGATTTTAGCCATAACTCTTTTTCTTTATCTGTGTCGGTTGAGGGTTGCTTAACCCCTTGGCGCTCATCTAGTAATTTTTGTTTTTGCTCTAACTTCTGTTGCTTACGTGCTTCGTGTAACTCTCTTTTTCTTTCTTTGCTTAACTGCTTTTCTAATCTCTTTTTTTCTTTTTTATCTGCTTTGGTTAAAACCTGCTCTGATAGCAGTAACCGCTCCGCTTCTTTTGCTTGCTCTATTTCTTTTACCTTTGCTTGTATTATTTTATCTACATCGTCGCGCTTAGAAGTATCCGCGGGTGGCTCGCCTTGAAATAGCATAATATTTATAAAGTTTTTATTGCCACTAACATTACTTTTGTACAAGTTATTATTTAATGTATTATGCATTTTCCCCTCCCTATTAATTTAAATGCAATTTAATAATTTTTGTTTTACTTCTAAACCTTTTTTACTTCTACCCATTTTAAAATGGGGGGAAGCAGCAAATGTGAAACTTTTTTTCTTTTGTATGTTTGTGCCTCACTTGTTTATATTTGTTGGCTTACTTATTTTTTTGTATCCACTTTTTGTGGCTTACTTGTTTTTTTACCACCTATATATTATATATAAGGGTTTGTCTTTTGTATGTTGTTTTTTAAGCCCACATCTGCTACTCAAAACAAGTATTATAAGACACAATTATTTCTACTAATTTGTTATTAATACTAAAACAAATTAGTATAAGTTTGTAAAATTAGCCTTAAAAACTATAAAAGTATGCTATAATACCTGTTTATGTATATATGTTAACATATTTCAAAACAGATGTCAAGCATTTTTTAACACTTTTTTCATATTTTTATAATTTTTTTTAATAATTTAGACATATTTAGGGCTAAAAGTGTACATTTTGGGTAATATTTGTGTATTTCTGCGGTTAATTATGAATATTTTGTAACATAATTTTAGTAAATTCCCGCATTTGTTAATAATTTATTAACATTTAATTAACTAAACAAAAGACCTTAGACTAAATATAGCCTCTAAACAAATACTAATTAAATTAATTTCCCCAAAGTTACTAGACCAACTTGGCATCTAGTTATAACGGACACGGACAAATTCGGACAATTTTATTACACTCAAATAATCTAATTTTTAAACAAAAGTCTATTCCCACCACAGTCAGTTAACAAACTCCCCTTTTATGTGGAATAACTATTATACCACATTATTTTAATTTTTTCAACTATATTTACATAATTACTCAAATTTTTTTAAAATTTTTGTAAGTTTTTTGCCACAATAATAAATTACTTTTTTTTAACGCTTAATTCATTTTTACCCCCACCCCAACTCAAAAAACCCTATTCCCACCAAAACCACCACCAAACAAAGCCCAACCTTAATCAAAAAACCCATTACCACCAAATAAAAAAACCAGCACTAAAACAAAAAAAGGAGTATGTACTTTTTTACATACCCCATACCTTTTTTTACATACCCCTTTGCTTTGCCTGCAACATCTAAAACAAAAGCCGTCTCCTTACACCTAAGCCGCAGAGTATACCGCCTAACACCCCCTAACTTTTATTTTTAATATCAAAGTCCCAGATTTCGTGAGCGTCTAACTTTGGTGTTTCCCTATTGCAAACCGCGCATTTAAAATTTGCCCTAGCGTAACAAGCCTGTCTTAGCGTATCCCAATCTTTCTTTTTTAAAGTCTTGCTAAAATTATTGCCCCACGCACCCTTTGGCAACAAATCTATAGTTAATTTTAAGTTATTCATTTTAACTCCTAATTTAAAAACGCAAGTGGAATGTTTTTCTACTTGCGTTTTAATTTGTTGGATAAAGTTCACCTGCTTGTAATTTTCTTAAATACTCTGGATATCCCAACTTCTTTATTAACTCATCTTTATCAAATGGGCTAATAGACTTTATATTACCTTGCATCTCGCCGAAAGGTTCACCATAACATATTACTGCGCTTGGTCTTATAATATCTAACATTTTATTGTAACTTTCTAAAAATTCGTTTTTGTATTTTTCTCTTGAGTATGTTGATACTGCTACTATACTGCCTTGCTCTATGCCATCAAAACAAAACTCATAACTGTCTTGCCCCGCACAAGCAACTGTAGGTATAACAACTCTACTTTACTTATGTCTATGTTTTGCTTTTTTATAAATGGCATATTAAATTTGCCTACTGTTTTAAAATCGTCTCTAACCAACTTTTGTTTTTTCTTTAGCTTTTGTTCATCATACATCGTTGGCTCGTGTTTATCTAAATCGTACAAATACTCTGCATAGTTTTTTTCATTAAACATATTACTCCTTTAAAAAAACTAGTTAACTTTAAAAATTTTGCTTTCTAAATAATTCTGTAACGAACCTGCCTTTTGAGCCTTCTTTAGCAATTATTACATCTCTGAATTCAAGCCATACACTTTTGTATTGATTGTAACTTAATTCGTTTGCACCACCCCAAAAATCCCGGTCATCATTTTGTAGCCAGTCATCTTGCCAATGACACACCCTACAAATTTGGTAACCCTCTACTTGTGTAATTTCAAACTCTTCACAAAGTTTGCATAAGTAAGGTGGTATCTCTATTTTCTCTCCTGTTCTTGATATAATAAAATTTTTCATATTTATATTCTCCTTTAACTTATCCAATAAACGCCATATTTTATAAATTGCTCTTCAAAATATTTTTGCCCACGAGTTGGTTTAAAATATGTGACTATTTTCCCAGTTTCTGATATTATCATAAATTCATTTGTTCTTGGTATATACTTATATATTGAACCATCTTTAGCTCTAAATGCCCTTATATTTCTTCCTTGGCTGTTAGCAAACCTTACCGCCTTTGCTGTGTATTCTTCAACTGTTTTAGCATTAAACTCGTGTCCGTGTTCTAGAAAGTGCCTCCACTCTGACTCGTCCGATGTCCAATACTGCCCAAATGAACTAGGTCCTTTTTCCATTATACTACTTCCTCCTTTGTTTGTCAAACTATTGACATAAACTTTTTTGTTACTAGCCCCTACTAGCCCCTGCAAAGTACAGGGCTAGTAACAAAGTAAAATGTATTTTGCTTACCTAAGCGCTTATGTTGTTTTGGTTGTTTTGCCCCGCGTGATTGTTTTGGTTGCCTTGGTTGCTTTTGTTACCTTTTGTTTAATGTCTTCTATGCACTTGTGGGTTTTTTCTACGCACTTATAGGTTTGCTCTATACATTTGTTGGTCTCGTCTAGTAGGGTGTATGTTGTGTCTGCAACTTGTTTAAGTTCGCCAATCTCCCTTAGGCGCGAAGTTAGTTTTTCTATAACGTTTTGGTATTTTTGTTCTCTTTTCGAACTGTCTTTTATTAAAATATAAAGCAGTATACAAAAAAGAGAAGCAAAAATCCCGTAAGATATTGTTTCTCTTAAAATCTCTGTCAATTAAATTCCCTCCCTTTAATTTTAAATTGTAAATGTTAAATGTTAAATAATTCAACATTTACAATTTAGCATTTAACATTTCTTAGCGCCTATTTAAAATGTGTTGATATACGCGCCCAAAGTTTGGACCTAGGGCTTGTCTTAGATTAGGGTCGCCCTCGAAAGCCCTTATTGCATCTTGGCGCGTCATATTATCAAAAAACCTTATCGCCGCTTGCATCTTAGCATCGTAGCGCGCTTGATTATGGCGAGTAGCACCCACCCTATGAAATAACTCTTCCATTCTAACATTTTGGTCAAACGCCCTATCAGAGCGGTCTGCTTGAAACCTTGCCTCGTTGGCTTTAAGCGTATTATTATACTTAAGCACATCTTGCATTCGCCGCTCGCGCTCTGCTGTCAACTCGTTTATACGCATAGTAAGGTTTGCCGCGTGCTGAATATCGAAGTTTGTAAGCGCGCTTTGCTTTCTGGTGTTTAAACTATCAAGTTCGAAATCTATGTTAGCCATTGTGCGCGCTGTGTCCATATTGATGTTGTTAATCTCGCTTATTTTGTGGCGGTCGAAATCTTCTATCTTGCCCATAATTATGCTAGAGCGCGCCAAACCACGCCTAAGCGCGTCGTTGTGGGCTTGTTCTGTACGCTGTGCGTGCATTTGCTGAACCGCCGTTTTGTTTGCCGCCGCCCCGTCTTGCGTATTCTCTTTAAGCCTTGTTAAATCTCTAGTCTGGTTGAAGTGGTCGGTTTTTATAGCCTCTTGCCCCCTTAAAAAGCCGTCCGTCAAACCCGCCTTAGCATAATCGCGTATCTGCTCGTCACTTCGCGCGTTGTATGTAAGTTTGTTCTGCCCTAGTGTATCGGGCGAATTATTCCCACCAATGCCCTGCTGAGAATTAAACTGCCTATCTATATCCGCTAATTCTCTGTATAACTGTTCGTTCATTGCTTCCTCCTATGTAATTTGCAAAAAACTTTTTCGCTTTGTTGTTTAAACTTTCTTGCCCTTTTTTGTAAAAGTTTTTGCCTTTTCTCTTTGTTTTTTTCGTTCTCTAGATATTCATCTAACTGATTAGTCGCTAAAAACTCTACTGCACTACCATCAATCTTAAATTTAGAAATTCTAAACTTCACTCTAAACCCTCACTTAAACTTTAACGTCTCACTATCCTAACTAGGCTAAATAATCTTACTAGGGCTTACTCTCACCGCTATTTACTGCACCACCGCCTACTTCGCCCTTTCTTGCTACACCACTACTTGCTTTACCCCCGCTCACCACACCACTACTTGCCATAGCAAGCGGGCTTAAACTAGCCCCGCTAGCGCTTCCGCCCAATACTCTTTTAAACCTTTTGTTATCTGCCTCTATATAGTCTAGTCTCATTTTTATATCGTTTAACTCTTTTTGAAAAGCCAGCACACTATTTTGCAACAAATTATTTATTTCCATAAAAAATTTTTCTCCTTCTTCGGTTTAACTAAACTTAAAACCCAAGAGCCTGCGGGATAATTAAATTGTAGGAATTGGCGAGTAGATTTTTGAGGCAAATTGGAAGTTTTTTTGTCTAAAGGCGTACTACGTGTACGCAAAAAGACAAAAAAACTGAACAATTTGACCAAAAAGATGCCGCCAAAACTACAAAGAAAAATTGTTTTTTCGGTTTAATTATCCCGCAGGCTCAAATATAACTCACGTTGAATTTTACGTTTGAGATATCGATTATATTTATGCTAGAATGAAACCTTATACTTGCCATTTTAAACTTTAAGTTTAGTTTGAGCGTAGTAACTCTTGCTGTGTTAGTATCTTGCCCCATTTGAGAAAACCCTAGCCTGTATGTATACGTGTCGCTCTCTGTTACAATTGTAACATTAAGCGCTTGCGTGAGGGTCACGTCTATAGAGTTTAAAATTTTGTACTTATCGGGCGCGTCAAAATCCATATAGCCGGTTAAATACCACTTTTCTGTTATACCCTCAAAAACTCTGCCCCAATTTTCTACTATCATACCAACACGACCCTGCGACACATTAACATTAAAAAGCGTACACGCGAGGATAGAAACCCGAGAATACTTTATCACATTTAGCGATGTTATGTTGTGTCCGCGCACAATCGCATAAACGCCCTCGTTTAAATCAAACTGAAACAGCGCATTATTTGCTGATATGGTTGAAAAAGTAGGACCCCACGCCCTACTTAAACTCTCAGTCGCGTGGCAAGACAAATAGTATTTGCCGTTGTGATAACAGCCAACAGAATTGTGGTTAGTTATACGAGCAAAATATCTGCTAGTCTCTGCAAAAATTTTGCGTGCAGTTGTGCCATCAAACATATAAAGCCCATCTTCTGCCAAAAACACAATCACATTTCCGCAAACCGCAACGCTACCCTCATAAATTCTGGTAGTAGAAGAATACACGTTAAACAAGGTAAAATCTCGCTGGTCGCCAAGCGCATTAAGCCTAGCAATTCCGTAAGAGCGTATAATATATATAGTATGCCCAATAGACACAAGTTTGTTAAAGGGTCCGTGTTCATCTACTAAATCTATAAAGCCGCCCTCTGAGATAGATACGTTAAAGTTTGTTGGGTCTAAATCTTCAGAAAACCATATTCTATAGCCGTCTTCCGCCGTTAAAGCAAATGTTCTCTCACCCACAACAAGCGCGTCTCTTAAGGCGGGCGCATTTGCAATTCGCCTCATATTGCCCGTACCATTCCACGTGAATACGCCATCAGTTGCCGAGTAAAATATCATAACATCTTCGCTTTTTAGCCTGTAAAAAATAGCGGTTGGCACAGATGTAAAACTCTGAAGTATTATCTCAAAAGTTAAGGGTCTAATATTCAAGTTTGCAAACCTAACACGGCTACCCTCAAAAATCAGTAAAAAGTCGTTTACCCGCCCTGTGCTAAAGTTTGTTTTAGGATAGTGCCAAACGCGGTTGGGGTTAATAGGGCTAGGAAGCGGATTTACTGCAAGTGAGTGTATAACCCTATCGGGTATAGCAAAGGGCGCGATTCCAAAACTAGTGCTTATACCCGCGGTAGATACAGTTACGTTTGCAAAATCCCACGCATTACTAAGCGGCAACAAGTTTTGCGTAACGTTAGTTTTTGCACTACCAAACCGCCTGATACTTGTACGGCTTTTGCGCTGAGCAACCCTAGGCGACTTATTATCATAAAAAATCATAAAACCTCCATTTTTTTAAATGTACAAATTACAAATGTTAAATTCAATTAATGTCAAAACTTTTGAACAGCCTACTATATGCGCATATAAGCAATTTGCTAAAAATAAATTCTGCCCGCGCTAGCGGTGAAACATTTGTAATTTGTAATTTATAATTTGTAATTTGGTTAAAGCCATTTTCGCCGTCTCACTCTTATCTCAGACTTCTTTCTTGTTGCTATGCGCAGATAATCTCTAAACTTTCTATCCCATATAAAGTGTTCGTCTAACCTGCTACCCGCCAAACAAAATTCGGATACTATGCCGTGTCCTATCCCGTTTACGCTTAAGCCAAACCAAGTAGGCACGCTATCGTTTAAGCCAAGCGTGGCTAGCGGATAGGTGTATATAATTTCGCACCGCCCGTTTGCAAGGGCTATGTGGTCTGGAAAAACGCGGTACGACACATTCGCCCCACCAGTTGTTTTTATGCTTAAAATATTAAGTAGCCTATGTTGCAAACTTGCAATTTCTATCCTATTATCCCTAACATCAAACTGCTCTCTCGCTTTAAGCGGAGAATAAACGGCGGCAATCTCTTGCAAAACCCTATTAGTTGCGGTAAGAAGTTCTGGCACATCACGGCAACCAAAACCCTGACCGGGCGGCAAATGCGTCACCCCAACAGCATCATTTAACTGCAACTTTTCTGCCGCATTTCTTATTAATTCTCTAACCGTCATATCAATTCCCTTTTTTTAATGTTAAATGCTAAATGTTTAATGTTAAATTGTTGTATCGCTAGCGCGGGCAAAGATGTTAACTGTACAAAAGCAAACGCATCTAATGAGTTTAACCATTTAAAATTTAACACTTAACATTTAAAACTACTCAAAGTATCCGAGTTGTTCGTTGTGCTTTTGCATTTCTTTTAAAAGCCGTGCTTTATTTTCTACACGGCTTTTATTAGTTAGCAAAATTGTTCTCGCATCTAGTTTACTATAAGGCACAACCAAAGCAAGCGTATTTCCATACTGCCCGCTATGGTGTACCTCATACCGACTCTCACGCGCGTTATACACAACGAAATAACCCGAATCTATTTCTTTTATCCTACTTGATACATCAAACAAATCGTTTTGTATATAAACTAAATGATTATTCATAATACTAATTGGCAATTAACAGGTAACAAGTAACAAGTGTTAAACTCGTAATATGCCCTACGTTTTAACAGTTAACAGCGCGCAAGTTGTAAAAATTTATTGTTTGCTATTCGAAAAACTTGTTACCTGTTAATTGTTACTTGTTAATTGTTACTTGTACATTGTCCAACTACCTTTCCGTTATTCCTATTATTCTAGCCTGACCTACTGGCTTGTTACAGATTAAGTCTGCATACTTAACAAGCGTAGCCGTGTAGATTGGTCTGCGCTCTAGTTGCTTTATTATGCGCCCGTCCTCGCCCTGCAACCATTGCCAGTCGCACAACTGATGTAGGTTAAACTCTTTGCTGTTCAATAAATACATCGTGTTTCGCGGGCAGAACCTATCTGACGTAACAGGTATGCCGTTGTAAGAGATTGCCTTATAGCCGCCCTCTAAATTCATAATGTCTATGTTGCGCTTAAAACTAGACAAATACTCTTGGTACGCCCTTTTAACCCCGCTAGAACATAGTATAAAGTCTACTTGAGATGCCGAGTTTTCATCTAAAAAGTCTATAGCAGATTGCATCTGAATCTCAGAAATCGCACCGCCGTCTGCCGCCGTCTCGTAAGGCGACAACCACCTATAAGTGCTTCGCTCTAGCCCGTACAAATCTCTAGAAGTGTCAAAAATTGCTTCTAAGCCCGTTAGTTCTAACCCGTGAGAGCCTTGTATAACAATATCTGTGCCAACAACAACACCCGCAGTAGAGCCGCTTGCCAAAACGTGAATGATGCTATCACGCCTGTCAATCGCAATAATTTCCATTGTGTTAATGCCCGCAACGCGCGCCCCGCCAGAGTAAACCTCGCAAACCTGCCCTTCCAAAAAGTTATGTATGTTGCTTACTCTAAAAGCAGTCGGGCTTATAACTTCACTAACACTTCCAAGTATACCAGAGCCATTTCCAAAAAGCATACGCCCCAAGTTAAGCGCGCTAGAGCGCACAAGCCCTTCCATCTCTGCGTTAAGTAAATTAACAAAAGCGCCCGCGTTATTCTCACTAGCCCTTATCGCTTTGTCTGTAATCTCTATAGTACCATAAAGGTTTTTAAGCGTAAGCACAAACTGCGCATACTTGTTTGGGTTAGCCTTTGGAAGCTCGCCATCTTCAAGCCCAGCGCCAATACCACCATTAATTCCGTAAGACACTAACTTGCGAATGTCCTTACCCCAAACATCACTCTCTAATTGCTTTATCCTTGCTAAAAACGGATTAGCATTTGTATTTAACTGATTTGTAACCGCGTCTAAATAAAAACTTTTTAACGCGTTTTCTGCCGTAGTAAAATTTACCATAATAATTTTTCTCCTTTTCTTTTGTTTTTCAAATTTTTAATGTTAAATGTTAAATGTTTAATGGCTTCACCGCTTAGCGCGGATAAAATTTATTGCTTTTGCAAAAAGAATACAACTAGTCGGCTGTTGAGACGTTTTGTAAATAATGTTTGTAACCATTTAACATTTAGCATTTACCATTTAACATTCTAGTACCTTCTAAAAAAATCTAATGCCATTTTGCCAGCCTCAAAAACAGACTTTGGTCTGTTGGGTGGCAAAGCCGAAATTTCCCCGCCACTTCCTGATATTGTAGCGGGCGCACTCATCTGCGAAATCTCATTTAAATAATCTGCAATAACTCGAGATTTAACCAAGTCATTGTTGTAGATATATTCCTCTAAAAAACTCTCATCGTTTGCAACATCGTTTTTAGGGGCGTAAAGCCTATCTAAAACGCGCGAATACGCAACTTCAAGCGCATTAGCGCCGCTTGCAAATTCGCTTTCATTAACAAGTTCTTTAGCAATTTCTGCAGACAAACCTACAGCCTTTGGGTGCTTTAGTAAAAACGCATCAACACTATTTTGCCAACTCTCATCGTGCCACGGCAGAGGGGCAGCGTCCTGCGTATCCCCCGCTACAGCACTTCTCTCAGCGCCAACACTCTCACCACTCGCCAACTCTTTTTCAAGCGCGCTCAGCCTTTGCGACTTTTTAGTAAACTCGCTCTCTAAAGACTGATACGCTCGAAACAGCGCCTCTGCATCTTTAAACTTCCCAAAGGTTTTCTCTTTTGTATCTTGCTGGTCAGACTTCAAAGCGTCACTCTCACAGCCACCACTATCACCACGGCTCTCACAACTCTCATAGCCACCACTCTTACCGCGGCTCTCACAACTCTCGTAGCCATATTCCTTGCCACTGCCGTGTACATCGCCTTGCCCGCCACCAACACTATTAGAACCCGTATCTATCTGCCCTCTAGCAGCCTCAACAATCTTACTTCCCCCTGCCCTAACAAATCTAACAGGTTGCTCTAATAAAACTTCACTCATAATTTTTTTCTCCTTTTTTTCCTATGTATTTTAAATCGTTTCTCTAACAAAAATTCCCCACGCGTACTTTTTCTAAATTTCCATTTGCATTAGGGTTTGTAGTTCTAGTGCTTTGTATTTTTTGTGCATACGAAGGTGTTCTAAGAAAAACTCTTCTATGTGGGGTGATTTTTGGATTAGTTCTTCATAATCACCGCTTAGCATAAAGCGCGTGTGTTCTGCTATATGCAGTTGGTGTTCATCTATCTCACTTGGCGCGAATACACCGCTTTGAAGCAGTAAGTTTTCTTTAGCCGCGCGGCGAATATGCATTGTAGATAAATCTTGCCCGTTTTCCCAACCGCCAAAGCCTAGCATATCCAACACGCGCACGCGCATCTCATCTGTAAGTATGCCCGCTTCGTTGTGCAAAAGCCCCGCTTTAAAAAGTTCGAAAACCATATTTCTGCGCTGAGCGGGCGAGTTATTAAGTTCGTTCTCTGTCTCAAAAATAATCTCGTTAATGCTAAGTTCAGAGCTTGTCCAGTAATAAAGTTGAACATCACCGCCCTTGCCCGTTATTCGCGACATTCTCTGCACATTAGCAAACTGTTTGTAAAGGCGCAGTATATGTTCACCCACGCCCCTTATCGCTTCGCGTATGCTGTCTGCCGTAATTGATAGGCGCGTATCATCTTGCTCTATCAAAAGTTGCATAGCAACACCGCTGTTAATATTAGAAGCAACGGCGCTTCGCTTCATCAAGTCAGACACGCCAGACACCGCCACAAACTCGTTAATCAACTTGTCTTCCTCGTGAGAAAATTCTGCCGGCACGCGCCCCGTATCCATCATCTGCGGTGGTCTTGCACCTTGGCGATACACCAAAACTTTACCCGGCGACAACCCCTCTTCCTCTAAATTTTCTACATCAACACTTCCGTCCTCTAGCGTTAATACGCCCATTGCTATTCGGTTCAAAAATTCTAATTTGCGATTTTTAACCGCATTGTAGGCTCTCTGAATGGGTATTGTGCGCTCAATCACAGAAGTTCCCCAAAAAGAACCCGGCATATTTACAGACGCTTGCCTTATAAATGGAAGCCCCCTTTTGTTGTCGTCTTTGTTGATAAACGGCAACTCGCCAACGTAGAGCAACTTGTCTTTTGCAATTATAACAAGCCTGCCTTGCGGATACTTTTTAGATGGCACTTCGTAGCGCTCTATCACAACACAATGCTCTGACTTGGTAGATTTAGAAAGTTTAGGTATAAAACTAGAATAGCCAAACCCGCCCAAAACATTAACATTATCAAGCGTAAAAACATCAACGTCCTCGCCCTCTACTTCCACGCCCCAAATATCATTTATCAAATCTTTGTGATAAGCCTTTGCGTGTATTATGCTTCGTAAGTCTGCCATACTAGACAAATTGCTGTCCGGATAAATCTCGAACGGCGGAATTGCAGACACTTCTATCTCGCCCTCGTTAATAGCAAACCCGTCGTCCGTATAGCCTACAATGCGACCCTTTCTGCTGTTCCACGCAGTTTTGTAAAACGCAGTTCCGCATACTTCCGACCACATCGTAGCCGCGTTAATCGCTTGGTCTACTTTAAGTTTAGAGTATGCCGAGTGCAATACGTTGGTTGATAGTTTTGCTGTGTATAAATCGCTATCCGTGTTAGAGGCAGGTAAGACTTTCATCAGGGGTCTTACACGCCCAAGTCGCGCAAGGCGCGTCTCAACAATGGGCGCTATGTGGTTATACACTTCCCTTTCTTGCCAATCGAACACACGACTAGAAGCCTCCACCTCGCCATTTTTATGCACGTTAGTATACTGGTTGCCGATTAAAAAATTCATATTAAGTTGCCACTGACTATCAAACACTCGGCGCTCTTTTTGCCTGTTTAAAAAGTCGTCCCGCACTTCCTTTACCAAATCTTCGTAAAAGGTTTGCTCTAGTGTGTCCGCCATATCTAATAGTTTTTCACTAACAACCTTTTCATCTACTATATCACTCATCTATTTTCCCCCTTTTTTTACTAGCCTTTACTTTTGTCGGCGCTTCTGCTGTAGGTAGTTTTTTTAGTGGCGCTTCACTCTTAAGCGCTTCTTTTACGGCTTCACTCTCTAGTGCATTCTTACATTTTTCGCAAATGCTTTTCTTTCTTGCACGGCTAGCCACACTCTCACTTTTGTCTGGCGCACTTCTAGTCCTAGCCTTTCGCTCTGGCTTACATTTACAGCCACCGGTAACACCACAAAGCAACCCCTTTAACTCTTTTGCACAACTCTCGCAAATATAAATAAAACTGCCGTGTGCTAAATTATTAAACTTAATAACATAATCTCCCCTACCCCTGCAAAGCCCCAACTCGCACGATAGCGGATAAAACCCTTTTTCTAATCTCATCTTAGACATAATTTTTTCTCCTTTTATATTGCAAAATAAATCTTTCCCGCGCTAGCGGGTGTAACCACTTTACACTTTACATTTTACACTTTACACTTTTTTTAATCTCTTGTAAAACTCTCTCTCTCAGCGCGACCAACTCAGCCTCGCTTAAATTATCAATATCGTCCCCGCCCCCAGTCTCAATTACAATCTTAGCGGCAGAAACATCGGGCGGCGTTTGCTTTGTAGTAACCTTTCTTTTTGTTAAAACTTCTGCGCCGTCCTTAACCACAAACTCTTCCACCACCTCTTCATACGAAAAGCCCACAGCCTTTTTAAACATCTGCTCTTGCAAATAATCTAACCCCCCGCCCTCACTCGCTTTGTCCGCCTTATCCGATTTATCTGCCTTATTCGCATTTTCTTTTGTACTCTCATTCATAAATAAAATTACTCCTTTAAGTCGATTGATTTTAGGCAATTTAATTTTCGAACCTTTGTTCGCAAAGCGAACAACCGAGAGAAAATTAATTAGCCTTAAAATCGAATCAATTACTTTTTTCTTTTGTTTGCTCTAATCAGTCGCTCTTTATCTCGCTGAACTGCGCTTCGCTCTCTCTTGCTTGGCTTGTTTTCTCGCTTGCTCATAATATAATAGCGCAAATTATCAAGCGCGTGGTCGTCCGACTTTACGGGGCTATCCCCCACCCCCCACCTATAACCTTTAAGCTCTCTAATCATATTTACGCAATTTTTAAAAATAAACAAACGGCGCACGCCATCGCCATTTTTAAGCGCGCTCTTAACCCGCGCAATTCCCGAAAAAACATCTTTGTTTATATTGGTATTAACATTAATGCCCCGCTCGTAAAACAACTCTGCAACAGACTTAGAGCTTGCCAACGTCCGCTGAGACGCCGCGCTATCTATCAGCGCATCATACCTACCCCCAAACCCTATGTGCCAGTTCAACTTTTTGCATATCTCTTTAATTTTATTAGAATGATGGCAAATATCCCGACCTGCCTCATAATGTTCGTAAACAACGTAAATATTGCCATCAAAATCTAACGCATAAAAATGTGCAGCAAGCGGATTGTTAAGCCCCGGGTCTATACTAATAATATCGTACCACTCGCGCGGCACATCGAAAGGCTCTATAACATTTTCGCGCTCGCAAAACTCGGGATAAACAAGCCCGCTAAAACTCTTAAACTTGCCAAAGCGCCGCGTCTCAAGTTCGTCTTCCGACATACCGCTAGAGAACTGCTTAATCTCACTCTCGCACAAAAACGGATTGTCCGCCCATTCAAAACTAAAATATTCAACTTCCGAGTCCGCAAACTTGTTTAAATAAATAACATCGTGTACAAATGTCAAGCCTTTTAGTGGCGTCATAGTGCCAAACAGCAAGCCCTTTTTGTCTAACACGCGCATCTTACACTCGTTGTAAATATCCTCAGATGGCTCTTCATCAAACCAAACAAAATCTAATGACGCGCCCTGAAACTTCTCTCTACCTTGGTCACAACTCTTAAACCCAAGCGTGCTTCTCCCACCAAAAGAGTTACGCAAAACAATATAGTCTATAACGCCACCCTCGGGGTAGTCGCGCCTGCCACTAATCATACTTATCTCGATAATATGCTTTTTGTTTAGATAATGCAAAATCTTTTTTTGGGCAACATCGCGCTGTACCTGCGTAGATACAGACACAACCCACCCGCTAACATTATCTTTGTTTTGTCTGTAAGGGTGTATGCCCAAACATAACCAAAGCGCTTCAACAGCCCCACATTCCGTTTTACCAGAACGATTCCCACCAAAAACCCACCTGTTGCGCTTAAAACTTTTATGAAACTCTAACTGCTTTTTATGTACCCGCTCGCCACTGTTATATAACGATAGCGCGCAAGGTTTTCTTAACTCTGCTAACCGCTTGTCTATCTTAGCAAGTTTTTTAATCAATTTTAATTCGCTCATTCATTTTCTTCCCACTTTAATTTGCAATGAACCTTTTGCAAAATCTATTTTAAAATCTCTCGCACACTACACTAATTTGTTTAAATTTAAGGCTTGTCCACCCAAAAAAACCTATTTTCCAAAAAAAGTCATAATAAGGCATTCTATCTTATTTTTCTTAATGCAATTTGTTGTATAATAAATCTAATGCGAAATAACTTTTTAAAACGCCTTTCAAAACGCTTTATTGTAACGGCATTTTTTCTAATGCTAATTTTACCTATTTATTTTATCTTGCTACTGCCCGCCACTTCTAAAACTGCAAGCGCTTCTACGCTCCAAAACGGAACTATTCTAGTCGCGCTAGATGATGACACCCGCATATACAGAAACATAAGCGGCGTGCAAGTTTTTGCGTTTTATCTCTCGCGCGGCAACCACCTAATCTACGACACAAGCGTGTTCGAGCGCACGCGCATACTAATTAACGGAAGCCTATTCTACATCTTTAACACACAAAACAATCTAGCAGACCGCACGCGCTTCTCTCTTGCAGACAGCCCGCCAGCCCTAACACGCATAACAGTTTTAAGCGGCGCAACCATAAGAGAACAACCCACCGTATCAGCCAGAGAGCTTGCCTTCTCGCCAAACATAAACGTGCAAGTCTACGCAATAGGCTTTGTAATTGCAAGCCCAGAAAACCTAGGTATAGAAAAAGAAGACCTGCCAATTTGGTATTATATAAACACAGACACCATAAGCGGCTACGTAAACCAGCGCTTTATAGATGGTTTTCAACGCTCGCCAGATAACTACCCGCCAAACACACTTTTCCCATCCGTGCCGGGCAATATATCTCAAATTTTGCTTATTCTTGCAATTTGTTTGCCCGCCCTTGTTATCGTGTTTTTGATATTCCGCCCGTCTAAAAAATATCAGCAAAACCACAAAAAGCCACCAAAAAAACGCCGTCCATATTACGACGACTACTACTTTGAAGATGAAGATGATGATATCTATTACTAAGCACCTAATCTCTATTACCAACAAACCCTACTAGCCACGCACTAGCCACGCACTAAAGCACCTAATGCTTGTCTAACGGCACGCCAAGCCTACGCCTAATATCCACAGCAATGCTAGACTCGCAAACAGAAAACTTGCGCCAGTTTATCCCGTTAGCAGACAACTCGCGCTCAAACAACTGCAACTGCTTTTCTATCTGCCTATACACCCGCTTTATATATTTGTGTCCCCGCCCGCAAGCCAAATCAGATACGCGCATATTATGTAAAAACCTATTCTTAAGCAAGTCGTCTGTGTCCACTTTTTGTAATGCGCCACTAACAGCCTCGGCAATTTCTTTCGCCTCGTCCCTTACCGCAATTAACTGAATAATCTTAAGCATTACTTCCATCGCGCACTTTCTGTAGTTTCTTTTAACCTGCTCTGCCTTTAAAATGTTGTCGTAGCGCTCGGCACGCTTCATTATAGCCCTATAGTGCTTTATTACTGCTATACCAAATTTTCCTTTTTTAATCATTACATCATATCCTCTTCAGAGCCACCCGGCTTAGACTCATCTTTTTTGTTATTGCTACCCCCGCCCGCGCCACTACTTGCACCACTTCCGCTAGCCCCACCGCTTGCACCACTTCCGCTAGCCCCACCGCTTGCACCGCTTCCACTCGCACTACCACCGCTTGCACCCGAACCACTACCGCTTCCAGTTGCACCACCGCCTACACCACTTCCACTTGCACTACCACTCACGCCACCCGCACCATCTCTCTCACTACGTCGCCTATTCCACGGACTATTTGGGTCTGTATAACTTCTGTTAGGCAAGCCGTCCCTACGAAATCTGCCCGGTCCGCACGAATGCGAGGCCGTATCCTCCACATAAGTCTCGTCCATAATTCCCCTATAAAAACCCTTAACCCCATAAACATTAACGTTCATAGCAACAGAATCCCTAATGTCGCCCCCAATAGAAGACTCACACTCAGCAAAAACTTTCCAAGTTATATTCACTTTAGCCAACTCGTCCTCCAACACATTAAGCCGCTTGTCTATCTCGCGATAAACCCGCGAAGTATGCTCTATGCCATATCGCTTTTTCAAATCCTCGCCAGCCATAAAATTTATATACCTATTTCTTAAAAAATAATCTTTATCAACCTTTTTAACAGCAGCCTCAACCTTCCCGGCAATCTCTTTCGCTTCGTTTCTGCGCGCCAAAAAGTGTATCACCTTTAACATAGAATCCATCGGCGGCCTGCGGTAATTTCTAGTTAACGACTCTGTCTCAGCAATGCTGTTATACCGCTTGTGCCTAGTTAGTATAGCCCGGTACAAGCGCAGTATTGTAACCGCAAAATCCCCTTTTTTCAATTCGTAAATGTTTTCGCTATTTTCCATTTTACCCTCCTTAAGTTGCTAAAAACAACTCTATAAAAAAATTTAAATTAAACTTTTGCACTCCCCCGCGCTTACCCAACACTTACACACATCAACAACTTTGCGCTTCCCCAACACCCTAAAGCAAATCAAACCTATCACAAAACCTAAACAAGTTCAGGCTCTCGCGCTTACCTACAACCAAACATCAAACAGCAAAATCAATTACACCGCCATATCTTTTCGCCCAAACTATATCACCAGCAAAATACATTTACCAAACCCTTTCCCCGCATTTTGTCGATTATTGTAATTTTTTGTAAATTTTCTTTACACAACTACAGTTTATATCAAAACGCCAACAAAAGCAACAAAAAAAGCCGTACGGAATTTCCCGTACGACTTTTTTGTTAATGAACAATGAACAGTTAACAATGAACAATGGTTGCAAACCATTAAACGCTTTTACATTTGAACAGTTAGCATTTCCACTTTCGCGCAATTTGTAAGTAAATCTTTCCCCGCGCAAGCGGATGTAACACTTGTTAATTGTTACTTGTTACTTGATACCTGATAATTAGTCCATTCCCCACTCGTTTGCTTCGCTATTTCTGCGCGCTCTAATCTTGCTTTGGGCGATATAGCCCGCGGTGCCGGCTGCGCCTACGCCTGCTACTGAAAGTGTGCCGATTATTATGTTACGGGCTAGGTTAGAGCCGTTGTTGTCTGATGGAATGTAAGGTATGTACCATACAGCGAAAAGTAGAATTGTGTCTGCGCCGTTTTCGATATCTAGTAGATGTAATGGCAGTAGTAATTGCTCTGTTTCTGGGCAAGTCTCTAACAACTCGCCACCCCTAGATAAACTCCAGCCGTGGAATATCGCGCCGTATATATCTACTTGCAACTGCGGCAACACAAACTCTAACGCATACTCTAAACTCATATCTGTGTGGCTCATTCTTGCCGCGCCAAAATAATGCTCGCACACAAATATAACTCTCACATAACCTTCCGCTATAGTTGGCAAGTCTAGTATGCCGTCTTGTATTGCACAACTTGCGCTGCCGCGCGTTACAAATATTACAAACTCTGCGTAGATACTGTCGTCTATACTCGACACCGCGCGTATCACCGCTCTGCCTACGCCGTATGGTAATACAGTTATTAGGCCGTTTCTGTCTGTGATTTTGTTACCACTCTCGCCCCCAACTATACTTACTATGCTGCTATCACTTGTGCTCCACACAAAGTCTGTTGCGACATTTCCGTGCGAAATTACATTTAGGCTAAGCTCTAAAGATTGCCTTGCTGCTACGCTAGAAAGCGTATAAACGCCGTCTGTATACTCTAGCGGAATTAGCATTGCAGTCTCATTTCTAACAACCCTATCCCCCAAAATCTCTACACTATCTAGCCTTGCTTCATCTACTACTATTGTAAATGTCGCATAGAATTCTGTTTGTGGGTGGGTTGCCGTAATTAAAACAATACCCGCACCAAGTGCCCTTAATTGCACCACATTACCCCTATTGCCGTTTTCACCACCTAAAAACTCTACTACTTGCCCACCACAACTGCTTGTCCACTCTAAACCAAAAGCCGCCGCGTGAGAGCCACCAATGCTTGCGCC